>JADLBN010000117.1 GCA_020847675.1 Burkholderiales bacterium | reverse complement strand
CCCGTCGCGCCCGTCGCGCCCGTCGCGCCCGTCGCACCCGCCGGCCCCGGCACCGTCGAGTCCGCGCCCGTCGGACCCGTGGCACCCGTCGGTCCGGTAGGGCCTGTCGCCCCCGTTGCGCCAGCCGGTCCAGTTGCTCCTGTCGTCCCTGTTGCGCCCGTTGGACCAGACACGCCTTGCGCGCCGGCGTTCCCCGTCGGCCCAGTCGGCCCCGTCGGTCCCGTCGCGCCATCCGTACCGGGCAATCCGCGCGGCGCCGATACCTTGACGACCTCGACGACCTGCTCGGTGATCTTCACGACGTCGGCCACCTATACCCCCGACTCGTCGTCGCGCGTCGACTCTGGCGACCAGCGCGCCGGACCTTCGGCGAGTCGGACCGCGGCGTCCTCGTCGCTGGCCGGCCAGTCCTTCAACGTCGCCCCCCCCTTGCACGCATCAGCGTCGAGCGCAGCCGTCGCGCTCGCCGGGATGCGGAGTTGATAGGTCGACGTGTCGAGGTCCACCGTGAGAGCTCCCGATGAGTCGCCGAGCCCAACGTCGAAGACGATGGTCCCGTTCGCGTCCGGCGCGCGTATCGTGAAGCGCGCATCGCGTGCGGTGAGGTCCTTCTGCGTCTCGCCGTCGGATTCCAGGCATTGAAAATCGAGCGCATACTCCGCTCCCTTTTCAATGACGAAATCGACCTTCTTCGCCACGCCGACCCCCCGATGGAATGTTTCGCGTGAAACAAAGCGCCCGGAGCCGTGTGAACTCCGGGCGCTTCCCCCGCCGCCCGATCCCGCCGTGATCGAGTAGCGACAGCGCGATGCTCGACGCGACTACGCCGAGCTCTTGCCCTTGAGCAGAACCTTCGGCCGCGTGCAGTAGTTCAGCGCGTTCGCCTGCACGTCGAGCCAGATGCCCTTGCCGTTCTGCATCTCGTACTGGCGCGCGTAGCGGGGCAGCCCGTTCGTGTTCACGGTCTCGACGTAGTCGGCCGGCGCGTACACGGTGCGGAACAGCCCCGGCACGCCGACCGGGAACAGGTGACACTTGGTCGCGTCGACGAACGGCGTCGCGCCGTTCGAGCCCCGGTAGTTGATCCAGGTCACGCCGCCCCACGGGAACGCCTGGTACGGGCCGAACGTGTCTCCGCGCAAATCGGCCGCCGCCGTCCAGTTGAGGTATGACTTCACGACTTCGGCATTCGTGACCAGCGCGTCGTAGAACGTGTCGCCGCAGAACGCTTTGATCCCGCGGTACGGCGCGCCCTTCAGGTTGTTCGCGATCAGGCGCACCGCGCCGTTGACCTTCTTTCGCAGCGCCCCGGTCGCGCTCCCGTCCGTGGCGACGTCGAACCCGATCTCGGTCTCCTGCGAAACACCGAACTCGCTGAACAGGTCGTAGAGGGTCGACCCGTCGCCGTTCAGGATGACGCCCTTCACCGCACCGACGCGCTGGTATTCGAGCGTCGGGTCGATCGACAGTTGCACGAGTTCGCGCATCCGCTCGGCCACCTTGCCGGCGATCGTCTCGACGTCCGACTCGCTGCCGAACGCGCGCACGCCCTGGATTTCGTCGGCGTAGACCGACGATTGCACCTCGTAATGCGGCACGTTCAGGCTGCGGATGTCACGCTTCGGCTTCGCGATGGCGTCGCCGGGCGAACCGCGCGGCGACGGGTCGACGATGACCAGCGACTCGCCCTTGCGCTCGATGGCGATCGTCGTCTTCGAGATCCCCGACTCTTGCCAGTCGACTTCGCGGCCGGCAATGCCGGGGATGAACTCCACTTCGTTGACCGCGTCCGTCAGCGCCACGACGCTGAACGGGTCTTCCTTGAAAACGTCCAGGATTCCGGACATGAGATTCTCCTGTCTGTTTCGCGCGGCGATCAGCCGCTATGGGTTGTGATCGTCGCTTCGGTCAGCGAACGACGATGCCGAGCGCGAGCAGGTCCGCCTTGCCGGCGTCGACCTCGTCGTCCGACTTCCACGCGAGCTCCTCGCCGTTAACGGTGCAGTCGCGCGCGATGATCGTCGCTTCGACGTCGCCGTCGGTCGCGTCGACCGCGTCGAGGAGGATCCCCGCCGCGACCCGGCGGCCGTCGTCCGTGCCGTCGTCGTCGTACTGGACGTACTTGCCGCCCGAGGTCTGCTTGCCGAGGACCGACCCGGCGTCGAGCACCTCGCCCGACAGGATCGTGACCTTCTCGAACGAGCGATCGCCGTTCGCCGGCATCAGGATGAAGCCGCCGGCGTGGCCCTTTTCGGTGAAGCTGGTCATGTCGTATCTCCGGAGAAGTGGAGTCGTGTGGACGCGCTGGCGGGCGCGCTTGGCGTCACCGCGCGAGCGCGGCCTTGGCCTGTTCGGCGCGCTTGGCGAAGATGCCCTGCGCGTTGATCGTCTTCCCGGCCGGCTTGTCCGGCTTCTCGCCGCCGGCGCCGATGCTCGGGTTCGGCGGCATCGCCGCGGCGAGCGCGTTCGCCGGCTTCGTGGGCGATTCCTTCGGGAGCCCCGCGAGGAACTTGGCGGCCGTCGCGACCGGCATATCCGTTTCCATCGCGACCTGGCGGGCCGCGGCCGGGCGTTCCTTCGCCTCGTCGTGCGCGAGGATCGCCGCGATGCGCGCGCGCTCCTCGGTTGCGCCCTCGGCCTTCGCCTTCGGCGTCAGGTCCTTCTCGGCCTGCGCGTAGCCCGCCGCGCGTTCGTTCGCGAGATCGGTCGCGGTCGCCGCGGCCGGCTGTTCGATCGTCTTGCTCATGTCTTCGTCCTTTCCGCCGCCATCGGCGATGAGTGAACCGTCTTCGCTTGCCGCGCGAGTCTTCAACGTGAACCCCGGCCGCGCGAGTTCGGCGTGCAACGCCGTGATCGCATCCGTCAGCGTGCCCACCTTGTCGGCGAAACCTTCGGCGACCGCGCGCGAGGCGGACAACATCCCGGCCTCCGTGTCGCGCACCGCCTTTGGCTTGATCCCGCGCCGCTCGGCCACCGCAGCGATGAATTGCTCGTGCACGTCGTCGACACGCGCCTGCAGGTCGAGCCGCGCGCCTTCCGACAGCGGCGTCAGACTCGACCCGTCGATCTTCTTTGCGCCGGCAAAGATCGGCGTGTACCGGACGCCCGACTTCGCGATGACCTCGCTGCGGTCCTGGTGCAACAGCACGACGCCGACCGACCCGACCTGCGCCGTCGATGGCAGGTAAATCTCGGTCGCTGCCGAGGCAATCAGGTAGGCCGCGCTCGCGGCGAGCTCGTTGGCGACCGCATAGACCGGCTTCGGCGCGTTCGCGATGAAACTCGCGAGTTCGAAGGCACCGGCCACTTCCCCGCCGGGCGAATCCACGTCGAGCACGACGCCGCGGACCAGCGGATCTCGCATCGCCGCGTCGAGCATGGCCGTCACGCGGTTGTACCCGGTCAGACCGGACATTGCATCGAGGCCGCCGGCGCGCTGCACCAGCGAGCCCATCATCGGGACGATCGCGACGCCGTGCGCGGTCAGCGAGTAGCCCGCTTCGGTGCGCCGCGCCGGCACCAGCAGCGCCGCGTGCTCGCGCTCCGGCTCCCACTTCGGCAGTTTCGCCTCGTCGCCGGCCTGGTACGCGGCGAAGACGCGCTCGATGACTTCGGCCTTTTCGGGCAACAGCAGGAGCGGCTCGTTGTAGAGGCGCTCGGCGAGCCGTGGATGCTGCATCGTCATCGCTCCGTGAAATGAAAAAGGCCCGACGTTGCCGTCGGGCCAAGCTTCCCGGGACCGAAGGAGTTTCCCCGGGGAGTCATCAAGCGATCGCGGCCGCGCCGGTTCCGCCGGGACCATTCTTCTTCTCCGGCGCGGTCGGCGCATCCGCAGGATCCTCGTCGTCGTTCGGCTTGCTCTGCACCGGATTCCCAGCGCGCGCCGCGGAGTGGTCCGGCAAATTG
>JADLBN010000116.1 GCA_020847675.1 Burkholderiales bacterium | reverse complement strand
TCGAGGAACATGCCGAGCACGAAGACCACCAGCATCACGGCGAGCAGGAACCCGGTCTGCGACAGCCCGTAGTGCGTGACCAGCTCGACCATCTGCACGGGAATGCGCAGCTTGGTGAGCGCGTTGCCGAGCAGCGCCGCCGCGGCCAGGATCAGGAAGAGCATCGCCGAATTGCGGGCGGCGTCGATCGCCGAGCGCCAGATCTCCGCGGGCGGAAGGTTGCGGTAGACGAGCGACGCGATCGCCAGCGCCCCCAGCGCGCCCGCCGCGGCGGCCTCGGTGGCCGTGAACACGCCGAAGTACATGCCGCCCAGCACCGTCGCCGGCAGCGTCAGCGCCCAGAACGAGCGGCGCAGGGCGGCGAGCGCCTCGCGTGCCGTGGCGCGCGGCTCGGTCTTCACCGGGTGGCGCGCGAGCTTCGCCTCGGTCATGCAGTAGATGGCGAAGATGGTGGCAAGCATGAGTCCGGGCACGACGCCCGCCATGAACAGCGCCCCGATCGACGTGTCCGACACGACGCCGAACAGCACCATCGGCCCGGACGGCGGAATCAGGATTCCGAGCGTGCCGCCGCCGCCCACCACGCCGTAGGCCACCCGCGGGCTGTAGCCGTAGCGGATCATCAGCGGGATCGCCGCCGAGCCGATCGTGAGCGCGGTCGCGACGCTCGATCCGGAGATCGCGGCGAACACCGTGCACGCGGCCACGGTCGCCACGCCCATCCCGCCGGGCAGGTGGCGCAGCAGCGTGTGCGCGGCGCCGAACAGGTCGTCGACGACCTTGCCGCGGATCATGAAGTGCGCCATCAGCGTGAACAGCGGAATGGCGACCAGCAGGTAGGTGTCGAGCTTGCCGAACACGAGGTCGCCCATGCCGCCGAGGTTGCCCTCGGCGACGTAGACGATGGCCGTGGCGAAGAGCGCCAGCCCGGCGAACACCGGGACGCCGGTCAGGAGCACGAGCACGAGACCGGCGAGGATCAGGGCGAACAGCATCGTCGGCTCGGGAAAGGCTAGACGCCCAGATCCGGCGGCGGGGCGGTCTCGCCACGCTCGGCCGACCGCCGGTCGCGCCACGCGGCGACGAACGCCACGATCGCTGCCACGCCCAGGAGGGCTGCCCCGAGCGGGACCGCGAGCTGCGGAATCCACATCGGCGTGGCGAGGTAGCCGTTCGAGCGCAGGTCGACCATGCGCGAGAAGGCGACCATGTCGAATCCCTCGAACGTGAGCAGCGCCGCCGTCGCCGCGACGGCGACGAGACCGCCCAGTGTCACGATCCACCGGCCGCGCGTGCCGAGCCTTTCGGTGAGCACGTCGACCGCGATGTGCTCGCCGTGGAACAGCGCGTCCGCCGCGGCGAGCATGACCGCGGCGACGAGCAGGTAGCCGACCACCTCGTCGACCCACGGCGTCGGATGCGAGAAGAAGTAGCGCATCACGACCGAGTAGCCGATCACCGCCATCGACACGAGCGTCGCGGCGGCGGCCACGGCGATGCCCGCGCGCGCGAGTGCGCGCACGGCGCGTTCCAGCACTTTCACGCGGCCGGTCCGGCGGCGATCAGAGCTTGCCCAGCAGTTCGAGGATCTTCGGTCCGCCCTCGGGCGCGCTCTTGAGGAACGCGTCGCGGACCGCGGGCTCCATCACCGCGCGCCAGGCTGCCTGTTCGGCAGGCGTCTGCAGGTGGATCGCCATGCCCTTGGCCTGGAGATCGCGGATCGCCGCGTCGGCGGTCGCCTCGGTGATGCCGATCGCGTCGGCTTCGGCCTTCGCGCCCGCCGCTTCGATCGCCTGGCGGTACTCGGGCTTGAGCTTCGCCCACCACGCCGGGTTCACGTAGAGGTGGAAGTAGATCGTGTAGATCGGCCCGACGGTGCCGTACTTCTGGACCTCGAAGTACTTGCGCGAGAACGCCGCGGACACGTCGGTCAGCCCGGCGTCGAGCACGCCCGACTGCAGCGCCTGGTAGACCTCGGATCCGGCCATCGCCGAGGGGGCTGCCCCGGCGGCGACGAGCCCGGCGTCGGTCATCGTGTTGAGGCCGCGGATCTTGACGCCCTTGAAGTCGCCTACGTTGATGATCGGCTGCTTGCTCGACGTGATGATCGTCTGGCGCGTGATGTAGAGCCAGGCGATCGAGTGGACGCCGCGCTGCTCGAGCTTGGCGTCGAGGAACTTGCGCGCCTCCGAGGTCGGGAAGCGCTTGATGCGCTCGAGGTCGCTCATCGCGTACGGAATGAGCGTCGCGCTCATCTCCGGAATGGTCTTGCCCCACTGCGGGTTGACGCTCATCGCGGCCTCGATCGTGCCGCGCGCCACCTGCGGGAAGTTCTCGGCGGCCTTCGCGAGCTGCTCGGAGCCGAAGATCTGGACGTCGACGCCGCCCTGGGTGCGCGCCTTGACGTCGGCGGCGAAGCCCTCGAGCATCTTCGTCATGTGGTGCGCCGGCGGCACCTGATGCGAGATGCGCATGACGACGGGCTGGGCGGACACGCCGGCCGCGAAGGCGAGGGCGGCTGCCGCGGCAAGGAAGCGGGGGGAGAGGATCGGAATCATCGGGGGTTCCTCCTGGGTGAATCGTGGGTTCGTGTGGGAGCGCGATGCGCAGTGCGGCTCATGGCCGCGCGCGACCGGCCGTCAGGCGGTCCGCTTCGTCCTGCAGCGCGGCCTCGCGGCGTCGCTGGGCCGAGAGGCCGACCAGTTCGTTGAACTCGTCGAACGTGACGAGCGAGGATGCAGCGTCCGCAGTAGTTCCGGTACGTCGCAGCGTGGCGAACAAGCTGCGCAGCGCATGCGCGACCGCGTAGGTCGCCGCGACCGGGAAGACGACGGCAGCGTAGCCGATCGCTTCGAGTTCGGACGCGGGAAGCACCGGGGAACGCCCTTGCTCGACGTTGTTGGCGAGGCAGGGACCGGGAATCTCGCGGCAGATGCGGCGCATCTGGTCGGCGCTGGTGGGCGCCTCGACGAACAGGAGGTCGGCGCCGGCCTCGCGCGCGAGCTGCGCGCGCTCGATCGCCTCGTCGAGCCCGAGCACCGCCAGCGCGTCGGTGCGGGCCATCACGACGAGGTCGGGATCCACGCGCGCGTCGAGCGCAGCGCGGATCTTCGCGAGCCACTCGGCCGTCGGCACGACGGCCTTGCCGGCCATGTGGCCGCAGCGCTTCGGGAAGACCTGATCCTCGATGAACAACCCGGCGACGCCGGCCTTCTCGTAGAGGCGAACCGTACGCGCGACGTTGGTAACGTTGCCAAAGCCGGTGTCCGCGTCGGCGAGGATCGGCAGCGACGTCGCGTCGGCGAGGCGCGAATACATCTGCGACATCTCGGTGAGCGAGAGCTGCGACGAGTCCGGGGCGCCCAGGAGCGACGCGGTCGCGCTGTAGCCGCCCTGGGTGATCGCATCGAAGCCCGCGGCTTCGGCGAGCCGTGCGCCAAGCGCGTCGTGCACGCCCGGCATCACGAGGATCCGGGGCGAGGCGATCAGTTCCTTGAGGCGGCTTGTGCGGCGCAAGCGAGTGACTGTCCGGGGCAGGCGCGGAGGAAGTCCGCGAGCCGGAATTGTCGCACAGGCCGACGTGGGGACGCGCGGCCCGGGAGCCGCGCGGGGTCGCTGCGCTGGCCGAAGCCGGTCAGGCGCCGCGCTGCAGCGCGAGGATCGCGTCGGCGATGTCGCGGCTCGCGCGCGCCACGGCGCGGCTGTGCGCGGCGGCGAGCGCGTCGTAGCCCTTCTCCGCGACCGGTTCGCGCACGGCGGTGCGCCCGGTCTGCGTCTTCCCGTCTCTCGTTCGCCGCACCGTCCAGATCGCGTCGAGGGTCGCCGCCACGCCCGGCTCCGACTGGAACGTGCGGACCTCCACCACGACGCGGTAGTCGGGCTCGATCGCGATCGGCTGCGGGAAGCGGATCACCCGCGGGGTGCCGAGGTCCGCGGACAGATTGTCCGCGAGCGCGCGCGTGAGGTTGTCCTGCAGCGGCGAGGCCCAGCGGTTGAAGTCGTCGATCCGCACTTCGTTCGGACCGGTCTGGACCACGATTTCCGGACGGTCGACGACGGAAGGCACCGTGACCGGCCCTACGGCCACCACGAGCGACGAGGTCGCGGAAGCCGGCGCGGAGGTGGCGGCGAGCGCGTAGAACCGCGACGGCGGCGAGGTGCCGCAGCCTGTGGCGAGGCAGGACGCGAGGCAGGCGATCGCGAAGCCGGCTCGTGGGTGCATCACTTGCTCCCGGAGGTGTTTTCGGCCGCCTTGCCGCGGATCGGCGACTCGGGGTGGCGCTCGAGGTATTCGAGGAACACGCGCAGGCTGCGCGCCGCGCGGGTGAACTCGACCAGCGCGTCGCGCAATTCCTGCTGCGCAGGCGCATCGGGGCCGACCAGCGTGCTGTTCGCGTTCTTCAACGTGCGCTCGACGCTCTCCAGCGTGCGGTGCAGCGCCTCGAGGTCGGTCTTGATCGACGGGACGAGCTCGGTGTCGACGCGGCCGATGAGCGCCGTGGCGCTGGTGAGCGTCTTGTCGAGCGAGTCGAGGTCGCGGGTGAGGTCGGAGCCGATCTTCTCGATCGGCAGCTTGTCGAGCTTGTCGAGGATGCTCGCGAGCTTGGCGGTGAGATCGACCAGGTCGCTCGGGACCACCGGGAGTTCCGGAATGCCGCGGCTCGTGCGGATCGCGGCCTTCGGTGCGTTGGGGAAATAGTCGAACGCGACGTAGAGCTGGCCGGTCAGCAGGCTTCCGGTGCGAAGCTGCGCGCGCAGGCCGCGCTCGTCGACCAGGCGCTGCAGGAACGTGTTGCGGCGCTTCTCGTCCCCCTTGAGGAACTGTTCGAATCGGGTTCGCTGTTCGGGGTCTCCGGCCGAGACCAGCCGTTCCGGATACATCGAGATCGACACTCGCGGGGCGATCTGCGCCTGCTCGGGCGAGACGTCGAAACCGATGTCGATCACTTCGCCGACCTGCACGCCGAGGTAGGTCACCGGCGCGCCGACCGAGAGCCCGCGCAGCGACTCGTTGAACCGGAGCGCGTACTGGCGCGTCGTCGCATCGCGCGCCTTCATCGCGACGGCCCGGTCGGGGTATAGGGGGAACGTGGCGTCCGGAGCGGCCCGCGCGGTGTCGTGCACGAACGGCGGGACGTCGAACGCGATGCCGCCGATGATGAGCGAGGCCAGAGACTCGGTGCGTACGCCAAGGCCGTTGGCGTCGAGGTTGACGTCGATGCCGCTCACGTTCCAGAAACGCGTGCCGACGCTCACGAACTTGTCGTACGGGGCGGCGACGAAGACCTGGATCTCCACGGACTTGCCGTCCGGGGCGAGGTCGAATCCGATGACCTGGCCGACCGGCAGGCGCCGGTAGTAGATCGGGGATCCGGCGGCGAGCGATCCCAGGCTGTCCGCATTCAGCGTGAACTCGCTGCCGAGCTGTCCGGCGACCAGCGGCGCCTTGTCGAGGCCCACGAACTCGCTGCGTTCGAGGTGCGACTCGCCGGCCTTGAATCCGATGTGGTTGCCCGAGAGGAGCGTGTTGAGCCCGGAGATGCCCGACAGGCTGATGGTCGGCCGGACCACCCAGAACTGCGCGTCGTCGACCATGAGCCCGGCGGCGCGCTTGTTGATCTTGGCGGTCACCTCGACGTTGGCGTAGTCCTCGGTGAACTGGATCGTCTTCACCTGTCCGATGATGACGTCCTTGTAACGGATGAAGGTCTTGCCGGCCTCGATGCCTTCGGCGGCCTTGAACACGATGGTGATCGTCGGGCCCTCGCTG
>JADLBN010000115.1 GCA_020847675.1 Burkholderiales bacterium | reverse complement strand
GCCGGGCGCGCCCCGCGCGCGGCGTCCGGCGTCCATGCGCTCGCCGATCTCGTCGTCCTCGCGCGCGGTCTCGAGGTAGGCGGCCTGCTCGGCCTCGACGAACTCGCGCTCGAACAGCGCGATCTCCTCGGGGTAGTAGAACTCGACCACGTTGAGCGTGCGGTCGGGCCCGCGCGGATAGAGCGTGCTGATCACCAGCACGTGCGGGTACCACTCGACCATCACGTTCGGGTAGTAGGTGAGCCAGATCGCGCCGACCTTCGGCAGTTCGCCGCGGTAGTAGTCGAGGACCGCCTTGTGCCAGCGCTCGTAGGTCTTCGTCCCGGCCTTCGCGAAGCTTGCGTTCAGTCCCACCGTCTGCAGCGACGCCCAGGGCGCGAAGTCCCACTTGAGGTTCTCGCAGGTCACGAACCTGCCGAGCCCCGGGTGGAACGGCCCGACGTGGTAGTCCTCGAGATAGACCTCGATGAAGGTCTTCCAGTTGTACGAGCACTCGTGCTGGTCGACGCGGTCGAGCACGTAGCCGGAGAAGTCGAGTTCGCGCGAGGCGAACGGCGCGAGGTCGGCGGCGACGTCGCGCGGGCCGTCGAACAGCAGGCCGTTCCAGCGCTGCATCGGCGAGCGCGCGAGGCTCGCGCAGGGCTTCTCGGCGAACTTCGGCGCACCGATGAGTTCGCCCTTCAGATCGTAGGTCCAGCGGTGGATCGGGCAGACGATCGCGCGCGCGTTGCCCTTGCCGGAGAGCATCAGCGCCTGGCGGTGGCGGCAGACGTTCGACAGGAGTTCGATGCCGGACGCGTTGCGTACGAGCATCTCGCCGTCTAGGCGCCCCGGCAGCGTCTGGTAGTCGCCGACCTCGGGGACCATGAGTTCGTGGCCGACGTAGCCGGGTGCGCGCGCGAAGAGCGTGCGCTTCTCGGCGTCGAAGACGCGCGCGTCGCCGTACCAGTGCGACGGAAACTGCGAGACGGGTTGCCGCAGCTGCGTCGCGG
This sequence comes from Burkholderiales bacterium, assembly GCA_020847675.1. Classification (GTDB taxonomy): domain Bacteria; phylum Pseudomonadota; class Gammaproteobacteria; order Burkholderiales; family Casimicrobiaceae; genus VBCG01. Next base: position 43,249 of record JADLBN010000115.1, on the reverse strand, counting down.
CCGCCAGGTTCGACATGACCGTAGGTTCTCTCGAAAGAAACGCCCACCCGACCCGAGCCCGTGGCGCCCTCCGAAGCCCGTCCCGGAGGACGGCCTCCGCGGGCCTCATGCCCCGGACCGTTGCCAAGCTGGCCGCTTCTTCCGCTATTGCCCCACGGCGGGGTGATTCGGACGCCTGGCTGCGTCGTGAAAAGGTGCTATGATAAACGACTTTTCGCAATCAGGTCAAGACCTTACCTGTCTCGCTGGCGGCGCCGCCGGTCGGCGGGACCGCCCCGCCGGGCGGCCCGGCACCCGCCGGTCCGACGCGCGACGACCCGGACTTCGAAGGAGTCTCCATGTCCAAGACCGCGACTTCGCCGGCGAGTTTCGAGGCGGCGCTCGCCGAACTCGAGTCCATCGTCGCCTCGATGGAGGGCGGGCAGGCGCCGCTCAAGGAGGCGCTCGCGGCCTACAAGCGCGGGGCCGAACTGCTGCAGTACTGCCAGGCGACGCTCAAGGGCGCGCAGCAGGAGATCGAAGTGCTCGAGCAGGGCGTGCTGAAGGCGTTCAGGCCCGAAGAAACATGAAGGCTGCGACCATGAAGGATGAAGGCTTCGCCCATGAAGGGTGACGTCGCGTTCGCCGTTTGGGCGGAGGAACGGCGCGCGCGCGTCGAGGCGGTGCTCGACCGCGCGCTTCCCGCGGCGGGCGGCGCTGCACCGAAGCTCGTCGAGGCGATGCGCTACGCGACACTGGGCGGCGGCAAGCGGATGCGCGCGCTGCTCGCCTACGCGGCGGGAGAGTTCGCCGGCGCCGATCCGGCCGACGTGGACGCGCCCGCTTCCGCGGTCGAGATGGTCCACGCGTACTCGCTCGTGCACGACGACCTGCCGTCGATGGACGACGACACGATGCGCCGCGGTCGCCCGACCTGCCACGTCGCGTTCGGCGAGGCCACTGCGCTCCTCGCAGGCGACGCGCTGCAGTCGCAGGCGTTCGCGGTGCTGGGCCGAGCGCGGTTGCGCGACACGGCGTTCGCCTGCGCGCTGCTCGCCGAGGCGTCCGGCGCGCTGGGCATGGCTGGCGGCCAGGCGATCGACCTCGCCGCGACCGGCGGTTCGATGACCGAGTCCGAACTCGAGTCGATGCACCGGCTGAAGACCGGCGCGCTGATCCGCGCGGCCGTTCGCCTCGGCGCCGCGGCCGGAGCGAGGCTCGACGAGTCCGGTGAACGCGCGCTCGACGCCTACGCGCAGGCCGCGGGCCTCGCGTTCCAGGTCGTCGACGACGTGCTCGACGTCGAGGGATCGACCGCGACGCTCGGCAAGACTGCGGGCAAGGACGCGGCCGCCGGCAAGCCCACGTACGTCTCGCTGCTCGGACTCGAAGCGGCGAAGGCGAGGGCGCGCGCGCTGGGCGACGACGCGCGCCGCGCACTCGCGGCGTTCCCGGCGTCGCGGCGCCTCGCCGAACTCGCCGACGACATCGTGTCGCGGTCGCATTGAGATGGGCGCGCTGCTCGACCGCATCGACTCGCCCGCCGACCTGCGCCGGCTCGACCGCGCGGAGCTGCTGCGGCTCGCGGGCGAACTGCGCGAGTTCCTGATCCGGTCGGTGTCGTCGACCGGGGGTCACCTGTCGTCGAACCTCGGGACGGTCGAGCTCACGATCGCGCTGCACTACGCGTTCGACACGCCGCGCGACCGGATCGTCTGGGACGTCGGCCACCAGACCTACGCGCACAAGGTGCTGACCGGGCGACGCGAGGCGATGGCGAAGCTCCGGCAGGAGGGCGGCCCTTCCGGCTTCCCGAAGCGCAGCGAGAGCGAGTACGACACGTTCGGCACCGCGCACTCTTCGACGTCCATTTCGGCCGCGCTCGGCATGGCGGCTGCCGCGCGGCTCCAGGGCGAAACGCGCCGCGTGGTCGCGGTGATCGGCGACGGCGCGATGACCGCCGGCATGGCGTTCGAGGCGCTCAACAACGCCGAGGGTTCCGACCTGCTGGTGATCCTGAACGACAACGACATGTCGATCTCCGAGCCGGTCGGCGCGTTGAACGGCTACCTCGCCAGGGTGCTGTCGTCGCGGCTCTACGACACGGTGCGGCGCGGCGGCAAGGGGGTGCTGTCGAAGATTCCCGGACCGGCGCACGAGATCGCGAAGCGCGTCGAGGAGCACGCCAAGGGGCTGGTGCTGCCCGGCACGCTGTTCGAGGAGTTCGGCTTCAACTACATCGGCCCGATCGACGGCCACGACGTGGACCTGCTCGTTCGCACGCTCGCGAACGTGCGCAGGTTCGCGGGCCCCCAGTTCCTGCACGTGGTGACGAAGAAGGGCTTCGGGTACGCGCGCGCCGAAGCCGACCCGATCCTCTACCACGGCGTCGGCCGCTTCGACCCCGCGGTCGGCATCGTGCAGAAGCCGGCCGCGGCCCCCGCCTACACGCAGGTGTTCGGCGACTGGCTGTGCGACATGGCGGTCGCGGACCCGAAGCTCGTCGCGATCACGCCGGCGATGCGCGAGGGCTCGGGACTCGTGCGCTTCTCGCGCCAGTTTCCCGACCGCTGTTTCGACGTCGGCATCGCCGAGCAGCACGCGGTGACCTTCGCCGCGGGGCTCGCGTGCGACGGCATGAAGCCCGTGGTCGCGATCTACTCGACGTTCCTGCAGCGCGCCTACGACCAGTTGATCCACGACGTCGTGCTGCAGAAGCTCCCGGTGGTGTTCGCGATCGACCGCGCGGGGCTGGTCGGCGCCGACGGCGCGACCCACAACGGCGCGTTCGACCTCACCTACCTGCGCTGCCTGCCCGGGACCGTGGTGATGGCGCCCTCCGACGAGGACGAGTGCCGCAGGATGCTGACCACCGCGTTCCGGCTGGGTGCGCCCGCGGCGGTGCGCTACCCGCGCGGGACCGGGCCCGGGGTCGCGATGTCGTCCGCGCTGGAGACGCTGCCGGTGGGCCGCGCGAGGCGCCTGCGCGAGTGCGGGCGCAGGGAAGGGCGCGTCGCGATCCTGGCGTTCGGCGCGCCGGTCGCGGCGGCGCGCGCGGCCGGCGAGGGGCTCGGCGCGACGGTCGTCGACATGCGCTTCGTGAAGCCGCTCGACGTCGAACTCGTGCTGGAGGTCGCGCGCACCCACGACGCGATCGTCACGGTCGAGGAGAACGTCGTCGCCGGCGGCGCGGGCAGCGGAGTCGCGGAGGCCCTGGCCTCCGCCGGCGTCGCGGTGCCGATGCTCCATCTCGGGCTGCCCGACGATTTCGTCGACCACGGCGACCCGGCGGCGCTCCTCGCGCGCTGCGGCCTGGACGCCGAAGGCATCGCGGCGTCGATCGAAGCGCGCTTCCCCGCCCGCGCCGGCGGAGCGCGCATCAAGCCCGCGGCGTGATAGGCTTTCCCTCCCGATGAACCGTCCCGAGAACCCTTCGACGCTGCTCGCGATCCCCGACACCCAGTCGGGGAGCGACGAGCGCAACCTCGCGATCGACCAGGTCGGCATCCGCGGCCTGCGCTATCCGCTCGCGTTCGCCGACGGCGAGGCGCCCGCGCAGTCGACGATCGCCACGTTCGCCGTGATGGTCGCGCTGCCCGCCGACCGCAAGGGCACGCACATGTCGCGGCTGGTGCAGATCCTCGAGGACCTCGCGGCCCCCGGCGCCGCGCCGCTCACGGTGGCGACGCTGCGCGCTCTGCTCGACGACCTCGTCGTGCGCCTCGACGCACCCGGCGGGCGCGTCGACATCGCGTTCCCGTGGTTCGTGCGCAAGTCGGCGCCGATCTCGGGAGTCGCGAGCCTGCTCGACTACGAGGTGCGCCTCACCGGCGAACTCCACGACGGCCGGTTCCGCTCGCTCGTCACCGTGTGCGTTCCGGTGACCTCGCTGTGCCCGTGCTCGAAGGAGATCGCCGAGTACGGCGCGCACAACCAGCGTTCGACGATCACGATCAGCGTGCGCCCGCGCGAGCCGGTCGGCGTCGGCGAACTGCTGCGCGTGGCCGAGACCGAGGCGTCCGCGGAACTCTACGGGATCCTGAAGCGCGCCGACGAGAAGTACCTGACCGAGCGCGCCTACGACAACCCGCGCTTCGTCGAGGACCTCGTCCGCGGCGTGGCGGCCCGTCTCGGCGCCGATCCGCGGATCGCGGGCTTCGCGGTCGAGGCCGAGAACTTCGAGTCGATCCACAACCACTCGGCGTTCGCGCGCATCGCGAAGGGGCTGTAGCCCGAGCCCCGCGGGACAGGATGCCGGTCCGCCTCCGGTCCGCGCGGATCGCGCCCCGTCCCCGCGGGTCGTCGTCCGTCGGCGGCTGCGGCGACCGGACAGCGCCCACGGCCTAGAATGCCCGACGCTGCTGCCGGCCGCGGTCCCGCCGGCCGGCGCCAACCCATGGCCGCGCCGCTCAAGTCCCGCTACGAGACCTTCGCCGACCGCGTCCTGTCGTCGCTCTCCGAGGTCGAGCGGCAGGACGTGCAGGCGTTCGACCGCTGGTTCTACGCGACCGGCGGCTGGCGCTGGCTGTTCGTGATCGTCGGCGCGACGACCCTCTTCGCGTGGATCGCCTCGCGCCTGCCGTGGAACATGTCGTTCGTCGAGGCGGCGATCCTGTTCAATCTGGTGGTGCTGATGCTGATCTGGGCGGGGCTCTCGGCCTGGTTCGGCTACCGGCGCTTCCAGGGCAAGATCTTCCGTTTCGTCGTCGTCGGCCCGCTGCTCGCGCTCGCCGGCGTGTTCGTCGGCGCGGGCGTGGGCGGGCTCGTCAAGGGCGTCGACCCGATCGACTGGCTCGCCGACAGCGCGAAGCTCCGCCACGTCGCCACCGCGGGGCTCGTGTTCGGTTTCCTCTACGCGCTCGTCGTCGCGCTGATCGCGCACCTGCGAAACCGCGAGTACGCTGCGCTCACCGCGAGGCTCGAGTCGGAGGCGCGGCAGAGCGAACTCTCGCGAGCGCTTGCCGAGTCGCAGTTGAAGATGCTGCAGCTCCAGGTGGAGCCGCACTTCCTGTTCAACACGCTGGGCAGCGCGCGCCAGCTCGCGGAGAAGGGCGCGCCGGACGCGGCGAAGCTGATCGGCGACCTGATCGTCTTCCTGCGCGCCGCGACGCCCGGCCTGCGCGAGGCCCGGACCACGCTCGGCGCGGAGGCGGACCTCGTGCGCGCCTACCTGTCGATCATGCGCACGCGCCTTCCGCGGCGGCTCGAGTTCTCGGTGAACGTGCCGGCCGGACTCGAGTCGGCGCCGCTGCCGCCGGGTATGCTGATCACGCTGGTCGAGAACGCGATCAAGCACGGCATCGAGCCCTGGTCCCCGGGCGGCCGCGTCGATGTCACGGCGCGCGCAGCCGGCGAGAGGCTCGAGATCGCCGTGGCCGACACCGGTGCCGGCGTCGCCGGCAGCGGACTCAAGGGCGGCGGCATCGGACTCGCCAACGTCCGCGAGCGGCTCGATCTCCTCTACGGCGGTCAGGGTGCGCTCGAACTCGAGGAGAACGAGCCTCGCGGCTTCGTGGCGCGCATCCTGATCCCGCGCGAGGCAGCGGTCCCGACCGTCCCCTTCGTCCCCGTGATGGCCCGCCCATGAGCGAATCCCGCCCGACCGCCCTGATCGCCGAAGACGAACCGCTGATGCGCGAGCGGCTCAAGGAGAAGCTCGCCCTCGCCTGGCCCGAACTCGCGGTCGTCGCCGAGGCGAACGACGGCGACGAGGCGCTCGCGCTGTTCGACGCGCACGAACCCGACGTCGCGTTCCTCGACATCCGGATGCCCGGCCGCTCGGGCCTCGACGTGGCCGCCGCGATCGGCGGCGAGTGCCACGTCGTGTTCGTCACCGCGTTCGACCAGTACGCGATCTCGGCCTTCGACGCAGGCGCGGTCGACTATCTGCTGAAGCCGGTCGAGAGCGAGCGCCTCGCGCAGACGGTCGAGCGCGTGAAGGCCAAGCTCGCGACGGCGCCCGCCGACCTGTCGGCGGTGGTCGCCGAACTTCGGGCGCGCGCCACGCCGACCGCGTCGAGGCTCCGGTGGATCAAGGCCGCCATCGGCAAGCAGATCCGCCTCATTCCGGTCGAGGACGTCGTCTACTTCCAGTCGGACACCAAGTACACGCGCGTCGTGCTCGCGCAGTCGGAAGCGCTCATCCGCACGCCGCTCAAGGATCTCGTGGCCGAACTCGACCCCGACCGCTTCTGGCAGATCCACCGCAGCACGATCGTCAACGTCTCGGCGCTCTCCGGCGTGCTGCGGGAGGACGCCGAACGCCAGTTCGCGCTGTTCAAGGCGCGGCCGGAGAAGCTGCCGATCTCGCGGCAGTTCACGCATCTGTTCAAGCAGATGTAGTCGCCCGTCGCGGGCGTTGCGCCGGCGGCGGACCGCGGCTTGCCGCCCTGCGCGAGCTTGCGGGGAGGCGCCCGGCGTCCCCGGTCAGCCGCCGCTTCCGCCCAGCACCGTCTGCTGCAGGAAACGGATGGTCGCGTAGAACAGGTAGTCGGCGTTGTCCTTCTTCGCGAAGCCGTGCCCTTCGTTGTCGGCGAGCAGGTACCAGACCGGCGCGCCGTGGCGGCGGGCGGTCTCGACGATCTGCTCCGCCTCGGTCCAGGGGACGCGCGGGTCGTTGCGACCGTGCACGACGAACAGCGGCTTGCCGATCTTCGCGGCGTTGTTGACCGGCGAGATCTTCTCCAGGAACGCGCGCATGGCGGGGTCCCGCTCGTCGCCGTACTCGACGCGGCGCAGGTCGCGCCGGTAGGTCTCGGTGCGTTCGAGGAACGTGACGAAGTTGGCGATGCCGACGATGTCGATCGCGCCGGCGATCCGATCGGAGTAGTGTGTGGCGACCGCGAGTGCCATGTAGCCGCCGTAGCTGCCGCCGACGACGACGACGCGCGAGGCGTCGAGGTCGCTCTGAGCCGCGATCCAGTCGAGGAGCGCGCCTATGTCGCGGACCGAGTCCTCGCGCTTCGCGCCGTTGTCGAGCGAGACGAAGGTCCTGCCGTAGCCGGTCGAGCCGCGCACGTTCGGCTCGATGACCGCGAGGCCGAGTTCGTTGACGTAGTAGTTCCAGCGGCCCATGAAGCCCGGCCGCGCCTGGGCTTCCGGCCCGCCGTGGATCCGGATCATCACCGGACGGCGACCGGGAAAGCGCTCCGCCGGCGGCCGCGCGATGAAGCCGGTGATCGTGCGGTCGTCGAAGCTCTTCCACTCGATCGGCGCCTGCACGGCGAAGCGCGAGGCGTCGAGCCCCTCGACCTTCGACTCGGTCCAGCGCGAGACGCGGTTGCCGGCGAGTTCGAGCACGTAGACGTCGCCGGGGCTTCGCGCCGAGTCGAGGTCGAACGCGAGCGCGGTGGAGTCCGCGTGCCACTGCAGGTTGCTCGCGGTGCCGATCGGCACCTGCGGGCGCGGGAGTTCCCGTCGCGTGTCGGCGTCGAAGAGGCGCAGCACGCCGACGCCGTCCTCGTTCACGATCATCGCGAGCGTGCGGCCGTCGCGCGCGAGCGCGAGCTCCTCGACGTCCCGGTTCTCCGGGCCGAAAGGCTCGAGTCTTCCGCTCGCGAGGTCGAGGTAGGCCGCGCGCTGGAACTCGCCGTCCCGATCGGTCGTGAGGAAGAGGCCCCGCCCGTCGCGCGAGAACGAGAGCTGCGTCGACGCCATCGTGCGCCCGGCGGGGTCGCCGGGGCCGGGCAGGATGCGCCTGCGTTCACCGGTGGCAGTGTCCATCAGCCACACCGTTGTGTCGGTCACCGACCGGTACTCGGTCATCGCGAGCCGGAAACCGTCGAACGACCAGGTGAAGTCGCCCCATCCGGTGCCCGGAAGCGTGGCGATCTTCCGCGCGAGGGAAGGCGCGAGCGGATCCATCAGCGTGACGTCGAGCGTCGGGTTCTCGCGGCGTGTGCCGGGCCGGTCGACGTCGGTCGACCCGAGGAGCAGCCGGTCGCGAGTGCGGTTGATCGCGAGGAACTGGTGCGCTCGCGCGGGATCGGTCAGGAGCACCGGTTCCTTCGCGCCGGGGTCCAGTCGGTAGAGCTGCAGCCGCTCGTTCCCGCCGCTGTCGCGCGCGAAGATGAGCGTGTCGGGCTTCGCAGGCCACCACGCTCCGAAGCGCACCGGCTCGGCGAAGTCGGTGACCTGCAGAGGAGCGGCGAGCGGCGAGCGCACGTCGAAGAGCTGCGTCGTGCTCTTCGCCCGGGTCGCGACGACGATCTCGTGCTTCTGCGGATGCCAGGATGCGAGCGTGCGCGGCCGGAACTCGGTGTAGGGCGCGACCTTGGCGGCGAGGGACGCCGGCACGGGCGGGATGCCTTCGATGCGCAGGTGCGCGTTCGGCGAGACCGTCTCCTCGGGCGCCGTGGCGCAGCCGGCGGCGAGCGCGGCGGCGGCCAGGATCGCGACACGGCGGGCGCTCGGGGTTCGAAGCATGGGATCGGGCCGCGGAATCCGGCAGGCTCCGCTTGGTAGAATGAACGTTTCGTCATTGTATCGGCGCGCCGCCTGCACGCGACGCCCGCGATCGCTCCCCGCCGTCGTCCGTCGCATGACGCTGCGTCCCGTCGCCGTGTTCCGGTTCTCCCGCGCCGAGGGCCCGGGACGCTTCGCGCACTGGCTCGAGGCGAACGACCGTCCGTACCGGCTGATCGCGCTCGACCTGGGCGAGCCGGTGCCCGACGACCCGCGCGAGTTCGCCGGCCTCGGCATGATGGGCGGGCCGATGGGGGCGAACGACGACTATCCGTGGCGCGACCCGCTCGCCGTGCTGCTGCGCCGCGCGGTCGACGCGCGGGTGCCGGTGATCGGGCACTGCCTCGGCGGCCAGATCCTGTCGCGCGCGCTCGGCGGCGTCGTCACGCGCGCGCCGACCACCGAGATCGGCTGGATCGACGTCGAGGCGACCGATCGCGCGGCGGCGGACGAGTGGTTCGGCGGCCGCGAGCGCATGAACGTGTTCCAGTGGCACTACGACGCGTTCACGCTCCCCGCCGGCGCGAAGCGCGTGCTCGCCAACGCGTGGAACCCGAACCAGGCCTGCGTGATCGACGACCGGCACATCGGGTTCCAGTGCCACGTCGAGATGACCGCGGATCTCGTCGAGGCGTGGTGCGACATGGCGCCCGGCGAGCTTCCCGCGACGTCGTCGCCGGAACGGCAGTCGCGCGCGGACATTCTGGACGGCCTCGACGCCCGCATCGCATCGCTCAACGCGCTCGCCGACGGCGTCTACGCGCGCTGGTCGCGCAACCTCGGGTAGCGATGGCTGCGATCCGCGCGCTTCCGGACCTGCTCATCAACCAGATCGCCGCCGGCGAGGTGGTCGAGCGTCCGGCCGCGGCGCTCAAGGAACTTATCGAGAACAGCCTCGACGCCGGCGCGACGCGCATCGACGTCGACCTCGCTGGTGGAGGCATCAAGCGCATCCGCGTGGTGGACGACGGCGCGGGCGTCGAGCGCGAAGACCTGCCGCTCGCGGTCGCGCGGCACGCCACCTCGAAGATCGCCGCGCCGTCGGATCTCGAAGGCATCGCCACGCTCGGGTTCCGCGGCGAGGCGCTCGCGTCGATCGCCGCGGTGTCGCGACTTGCGCTCACCTCGCGCGCGGCGGGGCGGGCGCACGCGTGGCGCATCGAGGTGGACGGCGGAACCGTCTCGCCGGTCGCGCCGGCCGCACTCGCGTCGGGGACCTCGATCGCGGTCGAGGAGCTCTATTTCAACACGCCGGCGCGACGCAAGTTCCTTCGAACCGACGCGACCGAGTGGGCGCACTGCGAAGCCGCGTTCACGCGGCTCGCGCTCGCGCATCCGGAGACGGGATTCACGCTCTCCCACAACGGGCGCGCGGTTCACCGGCTGTTGCCGGGTTCGCGCGCCTCCCGCGTCGAGGCGCTGCTGGGCGAGGCGTTCGTGCGCGGTTCGGCGGTGGTCGAGGCCGAGTCCGCGGGCGTGTCGCTGTCGGGCTACGCGATCCGTCCGACCCACGCGACGCAGGCTGCGTCGACCCAGTACCTGTTCGTCAACGGCCGTTTCGTGCGCGACCGGATGCTCGCGCACGCGGTGCGCGAGGCCTACCGCGACGTGCTGCACCACGAACGCCAGCCTTCGTACGCGCTCTGGCTCGCGATCGACCCGCGTCGCGTCGACGTGAACGTGCACCCGCAGAAGACCGAGGTGCGGTTCCGCGACGGGGGCGCACTGCACCCGTTCGTGCGCAGCGCGATCGAGCGCACGCTCGCCGCGAGCGCGGCGCAGGCGCCCGCGGTGTCGGCGGCGGACCGGCTCGGGATCGCCGCGGCGCGCATGCCTCCTCCGGGGTCGGGGGCAGTCGGGCGTCCGGCGTCAGCCGTTGCGCCGGCGCAGGACCGGCTGGGGCTGGCCGCCGAGCCTTCGCCGTTCTACGCGCGGCTCTTCGGCGAGCGCGCCCCTGCGGCGAGCGCGCTGCCGGAGACCGGCGACGACCACCCGCTCGGCTTCGCGCTCGCGCAGCTCCACGGCATCTACGTGCTCGCCCAGAACCGCGCGGGACTGGTCCTCGTCGATATGCACGCGGCGCACGAACGCATCGTCTACGAGAAGCTCAAGAGCGCCCACGCGGTCCGGATGCCGACCCAGCCGCTGCTCGTGCCGGCGACCTTCGCCGCGGAGCCGGTCGAGATCGCGGCGGTGCAGGAGCACCCAGAGGAACTGGACCGGCTCGGCTTTTCGATCACGCAACTCGGGCCGTCCACGCTGGCGGTGCGCGCGATCCCCGTGCCGCTCGCCGACGCCGACGCGACGGCGCTGGCGCGAAGCGTCCTGCACGAGTTGCGCGAAGTCGGTCGAAGCGGCGAGGTCGAGGCCCGTCGCGACGAACTCCTCGCATCGATGGCCTGCCACGGTTCGGTACGCGCGAACCGCCTGCTCGCCGTCCCCGAGATGAACGCACTGCTGCGCGAGATGGAGGCGACCGAGCGCGCGGGCCAGTGCAACCACGGCCGGCCGACCTGGTACCAGCTCACTCTGCCCGAGCTCGACCGGCTGTTCCTGCGCGGGCGCTGACTTCACTCCCCCCGTCCGTGGGACGTCCGTGGGACGGGAGGTTTGCCGGGGCCGGCGTACTGGACGCCGCTGGTCGCGCGGCGCTCGAACGCGCTCTGCGGCCGCAGCGCGCGCGCCTGCGCCGGCGTCACCAGCGCGCGGTGCGGCGAAGCGGCAAGGCGGTCATGCGCTTCCCAGCAGGCGCCCTCACCGGTCACCCACAGTCCGGGGTCGAGGCGCCGCAGGTCGAACGCGCCGGAGTGGCTGAGCAGCGTCTTGCGCCCGCGGCGGTCGCAGTATTCGTGGAAGTACGACATCGCGAGTTCGCGCAGGCTCGCGTAGATCGCGTCGCGGAAGCGCAGTTGCGCGTGGTTGCACTTGGAGATCGCGCCCCAGCAGCGGCCGCGGCGGAACAGCGCGACCACGTGCGGCGGATCGCGGCCGGCGGTGTCGAGGTGCATCAGGAGCGGAGGCTCGCCGTGGATCCACAGCGCGCACGCGGCGATGAACGCGCCCTCGATGCAGTGGGCGCGGCGATGACGGATCGCGGCGGCGACCGAGCGCACGGTCTCGCCGTCGGGCTCGTGGTTGACCGGGATCGCGTCGACGTAGGCCTGGACTCGCGACGGCGTGTCGAGGCGCGCGAGCCGGGCATAGGCTCGGGGGGGCAGCCCGAGATCGACGGGATGCGCGGGCCGGCACCGGGTTCGTCGCATGCGTTTCCCCACGTTCGCGCGGGCGGTGACCCGGCGCGCGCAAAGTATCGCATCGGGAGGGCGCGATCGGGGCGCGGGGTTGAGGCGTCCGCGCGCCTGTGGCATGGTCCGGCGCGATGACGATCCTCCTGACCGGCCCCACCGCGAGCGGCAAGAGCGCGCTTGCGCTCGCGCTCGCGGAAGCGTTGGGCGGCGAGATCGTGAGCGTCGACTCGGCGCAGGTCTACCGCGGCATGGACATCGGCACCGCCAAGCCCGACATGGCGACGCGCGCGCGCGTGCCGCACCACCTGATCGACCTGATCGACCCGACCGCAAGCTACTCGGCCGCGCGATTCCGCGCCGACGCGCGCGCGGCGATCGACGCAATTCGCGCTCGCGGGCGCGTGCCCATCGTCGCCGGCGGCACGATGCTCTACGTCAAGGCGTTGACCGAGGGTCTGTCCGAGCTGCCGCCCGCGGACCCGGCGACACGCGAAGCGATCGATGCGGAGGCCGCGCGTGTCGGCTGGCCTCGCATGCACGCCGAACTCGCGCGCGTCGATTCGACGACGGCGGCGCGCCTCGCAACCGGCGACTCGCAGCGCATCCAGCGCGCGCTGGAGGTCTACCGGCTCACCGGCCGCCCGATCTCCGCGTGGCAGGGCCGTCGCGACGGCGCGCCGTTCGACGCGATCCGCATCGCGCTCGCGCCTTCCGACCGCGATCGGCTCCACCGCGAAATCGCGGTCCGCTTCGATGCGATGCTCGATGCGGGACTGGTCGACGAACTCGCTGCCTTGCGCGGCCGCTACCCGCTCGATCCGTCGATGCCGTCGATGCGCTCGGTCGGCTACCGGCAGGCGTGGCGCCACCTCGACGGCGAGATCGACCGCGACGCGCTGCGGGCGACCGGCATCGCGGCGACGCGCCAGCTCGCCAAGCGGCAGATGACCTGGCAGCGCTCGATGCCCGGCGAGGCGTTCGATCCCTGGGCGGCGGACCTCGTCGCGCGGGCGATCCGGCACGTCCGCGGGGGCCTGCCGCTGTTGCGGAACCCTCGCTGAGCGTGGGGACAACGGGCGGACGTCCGCCGCAGGTCCGCGTGCGATAATCCAAGGCTCGACGCCACCGGCACGACCATGCGACGCACGCTCTACGACAAGCTCTTCGACAGCCACGTCGTCCGCACCGAAGCCGACGGCACGGCGCTCCTCTACATCGACCGTCATCTGGTCCACGAGGTGACGAGCCCGCAGGCCTTCGAAGGCCTGCGGCTCGCCGGACGCAGGCCCTGGCGCACCAGTTCGATCGTGGCCACGGCGGACCACAACACGCCGACGCGCGACTGGGACAAGGGCATCCGCGACCCGATCTCGCGCACCCAGGTCGAGACGCTGGACGCGAACATCCGCGCGTTCGGCGCCAAGGCGTATTTCCCGTTCCTCGACAAGAGGCAGGGCATCGTGCACGTCATCGGGCCGGAGACCGGAGCGACGCTGCCTGGCATGACGGTCGTCTGCGGCGACTCGCACACCAGCACGCACGGCGCCTTCGCCTGCCTCGCGTGGGGCATCGGCACTTCCGAAGTCGAGCACGTGCTCGCGACGCAGTGCCTGCTCGCGAAGCGCGCGAAGACGATGCTGGTCCGTGTCGACGGCCGACTGGGCTTCGGCGTGACCGCGAAGGACATCGTGCTCGCGGTCATCGGGCGCATCGGCACGGCGGGCGGCACCGGGCACGCCATCGAGTTCGGGGGCAGCGCCATCCGCGCGCTGTCGATGGAAGGCAGGATGACCGTCTGCAACATGGCGATCGAGGCCGGCGCGCGCGCCGGACTCGTCGCCGCGGACGACACCACGTTCGACTACCTGCGCGGACGCCCGTTCGCGCCCGCCGGCGAACGCTGGGACCGCGCCGTCGCGCAATGGCGCACGCTCGTCACGGACGAAGGCGCAACCTTCGACGCGACGCACGTCTTCGACGCCGCGGAGATCCAGCCGCAGGTGACCTGGGGCACGTCGCCCGAGATGGTGGTGCCGGTCGACGGACGCGTTCCCGACCCCGAGCGCGAGCGCGACGCGACGCGGCGCGACGGAATCGAGAAGGCGCTCGTCTACATGGGACTCGCGCCGAACACGCCGATCACCGACATCGCGATCGACAAGGTGTTCATCGGCTCGTGCACCAATTCGCGCATCGAGGATCTCCGCGCAGCGGCGTCGGTCGCGCGCGGACGCAGGGTTGCTGGAAACGTCAGGCTTGCGATGGTCGTGCCCGGATCGGGCAGCGTGAAGGCGCAGGCAGAGAGCGAGGGCCTCGACCGCGTGTTCAAGGCGGCCGGCTTCGAGTGGCGCGAGCCGGGCTGCTCGATGTGCCTCGCGATGAACGACGACCGGCTCGAGCCGGGCGAGCGCTGCGCGTCGACGTCGAACCGCAACTTCGAGGGACGCCAGGGCGCGGGCGGGCGCACGCACCTCGTGAGTCCCGCGATGGCGGCCGCTGCGGCGATCGCCGGGCATTTCGTCGACGTGCGCCGGATGGCGTAGGAGGAGTCGCGATGCAACCGTTCCGCGTGCACACCGGCGTCGTCGTTCCGCTCGACCGGGCGAACGTCGACACCGACGCGATCATCCCCAAGCAGTTCCTGAAGTCGATCAGACGCTCGGGATTCGGACCCAACCTGTTCGACGCGTGGCGCTACCTCGACCACGGCGAGCCGGGCATGGACAACGCGAAGCGCCCGCTCAACCCGGACTTCGTGCTGAACCAGGAGCGCTATCGCGGCGCGACGATCCTGCTCGCGCGGCGCAACTTCGGCTGCGGAAGCTCGCGCGAGCACGCGCCCTGGGCGCTCGTCGACCACGGCTTCCGCGCCGTGATCGCGCCGTCCTACGCCGACATCTTTCACAACAACTGCTACAAGAACGGCCTCCTGCCGATCGTGCTGGGCGAGGGCGAGGTCGCGAAGCTGTTCGACGCGACGGCCGCGTTCCCCGGCTTCTCGCTCACCATCGACCTCGAGCGGCAGACCGTCGGCACGAAAGACGGATCGCTGGCGTTCCGCTTCGAGGTCGAGCCGTTCCGCAAGAAGTGCCTGCTCGAAGGTCTCGACGACATCGGTCTCACGCTCCAGCACGCCGACCAGATCCGCGCGTTCGAGGCGAAGCGGCTAGCCGAGCAACCCTGGCTCGCCTGACACCGGACGGATGACATGAAGATCGCGCTGCTCCCCGGTGACGGCATCGGCCCCGAAATCGTGCGCGAGGCCGTGCGCGTGCTCGATCGCCTGCGCCACGACGGCTTGCCCATCGAGACGGAGACCGCGCCGATCGGCGGCGCGGGCCACGACGCGGCCGGTCACCCGCTGCCGAAGGCCACGCTCGACCTCGCCCAGGCGGCCGACGCGGTGCTGCTCGGCGCCGTCGGCGGTCCGAAGTACGACACGCTGCCGCGCGAACTGCGGCCCGAGCAGGGCATCCTCGGGATTCGCAAGGCGATGGGGTTGTTCGCGAACTTGCGGCCGGCGATCCTGTATCCCGAGCTCGCAGCAGCGTCGACGCTGAAGCCCGAAGTCGTCGCGGGACTCGACCTGATGATCCTGCGCGAACTCACCGGCGACATCTACTTCGGCCAGCCGCGCGGCCGCCGCCGCAACGCCGCCGGGGACGACGAGGGCTTCGACACGATGCTCTACAGCGTGCCCGAAATCGAGCGCATCGCGCGGGTCGGCTTCGAGACCGCGCGCCGCCGTTCGCACAAGCTCTGCTCGGTCGACAAGGCCAACGTGCTCGACACGTCGATCCTGTGGCGCGAGGTGGTGACCCGCGTCGGGCGCGACTTTCCGGATGTCGCGCTGTCGCATATGTACGTCGACAACGCCGCGATGCAGCTCGTGCGCGCACCGAAGCAGTTCGACGTGATCGTCACCGGCAACATCTTCGGCGACATCCTGTCCGACGAGGCGTCGATGCTCGCCGGGTCGATCGGCATGCTGCCCTCCGCGTCGCTGGACGCGAACCGGAAGGGCCTCTACGAGCCGATCCACGGCTCCGCGCCGGACATCGCCGGCCAGGACAAGGCGAATCCGCTGGCGACGATCCTGTCGCTCGGCATGATGTTCCGCTACACGTTCGCCCGCGCCGACGTGGCCGACCGGATCGAGGCCGCGGTGCGCCGCGTGCTCGCGCAGGGACACCGAACCGGCGACATCGCGATGCCGGGCGAGCGGTCCATCGGCACGCGCGCGATGGGGGACGCCGTCGCCGCCGCCCTCTGACCCGGTGTCAGACACCGTGTCTGACACCGGGGTTGGTGCTATGATGGGAGCCATGGTCAACCGCGCCCATCCGGTGTTTGCGGCCCGCCCCGCTCCCGCGGCGGCGACCGGCGCGACGTCCACGAAAAAAGTCACCACCATCACGACCTGACGGGTCGGGCTTCGCCACCGCTTTCGTCCCCGCGAGCGGCGGGGATGCCCGGGGACCACGGCGGGGGACGAGGTGTATCTCATGCGAGTCGGTTTCGTCGGTTGGCGAGGCATGGTCGGATCGGTGCTGCTCGAGCGCATGCGCGCCGAGCGGGATTTCGACCACCTCGATCCGGTCTTCTTCTCCACGTCGCGCGCGGGCGGCGCGTCGCCCGACGTCGGCAAGCCAGCGGGGCCGCTGCGGGACGCCAACGATCCCGCGGCGTTCGCCGGGCTCGATGCGATCGTCACCTGCCAGGGCGGCGACTGGACCAACGCGATGCACCCGAAGCTTCGCGCGAGTGGCTGGCGCGGCCACTGGATCGACGCGGCGTCCGCGCTGCGCATGAAGGACGACGCCGTCATCATCCTCGACCCGGTCAACCGCCCGGTGATCGACGACGCATTCGCGCGAGGAACGAAGGACTGGATCGGCGGCAACTGTACGGTCAGCCTGATGATGATGGGCCTCGCGGGGCTCCTCGAGCGCGATCTGGTCGAGTGGATGACCTGCATGACCTACCAGGCGGCTTCGGGCGCCGGCGCGCAGAACATGCGCGAACTGCTGCAGCAGATGGGCGAGGCGCACCTCGCCGCGAAGCCGCTGCTCGCAACTCCCGACTCCTCGATCCTCGAGATCGATCGCGAGGTCGCAGGCATCCTTCGCGATGATCGCTTCCCGACCGAGCACTTCGGAGTGCCGCTGGCGGGCAGCCTGATCCCGTGGATCGACAAGGATCTCGGGGGCGGCATGAGCCGCGAGGAGTGGAAGGGCGGCGCGGAGACCAACAAGATCCTCGGGCGGGGAAATTCGGTGCGGCAGGACGCAGAAGCCCCGGGTGCCGGCGCGACTCACGCACCGCCCCCCTCCAGGGCGGGCCGCGGCATCCACGACGGCAAGCCGCCGATTCCGGTCGAGTCGATCTGCGTGCGCATCGGCGCGATGCGCTGCCACTCGCAGGCGATCACGATGAGGCTGCGCGAGGACCTGCCGATCGCCGAGATCGAGACCCTCATCGCCGGCGCGCACGAGTGGGTGCGGCTGGTTCCCAACACGCGCGACGAGAGCATCCGCCACCTCACGCCAGCGGCCGTCACCGGCAAGCTGGAGATTCCGGTCGGCCGCGTGCGCAAGCTCGCCATGGGCGGCCACTACGTGGGCGCGTTCACCGTGGGCGACCAGTTGCTCTGGGGAGCGGCGGAGCCGTTGCGCCGCATGCTTCGCATCCTGCTCGCGCATTGACGCCGGAGGTACGCGGGCCCGCGCGCAATGCGCGTGCTCGCGGCCTGTCCGAGGGGCGGTCGTTACCCGGGCCGGCGCGCCGCACGAATGCAACACCACGACCGGTCCCTGCCTGCGCCGGGTCCCGCCACAACATCTTGTGGGAAGTGCGCACGGCGTCCCCCATCGGTGGCGCCGCGGTCACGACGTCGGCATGAACCTTGCTCGACTGGGCCCTGCGTCGTTGCCAAAAACCCAAGCTAATACTGAGGTTTAGCTTGCGGTGCTAAATCCATGATGTTATGTTTGCTTGAGGCAATGCGCATTCGGCGAGGGGACGGCATGCGTGCAAAACCGATCTTCAAACTGACCCTGTTGGCGGCGGCCCTGGCGGCCTCGGGCGCCGTCCAGGCGCTTGGTCTCGGCCGCCTGACGGTCGAGTCGGCGCTGGGGCAGCCGTTGTCGGCACGCATCGATCTCACGTCCGTTTCGCGCGACGAACTCGACTCGCTCTCCGCGCGCATCGCCGATCCTTCCCTGTATCGCCAGAACGATCTCACGTTCCAGCCGGTGCTCGCCCGTACCCGGATCACGATCGAGCAGGGGTCGTCGGGACCCTACCTCCGCATCACCTCGCCGGTATCGGTCAACGAGCCGTTCCTCGATCTGATGGTCGAGGCGAACTGGGCGTCGGGACGGGTGGTGCGAAGCTACACGTTCCTTCTCGATCCGCCGGGTGTCCAGGTCCAGGCTCCGGTCGAGCCGGTCGCCCCCGCGCGGAGCGCCGCTGCCGAGCCGAGGGCCGCTCCTGCGGCACCCGCGCGAGCCGCGGCTTCGTCGCCCGCACCCGCGGCTGGGGCAGGCGAGCAGTACACGGTCCGCCGCGGCGACACGCTGTCGAAGATCGCGTCGAGCACCAAGCCGGCGACGGTGACCCTCGACCAGATGCTGGTCGCGCTGTTCAAGACCAACGCCGCGGCCTTCGAGGGCGAGAACATGAACCGCCTTCGCACCGGAGCGATCATCACGGTGCCGAGCGCGGACGTCGCCCAGGCGGTGACGGCGCAGGAAGCCACCCACGTCGTCCAGGTGCAGGCGTCCGACTGGCGCGCCTACCGCGATCGCGTGGCCGCGGCCGCTCCCACGTCGGAAGGCGGCGGGCGCAGTGCGTCCGGCCAGATCGGCGCCGCGGTAACCGAGTCCACGCCGGCCGCGCGTGCAAGCGGCGACCAGTTGCGGGTGTCGCGCGACGCGTCGGGACGCGGTGCCGGTGCCGCCAGCGAGGACGCTGTCGCGCAGGGCCAGCAACTGCGCGAGGCGCAGACGCGCATCGCGATGCTGGAACGAACCATCGCCGACATGCAGAAGGCGATGCAGGTCCGCAGCCCCACGATGGCGAACGCGCAGGCGCAAGCCGAGGCTGTGTCCGGGAAGGCTGCGCCCGCGCCGGCGACGAAGGGACCGGAGACGAAGTCCGCTCCGATCTCCGCCGCGCAACCCGCGGCCGAACCGGCGAAGGCCGAACCTGCCAAGGCGGAGCCGCCGAAGGTGGAGCCCGCGAAGGTGGAACCCCCGAAGGCCGAAGCGGCCAAGGTGGAAGCGCCGGCAGCCGAACCGCCCAAGGCCGCGGAGCCTGCGAAAGCGGAACCTGCCGCGACGGCAGCTCCCAAGGCCGACGCGCCGAAGCAGGTGCGCCGCGTGGGACCGAAGGTCGCCGAGGCGCCCAAGGACTCGCCGGGATTCTTCGAGGACCTGTTCGCGAACACGCCCGCCTGGGCGATCGGCGGCGGCGCGCTGGCGATTCTCGCGGGCATCGCAGCCATCGTCGCGATGCGTCGGCGCAAGACGACCAAGTTCGAGGACAGCATCATCTCGGGCACCGACATCAAGACCAACACGGTGTTCGGCTCGACCGGGGGCGGCGTCGTCAACACCGGCGACAACTCGCTCGGCAGCGACTTCAGCCGCGAGGGGCTCGGCAACATCGACACCGACGAGGTCGATCCGATCGCCGAAGCCGAGGTGTACCTGGCCTACGGGCGCGACGCGCAGGCCGAGGAGATCCTCAAGGACGCGCTCAAGAAGGATCCTCAGCGCCAGGAGATCTACCTCAAGCTGCTCGAGATCCACGCGCAGCACAACAAGCCGTCGGCGTTCGAGACCGTTGCCTCGGAGTTGTATGCGGTGTCGCAGGGCCAGGGCGAGGTGTGGCACAAGGCGGTCGGACTCGGGCGCCAGCTCGACCCGTCGAATCCGATGTTCGCGGAAGGCGGCACGCCCGCGTCGCGTCCGGCGCGTGCCGAGAGCGACACGTTCACGGTCGGCGGCGACTACAAGCCGGAGCCCTCGAAGGTCGACCAGGGCTTCGACATGGGACTCGACGAGGAGATCTCGCTGACGCCGACTTCCGGCGCGGGTCCGCAGCACGCGGCCGCGGAGGACACTTTCCGCGGCGAGGAAACGATGGTTCACGCGCGCGCGACGCCGGCTCCGACGCACGGAGCAGGCGTTGCGGCGACGGTGGCAGCGGCAGGGGCCGCGGTGGCGGCCGGGGGCGTTGCGGCAATGCGCGGCCTGGGCGACAAGGTGGAGTCCGCGAAGGACTCGGTCGCCGGCAAGGTGGCCGCAGCCGCCGACAAGTTCGATCTCGACTTCCATCTCGACGACGCCGACAAGCCTGCGCCGATCAAGCCGAAGCCCGAACCCGCGCTCGCCACGGCCACGGCGACGAGCGGTGGGACCTCGGACCGGCTCGCGAGGCCTGCGGCCGCGCTCGAACTCGACAAGCTCGACCTGTCGTTCGATCCGGACAAGGCGACGTTCGAGGATCCGACGCCGTCGGTGCTCGACGGCCAGTGGCACGACGCCGCCACCAAGCTCGATCTCGCGAAGGCCTATCAGGAGATGGGCGACGCCGAGGGGGCGCGCGAGATCCTGCAGGAAGTGCTGCACGAGGGCGACGACGAGCAGAAGAAGGAAGCGCAGGCGATCCTGGGCAAGCTCGGGTAAGCCGCTGCCGGGGTTTCCCGGCGCAGATCGTGCCTGCCGTACCGTGTTCGCCACGCGAACCCTGACGCCGATCCGCGGCGTTTCGATCGGACGGGCCGGCGGTGAATGGCTCGTCCGCTAGTTGCCGGGCGGCGGTTCGCAGCCCTTGTCCATTCCGAGCAACGCCAGGCGCGCGAAGCGCGGATTCGCGGCCATCGCCTGCTCGAAGTCCTCGGCGGTTGCGACGATCGCGGCATCGCGTCGCGGGGTCAGTTCGGCCTGCTCGGCGACCAGCCGCTTTCCGAGCGCCACCGCCGAGGCCTGCCACGCCACTGTGATCGCGGCGGCCGCGAAGTTGGGCATGACCGCGCTCGCGGCGCCCATCGCCGCTCCGAGTGCGAACGTCCCGGCGACGAATGCCGTTCCTTCGGCGTACTGCCGCGTCCCGAGCGCCGTCGCTTCCGCAAGCGCGGCGTCGACGCTCGCGGAGCCCGTCGGCGGCGCCTGCGCGGTTCCGATCGACGTCATCTCGGCGAAGAGCGCGTCACAGGAAAGCTGCGCGTCGCCCGGGCGCTGCGCGGACGGATCCGCCGCCGCCGACTGCATTCGCTCGATCGTGCCGGACATGCCCAGCATCGCCTTGCACGCCTGCACCGACATCGGTGCGTTGGGGACCTTCCCGAGCTGCTCGCAGGCCGCCGCGGCTTCGGCGAGGTCGCCTGGCGATGGCGCAGGCATCCCGCCGGGCATCTGCGCGACGGCCGCCGACCACGCCGATGCCAGGACCATGGGGAGGGTGAACGCCGCGCGCACGGTGCCATACTGACATACCCGGCCATCGGGTGTGCGATCCTTGCGGCCATGCGCATCGCGCTTGCCCTCGAGTACGACGGCCGGACCTTCTGCGGCTTCCAGTCGCAGCCGGCGCGCTGCGGCGTTCAGGACGCGCTCGAACGCGCGCTGCGCGAGGTCGCGCAGGCCGACGTCGTGGCGATCCCCGCCGGACGCACCGACGCGGGCGTCCACGCGCTCTCGCAGATCGTGCACGCGGACGTGCCGCAGAATCGTCCGCTATCGGCCTGGGTGCGCGGCGTCAATGCGCACCTGCCGCCGGCGATCGCGATGCTGTGGGCGCATCCGGTGCCCGACGCGTTCCACGCCCGCTTCGCCGCGACCGCGCGCCACTACGCGTACCTGCTGCTTGCGCGGCCGGAGCGGCCGGGGCTCATGGCCGGGCGCGTCGGTTGGTATCATCGCCCGCTCGATCTGGACGCGATGCGCAGTGCGGCGGCGCTCGCGCTCGGGCGGCACGACTTCTCGTCCTTCCGCGCTTCCGGGTGTCAGGCGAAGTCGCCCGTGAAGACGATCCACCGGTTCGAACTCTCCGCGCGAGCCGACCTGATCCGCATCGACGTGTCCGCCGACGCCTTCCTGCACCACATGGTCCGCAACCTCGTGGGCGCCCTGGTCGAGATCGGCGCCGGCAAGGCGGCGCCTGCGTGGCTCGGGGAACTCCTCGACGCACGCGACCGCACGAAGGGCCCGGCGACGTTCGCGCCCGACGGCTTGTACTTCTGCGGCGCGGACTACGACGCGGCCTACGGGTTGCCGGCGACGCGGCGAGAATTGGGATTCGGCGGAATGCAGGGTCAGACTCGACTTTCCGGAATGTAGGGGGGGAATGTAGGGTCAGACTCGACTTTCCTGACTTCGGAAAGTCGAGTCTGACCCTACATTCCGCTACATTCTCGCCGGATACGCGACTCCGACCCCGGATTGGACGACCTTCCGATGAGGCGCACGCGAATCAAGATCTGCGGCATCACGCGCGTGGAGCACGCGCTCGACGCCGCACGCGGAGGTGCCGATGCGATCGGCATGGTGTTCTGGTCGGGCACGCCGCGCGCCGCGGCGGTCGAGCGCGCGCGCGAGATTGCCGCGGCGATCCCGCCGTTCGTGACCGCCGTCGGGCTCTTCGTCGACCCATCCGCCGGCGAGGTGCGTGCGGTCCTCGAGGCGGTACCGCTCGCGATGCTGCAATTCCACGGGAGCGAAAGCGCAGCGTTCTGCCGTTCCTTCGGCCGTCCCTACCTCAAGGCGATCGCGGTGGAGGCAGGTGTCGATTTGCTAGAATCGGCCTCGCCCTACGGGGATGCCGCGGGCTGGTTGCTCGACCATCCGCCTGCCGGCGGCTTGCCGGGCGGCACGGGGCAGAGCTTCGACTGGGGTCGCATTCCCCGCGCGCTGCCGGTGCCCATCGTGCTGTCGGGGGGGCTCACGTCCGACAACGTGGGCGAGGCGATCCGGCGAGTGCGGCCGTGGGCGGTCGATGTGTCGTCCGGCGTCGAGACGCTCGATGCGGGCGGCAGCCCGATCAAGGGAGTCAAGGACGCGGCGCGCATCGCCGCGTTCGTCGCCAGGGTACGCGAAGCCGATGCAAATGAACGACCTTCCTGACGCGCGCGGCCACTTCGGTCCCTACGGCGGCGTGTTCGTCGCCGAGACGCTGATCGGAGCACTGGACGAACTGCGCTCGCAGTACGACGAGGCGCGCCGCGACCCGGCGTTCCGCGCGGAGTTCGAGCGCGAACTCAAGCACTACGTCGGGCGGCCCTCTCCCGTGTACCACGCGGAGCGCTGGTCGCGCGAACTGGGCGGCGCCCAGATCTGGCTGAAGCGCGAGGACCTCAACCACACCGGCGCGCACAAGGTCAACAACTGCATCGGCCAGGCGCTGCTCGCGCGGCGCCTGGGCAAGCCGCGCGTGATCGCGGAGACCGGCGCCGGCATGCACGGCGTCGCCGCCGCCACGGTGGCGGCCCGCTACGGTCTCGAGTGCGTGGTCTACATGGGCTCCGAGGACGTGAGGCGGCAGGTGCAGAACGTCTACCGGATGAAGCTGCTGGGCGCGACGGTCGTGCCGGTCGAGTCGGGCTCGAAGACGTTGAAGGACGCGCTGAACGAGGCGATGCGCGACTGGGTCACCAACGTCGACACGACGTTCTACATCATCGGCACGGTCGCCGGTCCGCACCCGTACCCGATGATGGTGCGCGATTTCCAGAGCGTCATCGGCCGCGAGTGCCTCGTGCAGATGCCGGAAGCAGCGGGGCGGCAGCCGGATGTCGTGATCGCCTGTGTCGGCGGCGGCTCGAACGCGATGGGCATCTTCCATCCCTATGTCTCGCACGAGCAGGTGGAACTCGTCGGCGTCGAGGCGGCGGGAGAGGGCATCGGGAC
This sequence comes from Burkholderiales bacterium, assembly GCA_020847675.1. Lineage (GTDB taxonomy): Bacteria > Pseudomonadota > Gammaproteobacteria > Burkholderiales > Casimicrobiaceae > VBCG01. The sequence goes on along the minus strand of JADLBN010000115.1, from coordinate 19,647 downwards.
CGGCAGGCACGCGGCCTCGCTCACAGCGGGCCGCCCCGGCGTGCTGCACGGCAACCGCACCTACCTCCTGCAGGACGAGAACGGCCAGATCGTCGAGACGCACTCGGTGTCCGCGGGACTCGACTATCCCGGCGTGGGTCCCGAGCACGCGTGGTTGAAGGACAGCGGCCGCGCGAGCTACGTGACGATCACCGACGCCGAGGCGCTCGCCGCGTTCCACGCGTGCTGCCGCATCGAAGGGATCATCCCCGCGCTGGAATCGTCGCACGCGCTCGCCTACGCCGCGAAGATCGCGACGGCGATGCCGAAGGACCGCATCCTGCTGGTCAACCTCTCCGGCCGCGGCGACAAGGACATGGCGACGGTCGCCGAGCGTTCGGGACTGGACTTCGCGGCGCCCGCGGCCGCCACCCGCTCATGAACCGCATCGACGCGACGTTCGCGCGCCTGCGGGCGGAGGGACGCACCGCACTGATTCCGTACATCACGACCGGCGATCCTTCGCTCGACGGAACGCTCGAGGTGATGCGCGCGCTCGTCGCGTCCGGCGCGGACGCGATCGAGCTCGGCGTGCCGTTCTCGGATCCGATGGCCGACGGCCCGGTGATCCAGCGCGCCTCGGAGCGCGCGCTCGCGAAGCACGTCGGACTCAAAGACGTTCTCGCCGTCGTGCGGCGATTCCGCGAGCGCGACAGGAACACGCCGGTCGTGCTGATGGGCTACGCGAACCCGGTCGAATCCATGGGCGTGCGCGACTTCGCCGACCGTGCGAAGGACGCGGGCGTCGACGGCGCGCTCGTCGTCGACTACCCGCCCGAGGAGGCGGCCGATTTCGCCGCGACGCTCCACGAACGAGACCTCGCGACGATCTTCCTGCTCGCGCCGACGACGCCGCCTTCGCGGATCGCGCGGGTGGCCGCGCTCGCGCGCGGCTTCGTCTACTACGTGTCGCTGCGGGGCGTGACCGGTGCCGCGCACCTCGACACCGGCGACGTCGCGCGCAGGCTCTCGGAGATCCGCCGCCACGTGAAGCTGCCGGTCGGAGTCGGGTTCGGGATCCGCGATGCCGCGAGCGCCAGGGCGGTCGCCGCCCACGCGGACGCGGTCATCATCGGCGCCCGGATCATCCAGGAGATCGAGAACGGTCCGCCCGACGGCGCCGCGGAGCGCGCGGGCGCGTGGCTCGCCACGATCCGCCGGGCGCTGGACGCGATGCCCGCGAAGCGCGCCGCCTGATACCATGGGCCACCCCGCGTCCGTGGGACGTCCGTGGGACCGGGGGTGTCCTCTCCCGCGACGCAGGAGAACAACGTGAGCTGGCTGCAGAAGCTTCTGCCCCCGCGCATCAAGAGCGCGCCGGGCGGCCGCAAGCAGGCGGTCCCGGAAGGCCTGTGGATCAAGTGCGCGGCCTGCGAGGCGGTGCTCTACCGCACCGACCTCGAGAAGAACCTGTCGGTGTGCCCGAAGTGCGGCCATCACGCGCGCGTGTCGGCGCGCTCGCGCGTCGATCAGCTCCTCGATCCCGAGGGACGCTTCGAGATCGGCTCCGAGGTCGTGCCGATCGACTCGCTCAAGTTCAAGGATCAGAAGAAGTACCCGGAGCGCCTCGCGGCCGCTCTCGAGGAGACCGGCGAGACCGACGCGCTTGTGGTGATGCAGGGGAGCGTGGCCGGCGTGCCGCTGGTCCTTGCGGCGTTCGAGTTCGAGTTCATGGGCGGCTCGATGGGCTCGGTGGTCGGCGAGCGCTTCGTGCGAGGCGTGCGCGTGGCCTACGAGAACCGCATTCCGTTCGTCGCCATCTCGGCGTCGGGCGGCGCGCGAATGCAGGAGGGGGTGAATTCGCTCTTCCAGATGGCGAAGACGACGGCCGTGCTGCAGGAGCTCGCGAAAGCGCACTTGCCCTTCGTCTCGATCCTGACCGACCCGACGATGGGCGGCGTGTCGGCGTCGTTCGCCTTCGTCGCGGATCTCGTGATCGCCGAGCCCGGCGCGCTGATCGGCTTCGCCGGCCCGCGGGTGATCGAGCAGACGGTGCGCGAGAAGCTGCCGGAAGGCTTCCAGCGCGCGGAGTTCCTGCTCGAGAAGGGCGCGATCGACATGATCGTCGACCGTCGCGCGCTGCGCGAGGAACTCGCGCGGCTGCTCGCGCTGCTGATGCGCGCGCCGGTTCCCGCCTGACCGCTTCCGCATCCGAGTGACGCCGCTCGCCTCCGACGGGCGCATCGCGATCCGCCGCTTCCTGCCGACCGACCTCGCCGCGTTCTACGCGGCGATCGACGAGTCGCGCGCGCATCTCGCCGCGTGGCTGCCGTGGATGCACGACGGCTATGCGATCGCCGATACCGCCGAGTGGCTCGCCAGGCGCGATGCCGAGTGGGATTCGGGCACCGACTTCGCGGTCCTGGTCGAGGACGCTGCGTCCGGGGAGGTTCTTGGCGCGGCCGGATTGCACGACGTCGATCGTGCCCATCGCTTCGCGCAACTGGGCTACTGGGTGCGCGCGTCGCGGCGCGGGCGCGGCATCGCGCCGGCCGCCGCACGGCTCGCCGCCCGGTGGGCGTTCGACGAGGCAGGGCTGGGAAGGGTCGAGATCGTCGTCGCGCTCGGCAACGCCCCCAGCAGGCGCGCTGCCGAACGTTCCGGCGCGCGCTACGAAGGCTGCGCGCGCAACCGGCTCCTGATCCGGGGGGAGTCGCACGACGCCGCCGTCTACGCCTTCGTGCCCGGGGATTTCGCGTGAGCGGCAGAGCGGCGCGTCCGCGGACGCTCTCGGAATGGCTCGCCTGCCTCGAGACGCTGCACCCCAGCGCGATCGCGATGGGCCTCGATCGCGTGCAGGCGGTACTCGACCGGCTCGACATCGCGATCACCTGCCCGGTCGTCACCGTCACCGGTACCAACGGCAAGGGGTCGACCGCGGCGATGATCGAAGCGGTGTTCCGATGCGCCGGCTATCGCACCGGCCTGTACGCGTCGCCGCACCTTGCGCGCTACAACGAGCGCGTCCGCATCGGCGGCATCGAGACGACCGACGACACGCTCGTCGCGGCGTTTCGCGCGATCGAGGACGCGCGCAACATCGGCGACGCCGCGGTTCCGCTGACCTACTTCGAATTCGGGACGCTTGCCGCGCTCCTCCTGTTCTCGCGCGCGCGGCCCGACGTCCTCGTGCTCGAAGTGGGGCTGGGCGGACGGCTCGATGCGGTCAACGCGATCGACGCCGATGTCGCAGTGGTCACGAGCGTCGATCTCGACCACCGGGAGTTCCTCGGCGCCGATCGCGAGTCGGTCGGCCGCGAGAAGGCGGGCATCTTCCGGTCCGGGCGTATCGCGATCTGCGGCGATGCCGATCCGCCGGCGTCGCTCGTCGAGACGGCCAGGCGCATCGGCGCACCCCTTCTCGTCGCCGGGCGCGATTTCGCGGCGATCGCGGAGGACGGGCAGTGGCGCTACCGGGGGCCGGGCGGCGAGCGCTACGGCCTGCCCCACCCGGCGCTCCGCGGCGCGTTCCAGCTCGGGAACGCGGCGTGCGCGATCGCGGCGGTCGATGCGTTGCGGGACCGGGTCCCGGTGACTGCAGGCGCGCTGCGGGACGCGCTCGTGAGCGTCGAACTGCCGGGTCGTTTCCAGGTCCTGCCGGGACGTCCGACGCGGGTGCTCGACGTGGCCCACAACCCCCAGGCAGCGCGGGCGCTGGCCGCAGCGCTCGGTTCGATGGGCTTCCATCCGACGACCTACGCGGTGTTCGCGATGCTCTCGGACAAGGACATCGAGGCGGTCGCTGCGGCGATGAGGGACCGAGTCGACCGCTGGTTCGTCGCGCCGCTGCCGGGACCGCGCGGCGCGTCGGCCGGCCGGATCGCCGAAGCGCTCGCGCGGGCCGGCGTGCCTGTCGGCGCGATCCGCGCAGAGGCCGACGTCGGAAGCGCCTGGCGTGCCGCGCTCGCCGTGGCGGGCGAGGCTGATAGAATCGTCGCCTTTGGTTCGTTCCTCACGGTGGCGGCCGTGCTGTCGGCCACCGGATGAGCTGCGGGCCGGAGCGCCCGATGGCCGAACCCGCCGATCTCAACCTCGATGAACTGAAGCGCCGCGGACGACGGCGCCTGATCGGTGCGGTCGTGCTGGCACTGGTCGCCGCCGTCGTCGTCCCGATGCTGCTCGAGAGCGAGCCCAGGCCGCTTGGCGAGGACGTGTCGGTCCGCATCCCGCCGATCGACGACGGCAAGTTCCAGAACAAGCTCTCCGAGCCGCCGCGCAAGTCGCTCGCGGACGCCGAGAAGTCGGTGCTCGCGCCAGGCAGCCGGCCTTCGGCTCCCGCCGAGTCGGCGCCGCAGGCGCCAGCTGCGACGCCTCCCGCGGGCGACCCGCCGCCGCCGGCCGCGCAGCCTCCGGCTGCGACGAAGGCCACGACGCCGGTTCCCGCTCCGCAGCCGCAGGCGAAGTCCGCAACGTCGAGCCCGCCTCCTGCCGCACAGTCCAGGGCCGACGCCGCGAAAGACGGGTTCGTCGTGCAGCTCGCCGCGTTCTCCGACGACAAGGGGGCGAACGCGCTCGCGAACAAGCTGAAGCGTGGCGGCTATCCGGCGTTCACCGAAACGCTCACCTCCGCCCGCGGAACGCTGTGGCGGGTGCGCGTCGGACCGTATCCCACGCGCGACGCGGCAGGACAGTCGCGGGACCGGTTGAAGGGCGAGGGCCACGCCGGCATCGTGGTCCCGGCGAAGTAGCGTGCGGCGCGCGGCGATGCCGGGCAGCGCGCGAGCACCGGCATCCGGCCGCGTCACGGGACGGGCGCGATGACCTGGCTCGACATCGGCGCGCTGGGCGTCGTCGCGCTGTCGGTCGTGTTCGCGTACGCGCGCGGCGTGATCCGCTCGCTGATCGGCACGGCGGCGTGGGTGCTCGGGTTCGTCGTCGCGCTCGCGTTCGCGCCGCTCCTGGGCGCGCACCTGCCCGCGGTGAAGGACGCGCCGGCGGTGCCCTACGTGATCGCGTTCGTGCTGGTCTTCGTCGCAGCGATCGTCGCGGGCGCGCTCATCGCCTGGCCGCTGCGCGCGATCGTGCGCAAGGCCGGCATGGGCTTCCTCGACGCGGCGCTCGGCGCGTCGTTCGGATTCGTGCGCGGCATCGCGATCATGATCGCGTTCGCGCTGATCGCCGGGGTGGCCGGGTTCGCGCAGCGGAACTGGTGGCAGAATGCCTTCCTCTCACCGTCCCTCGCGTCGGCGGCCATGGCGCTCAGGCCCTGGCTGCCGCCGGCCTGGGCCGAACGCCTCGATTTCTCGCCTTCGCCGATGACCACTCCCGGCAGCGCGCTGCGCGCACCCCTTCCCGCAGGACCGGGGTCGCCCGAGCAGGGCGCCTCCGGGTTCCCGGTATCCGCGCGGCAGCCGCACCGCGCCACGGACGGAGCCTGACCATGTGCGGCATCGTCGGCGCCGTCTCGCACGCGTCGGTCAACCAGCTCCTCTACGACGGGCTCATGCTGCTGCAGCACCGCGGGCAGGATGCGGCCGGGATCGTCACGAGCGAAGGCAACGTGTTCCACATGCACAAGGGGCCGGGCTACGTGCGCGACGTGTTCCGGACGAGGAACATGCGCGAACTGACCGGGGCGGCCGGCATCGGGCACTGCCGCTACCCGACCGCGGGCAGCGCGCACTCGGACCTCGAGAGCCAGCCGTTCTACGTCAACGCGCCGTTCGGCATCACGCTCGGCCACAACGGCAACCTGACCAACAGCGACGAGCTGAAGCGCGAGCTGTTCCAGCTCGACTTCCGCCACGTCAACACCAACAGCGACAGCGAGGTGCTGCTGAACGTGCTGGCGCTCGAACTCGAGCGGTCGGCGCAGCACCACCGGCTCGACCCGGACGCGATCTTCCGCGCGGTCGCCGGGGTGCATCGGCGCTGCCGGGGCGCCTACGCGATCGTGGCGATGATCGCGGGCTACGGAATGCTCGCGTTCCGCGACCCGTTCGGCATCCGGCCGCTCGCGATCGGCGCGAACGAGACGCTCGCGGGCACCGAGTACATGGTGGCCTCCGAATCGGTCGCGCTCGAAGCCTGCGGATTCCGCCTGCTCCGCGACGTCGGCCCGGGCGAGGCGATCTTCGTCGACTTCGCGGGCCGCATGCACGCGCGCCAGTGCGCCGACGCCCCGCGCCTGGTGCCGTGCATCTTCGAGTACGTCTACCTCGCGCGGCCCGACAGCGTGATCGACGGCACGAGCGTCTACGAGTCGCGCATCCACATGGGCGCCGAGCTCGCGAAACGCCTGCGCGGGATGCCCGACGCGCGCGACATCGACGTCGTGATCCCGATCCCGGACTCGAGCCGGCCCTCCGCGATGCAGCTCGCCGGAGATCTCGGCCTCGTCTACCGCGAGGGTTTCGTCAAGAGCCGGTACGTCGGCCGCACGTTCATCATGCCCGGCCAGGAGTTGCGCAAGAAGAGCGTGCGCCAGAAGCTCAACCCGATCGGCATGGAGTTCGACGGCAAGGTCGTGCTGCTGGTCGACGACTCGATCGTGCGCGGCACGACGTCGCGGGAGATCGTCCAGATGGCGCGCGACGCCGGCGCGCGCAAGGTGTACTTCGCATCGGCGAGCCCCCCGGTGCGCTACCCGAACGTCTACGGCATCGACATGCCGAACCAGGCCGAACTCGTGGCGCACGGGCGCAGCGAAGCCGAGGTCGCGCACGAGATCGGCGCCGATCTCCTGATCTACCAGGACCTCGCGGCGCTCGAGGCCGCGGTGCGCGCGGCGAATCCCGCGCTGGCCGAGTTCGAGGCGTCGTGCTTCGACGGCCGCTACGTCACCGGGGACGTGACGTCCGACTACCTGCACCGGCTCGCCGGCGAACGTCACGCAGGGCGCGGCGAACCGGTGCGCGACGACGACACCGTCGGCACGGCGAACTGAGGGCGCCCGCACGGGTCGCCGGTTCGAAAAGCCTCCTCCGGAGGAGCCATGGTCACGATCGAGATCTTCTTCCTGCTCGCGCTGGTGGTGGTGGTGATCGGCTTCGTCGTCTGGCGCCGCGACGTGAAGGCGGGACGCGTGATGCGCACGACGGCGCGGGGCCCGGTGACGGTGATCCGCGACCGGTTCGCAAGCCGCGCGGCGACGCCGCCCGCACCCGAGGCCGGTGCGTCCGCGCCTCCAGTTCCGCCAGCCCGGGCGCAGAACGCCGACCCGGGCGAGGGCGGCGACTGACGTCGCTTCCCGACGAGCGAACGGGGAACGCGGCGACGTGTGTCGCTTCGCGGTGGAGACGGTGCGGTTCGGTTCGGTTTGACCGCGCGCGTCGCGCGGAGTAGCATGAGGTTTGCGCCGATTTGATGCTTCAGCTTGCGGGCGCCTGATAAATGCCGCTAAAGCGAGGTTCGCTCCGGGTCCGGGTTTCGGGCTGCGGGGGCACACGGAACCCGTCCGGCGGCCGCTGAGGCCAGACTGCCCGACGGGTTTTCTTTTTTCGAACGCCATGAACGCAACGACTCCCCAGCGCGGCTTCACGACCGCCATCCTCCATTCCGACCGCGCCCAGACGATCGAGCATGGCGCGCTGCACAAGCCGCTGCATCTGTCGGTGGCCTACGGCTACCGCGACGCGAACGACCTCGCGGCCGTGTTCCAGAACCGCCAGCCGGGGCACGTCTACGGGCGTCAGGGCAACCCGACCACCTCGGCGCTCGAAGCGAAGGTGACGGCGATGGAGGGCGGCGTGGCGAGCGTGGCGTTCGCCACCGGCATGGCCTCGATCGGCGCGGTGCTGCTCACGCTCACCGCCGGCGGCGACCACGTCGTCGCGAGCCGGTTCCTGTTCGGCAACACGGCGAGCATGTTCCAGACGCTCGAAGCGCACGGGACGCGGGTGAGTTTCGTCGACGCGACCGACGTCGCAGCGGTCGAGGCCGCATTGACGCCCCAGACGCGGCTCGTGTTCGTCGAGACGATCGCCAACCCGCGCACGCAGGTCGCCGATCTCGCGCGCATCGGCGAACTCTGCGCGCGGCGCGGCATCGTCTACGTGGTCGACAACACGATGACCTCGCCCTGGCTCTTCCGCCCGATCGAGGTCGGGGCGAGCCTCGTGGTCAATGCGCTGACCAAGTACATCGGCGGGCACGGCAACGCGCTCGGCGGCGCGGTCACCGATACCGGCCTCTACGACTGGACGCGCCATCCGCGGATCGTCGACAGCTACAAGACCGGCGACGCGAAGCGCTGGGCGATCCTGCAGATCCGCAAGAAGGGGCTGCGCGACTGGGGCGGGACCCTGTCGCCGGAGCAGGCGCACCACCTCGCGGTGGGCGCCGAGACGCTGGCGCTGCGCATGGACCGACAGTGCGCGAATGCGCTCGCGCTCGCGCGTTTCCTCGAGCGCCATCCGCGCGTGCGCGCCGTCCACTACCCCGGGCTCGCTTCGCACGCCCAGCACGAGCTTGCGTCGAGACTCTTCCGCGCGGCCGGCGCGCTGTTCTCGTTCGAACTCGGCGACGGCGTCGACACCTTCGCGTTCCTGAACCGCCTTGCCGTCGTCGTGCTGTCGTCGAACCTGGGCGACAACCGGACGCTCGCGATCCCGGTGGCGCAGACGATCTTCTGGGAGATGGGACGCGAGCGGCGGCAGGCGATGGGCATCGCGGAGTCGCTGGTTCGCGTTTCGGTCGGCATCGAGGACGAGGCCGACCTTCTCGCCGACTTCGCGCAGGCGCTCGAAACATGAACCGGTGTCAGACACGGTGTCAGACACCGTGTCTGACACCGGGGTTGCTCAGTGCGGTGAAGCGGCGGTCGTACCGGAAGGAAGCAGCCTGCGGTGCAACGCGAGCGCGAACGGGATCCAGCCGAGCCAGCGCACGAGGTCGACCACCTCGTTGTCCCAGTGCCAGTCGTCGATCGGGTCGAAGTGCAGGTCGAGGCGGTCCTCGACGTAGCCCCACAGCGTGAGCCACGCGGCGAGGAAGGCGAGGATCGCCCCCGTGGCGCGCCCCTTCGGCGACGCGTGCCGCCACATCGGCGCGGCGACGAGCAGGCCGACGAGCACCACGTAGAGCAGCGTGCGCAGCGGCGGATGCGCTTCGAAGGTCGAAAGGAGCAGCGATTCGCTCGCGATCATCTTCGCAGCGGTCCAGCCCAGCACGCCGGCCCCGATCCACAGGATCTGCGGGAAGCGCTCGACCGATTTCAGCACCAGCGTCGAGCCCCAGACGACGATCGGAATCGAGATCGCGAGTCCGATCAGAACGAGCAGCATGCTGCCGTGGGCCGCGCCACCGATCGCGAGCACGTTGTCGACGCCCATCACGGCGTCGGCCACGATGATGGTCTGGATCGCGCCGCGGATCGACGACGTCGACGCGATCTTGTGCTCGCCGCCGCCGGTTTCGTCGGTGAGCTTCCAGCCGATCCAGGCGAGCGCGGCGCCCCCGACCAGCAGGAAGCCGGGGATCTGGAGGAGCCCCACGACGACCGAGGTCAGCGCGACCCGGACCGCGATGGCCCCGAACGTGCCCCAGAGGATCACCTTCTTCTGGTGCTCGCGAGGCACGTTCCGCGCGGCGAGCCCGATGACGATCGCGTTGTCGCCGGCGAGCACGAGGTCGATCACGATGATCGCCGCGAGCGCCGACCACCACGCATTCGAGAACAGTTCGACCGCCATCACCGGCTCCGCGGATTGGGGTTCCCAGTGTAACCCCCGATCCGGATTCAGGGCGACAACTCCCGCGGACGGATGCCGTCCGTCCCGGCTTCGAGCCAGGTCGCGCGGTCGCGCCAGTCGGAGAGCACGTGGCGTTCGCAGGGGCGGCCGTCGACGTCGTGCCGGTGGCTCGCCGGACGATGGGTGTGGCCGTGAACCATCCGGATCGTCCCGGCGTCGCGAAAGGCGCGCGCGACCGCCTGCGCGTTCACGTCCATGATCGAGTCGGGCTTGTTGCGCGTGGCCTGGCGGCTTCGCCGCCGCGCCCACGCCGCCACGGCGCGGCGGACCGGCCAGGGCAGCGCGAGGAAGCGCCGCTGCCGGACCGGGTCGCGCGTCCATGCGCGGTAGCGCTGGTAGGCGACGTCGTCGGTGCACAGTTCGTCGCCGTGCAGGATCAGCGTCGGCACGCCGCCGGCGTCGACCACCGCGCGTTCGGGCAGGAGCGTCGCGCGCGCGGCCTGCGCGAAGCGCGTGCCCAGCAGGAAGTCGCGGTTGCCGCGCATCACGCCGAGTTCGACGCCGGCGTCCGCGATGCTGCGCAGCGACTCGATCACCGCGGCGGCGAACGGTTCGTCGATCCCCTCGTCGCCGATCCAGGTGTCGAACAGGTCTCCCAGAATGCGAACCGAACCGGCCTCGCGGGCGGGTCCGCGCGCCCACGCGTGGAACGCCGCCGCCGTTCCCGGGCGCGAGGGCGCGAGGTGGAGGTCCGACGCGAAGAGCGCCGGCTTCATCGCGACCTGCTCGCGGCGGTAGGCGCGCTTCGCGCGCTGCGGGGGGGACCCTGCCGCGCCCGACGAGCCGCCTCGAGGGCGCGGGTGCCCCCCTGGGGGGGAGGCGCGCTTCGCGCGCTGCGGGGGGGACCACTCACCCCGCAACGACCTCCGCCTTGCGGAGGACGACGTCGGTGGTCGGAACGTTCTCGTGCATGCCGCTCCTCCCGGTCGCCACGCCCTTGATGCGGTCGACCACGTCGCCGCCCTCGGTCACCCTGCCGAACACCGTGTAGCCCCAGCCGTTGCCGCCGGGCGACTTGAAGTCGAGGAAGTCGTTGTCGGAGACGTTGATGAAGAACTGCGCGGTCGCCGAGTGGGGATCGCCGGTGCGCGCCATCGCCACGGTGTGGCGCCGGTTCCTGAGACCGTTGGCGCCCTCGTGCGCCACCGGCTTGCGCGTCGGCTTCTGGCGCATGCCGGGCTCGAATCCGCCGCCCTGGATCATGAAGCCGTCGATCACGCGGTGGAACACCGTGTTGTCGTAGTGGCCGTCGCGCACGTACTGCAGGAAGTTGGCGACCGTCGCCGGCGCGTTCTGGTCTTCGAGCGAGAGCACGATGTCGCCCTCGCTCGTCTCGAGTTTCACTCTGGTCATTCCGTGCTCCGTTTTCGTTGCGCGAGCGCGCGGTTCACTTGCCTTCGAGCACCTTGGCGCTCCTGATCACGACGTGCGTCTTCGGCACGTCCTTCGGGAACGGCCCGCCGGCACCGGTGGGACCCTTGGCGATCCGGTTGACGACGTCCATGCCTTGCACCACCTTGCCGAACACCGTGTAGCCGTATCCCTGCACGCTCGGGTCGCGGAAGTTCAGGAACTTGTTGTCGTTGACGTTGATGAAGAACTGCGCGGAGGCCGAATGCGGGTCGGAGGTGCGCGCCATCGCGATCGTGCCCGGCGTGTTGAGGAGTCCCGCCTTCGACGACTGTTCCGCCTCGTTCCTGACGCCGGGCCGCGTCGGCTTCTCGGAGAAGTCGTCGGTGTAGCCGCCGCCCTGGATCATGAAGCCGTCGATCACGCGGTGGAACTGGGTGCCGTCGTAGTGGCCCGCCTTCACGTAGGCGAGGAAGTTCTCGACCGTCTTCGGCGCGGCCTTCGCGTCGAGTTCGAGGACGATCTTGCCGGCGGTCGTGTCGAGTTCGACCTTCTGCGCGAGCGCGGGCGCCGACGCGAGCGCGGCGGCGAAGGCCAGGGCTGGAACGAGGAAGCTTCGGAACATTCGGAACTCTCCGGAGGGGGAAAGGGGGTCAGTGCACGGCGAGCGCGTCGCGCACGAGCTTGAGCTTCGCGGGCGCCGCGCCCTTGCCCTTCTCGATCGCGATCGCGCGTTCGTACTGGCGGGCGGCGAGCCGCGCGTAGATGTCGCCCAGGTTCTCGATCGCCGGGGCGTACTCGGGTGACGCGGCGATCGCGAGATCGAGCTCGGCCTTCGCGAGATCGAGGTTGCCGCGCGAGGCGTAGATCACCGCGAGATTGTTGTGGACCTCGGGCAGTTCGGGGAAATCCGCGGCGAGCCCCCGGAGCGTGGCGACGGCTTCGTCGGTCTTGCCGCTGTCGGCCTGCGCCACGGCCTTCAGGAACCTCGCCTGCGGCTCCCGCGGGCGCTCGCGCGACAGCGCCTCGAGGCGCGCGATCGCCGCTTCGTAGTTCTTCTGCGCGAGCAGTTCGCGGGCCTCGTTCAAGCCCGCGGTGTAGGCCTTGAGCGCATCGGCGGAGAACTCCGTCGGGAGCGGGGGCGCCGGCGGCTCCGGCGGCGGTTTCGTGGACGGGGCCTGCGCGAGGGCGGCGGCCGCGGCAAGAGCGGCGAGCGCGGCGACGAGGGGGCGTGAGCTTGGCATGCGGCGGCGCAATTCTAGCGTACCCGGTGTCCCGCGCCTTCCCTCGCCGCGGCTCAGTAGCCGTAGAACTCCTCGGAGCGCATGGCGTCCTCCTCGACCCCGGCCTCCTCCAGCATCGCCTGCATGGCAGCGGTCATGGCCGGCGGCCCGGCGAAGTAGAAGATCGCGCGCGAGGCGTCGGGCAGGTGGCGCGCGAGGAGTTCCTTGCGGATGTAGCCGGTTTCGCCGCGCCATGGCAGGGCGGACTTCTCCGGCTCGGTCATGGTCGCGACCATCCGGAAGCGAGGGTTCTCGCGCTCCACCGCGCGGAATTCGTCGAGGAAGGCGGCATCCTCGGGACGGCGGTTCGAGTAGAACAGCAACAGCCGGTGCGCGAGCCGCTGGTGCGTCGCCTGCCGGATCATCGAGAGGAACGGCGTGATGCCGATGCCGCCCGCGAGGAACACCGCGGTGCGCGCGTCGTCGTCGTGCAGGACCATGATCCCGGCCGGCCCGTCGATCCGGATCCTGGTGCCGGCGGGTGCGGAGCCCAGCACGCGCTTGAACGCCGTGTCGCGCATGCGCGTCGCGATCATGATCCCGGGTTCGAACGGCGCGGAGGCCAGCGTGAAGGTGCGCGTCGGGCCCTCCGCGTCGTTCTCGGGCGGATCGACCAGCTCGAACGTGGCGTTCTGGCCGGCGAAGTGGGTGAAGCCGGCGGGCTTGTCGAAATGGAATGCGAAGGTGCCTTCGGCGACCCGCTCGGATCGCCGCAGGACGGATTCGTATCGAGCCACGCCGCGGGACCGGTCAGTAGCTGCGGATGCCCGGATGCGGCTCGGAGGCTTCGTGCCGCGTGCCGGCGTCGTCGTACCAGTAGACCCTGGCGGGATCCTCGCCGCGGGTCAGCTTGTGCGAGCCGTCGCAGAACGGCTGGTTCTTCGACAGGCCGCAGCGGCACAGCCATACCTCCTTGCCTTCCATCATGTATCGGGCCGGCTCCTGCCAGTGACGCTGCACGAGGCGAGGCATGGTTGCTCCTTCGAGGGTTGTGTGCGCGTTTCGCGTGCGGCGGCGCGAGAGGTTGGAAATCGATCATACGCCCGGGTGACCGCGGGCGACGCGTCCGGGGTCGCCGGTGTCCGCCGCGCCGTCGAGTGGGACGGCGACCGACATCGGCGCACGTTGCCGTCGGCCGATGACGGTCCCGCCCATTGGACGCCGGAACGGCGCCGCGCGTTCCCGTTCAGGTCGCGCGCAGCCGCTCCACCGTGGCGTCGATCAGGTGGCGCGCGATCGAGAGCTGCGACGGCAGGCTCGGCAGCGCGTCGAGGGCGAACCAGCGCGCGTCGTCGATCTCCGGGTCCTCGAGCCGGATCTCGCCGCCGGCGTACTCGGCGGTGAATGCGATCATCAGCGAGTGCGGGAACGCCCACGACTGGCTCGCGAAGTAGACCGGCGCCGCGACTTCCACGCCGACCTCCTCGCGCACTTCGCGGCGGATGCAGTCCTCGATCGTCTCGCCCGGCTCGACGAACCCGGCAAGCGCCGAGAAGACGGGAGTCGCGAAGCGAGGCGAGTGAGCGAGCAGGATCTCGCGGCCGCGGGTGACGAGCGTCATCATCGCCGGCGACACGCGCGGGTAGGCGACGAGCCCGCACCCGGGACACTCCCGGGCGCGTTCGTCGGTGCGCGGCCGGGTCGGCGTGCCGCAGCGACCGCAGTAGCGGTGCGTGCGGTCGTAGTGCACGACCTGGTACGCGCGCGCCGCGAGCGCGAGCGGCGCATCGGCGAGGCGCAGGAACCACGAGCGCAGTCCCGCGGCGGCGAATCCGGGCGGAACCGCCACCTCGTCATCGAGCGCGACCGCGACGCAGGGGACGCCTGCGAGTTCGCCGAGATAGTGCCGCTCGCCGGTGAGGCCCGCGTCGTCGAGTTCGGCCAGTGTCGCGACCGCGGCGGCGTTCGGCGTGTCGCGGGCGAGGAGCCTCGTGCCCGAGATGGCGAACCCGAACGAGTGGCCCGGAAGGACGGCGGGGAGCCGGTGCGAGGGCGCGAAGCCGGAGGGCGTGTGCATGGATCGGCGCGGGACGCCCGCGATTATGCCGGACGCCGGGCGCGCCGCAGGGTGGCCGCGCGATCCTGCGCGGGCAGCGCGGGGTCCGTCCGGCCGTCGCCCGCCTGCGGCGCGCGGACGGAGCCGCGCGCTCTCAGCGGATGAACGCGCCGTCGCGCCCGATCGCCGTGAGTTCGACGAAGCGCGAACCGCTGTGGTCCGACGGCGTGTAGGTGACGGTGAACCCACCGACGTCGTAGTCGCTCATCGTCTCGAGTGCGGCGACGAACTTCTCGCGCGTCAGGTCGCGGCCGGCGCGTCGCAGGCCCTCGACCATCACCTTCGCGGCGATGAAGCCTTCGAGGCTCGTGAACGAGAAGTTCTCCTTGCCGCCCTCGGCCGGCAGGAGCTTCTGGTACTCCTTTACGACCGGCGTGCCGATGTTCCACGGGAACGGCACGACCTGCGAGACGCCGACACCGCGGCCCTCGCTGCCGAGTTCCGCCGCGAGCGCGCGGCTGCCGACGAACGACACGTTGAGGAACTGCGCGTGGATGCCGGCGGCCTTCATCGCCTTGATGAACGCCGCGCAGGAATTGTAGGCGCCGATCATGATCACCGCCTGCGGATCGAGCTTCGACAGCGCCGCGACCGCGGCCTTCACGTCGCTCGAATTGCGCTCGACCGTCGCGGTCCCGGCGATCGGCATGTTGCGCGCCTTGGTCGCGCGCTCGACGCCCTCGAGGCCGGCCTTGCCGTAGGCGTCGTTCTGGTAGAACACCGCGATGCGCTGCAGCTTGAGCGTCGCCAGCAGATCGACGAGCTTGTCGGTCTCGGCGAAGTAGCTCGCGCGGACGTTGAAGATGTAGCGGTTGAACGGCTTGCGGAACGCCTCGGCGCCGGTGAACGGGCCGACCAGCGGAACCTGCGCCCGGGTGAACACCGGCATCGACGCGAGCGTGGTCGGCGTGCCGACATAGCCGAACAGCGCGAAGGCCTGGTCGGTCTCCACGAAACGGCGCGTGTTGGCGAGCGAGCGGTCGGGCTCGTAGCCGTCGTCGAGCGTCCGCAGTTCGATCCGGCGGCCGTTCACGCCGCCGCGCGCGTTGATCGCGTTGAAATAGGCGAGCGCGCCGGCGCGCATCTCGATGCCGAGTTCGGAGGCCGGCCCGGAGGTCGCGGCGGACTGGCCGACAACGATGGTCGTCGCGGTGAATCCCTGCGCCATCGTGGTGGCGGGCAGGGTGG
This sequence comes from Burkholderiales bacterium, assembly GCA_020847675.1. Lineage (GTDB taxonomy): Bacteria > Pseudomonadota > Gammaproteobacteria > Burkholderiales > Casimicrobiaceae > VBCG01. Next base: position 4,039 of record JADLBN010000115.1, on the reverse strand, counting down.
CTGCCAGCGCAGCCGCGACAAAGAGTTTGCGATGCATGGGAGGTCCTTGACCCAAGAAGTGGGGCCGGCGCCTCTCGCCGGGCGCTCGGCCCGCCTGCCGAGAGCAAGCTTCAGGCCAACGCGGGCGGCGGTCAACCCGCCCCGCGTCCCCGGAGACGTTCCACGGACCGAAAGGTCAGGCGGCTCCCCGGTCGAACCTGAGAGGCAGTTTCCGAAGCCGCTGGCCGGTCGCCGCGTAGAGCGCGTTGGCGAGCGCCGGGGCGATCACCGGGGTTCCCGGCTCGCCGACGCCGGTCGGCTTGCCGGCCGACGGCACGATGTGGACGTCGACCGCGGGCATCTCGGACATCCGCAGGACCGGGTAGTCGTGGAAATTGGACTGCACGACGAGGCCGTCCCGAACCGTGATCTCGCCGTGGAGCGCCGCCGAGAGGCCGTAGCCGATGCCGCCTTCCATCTGGGCGCGGACGATGTCGGGGTTCACGGCGAGCCCGCACTCGACTGCGCAGACGACGCGGTCGACGGTGAAGGTCTTGTCTGGCTTCACCGTGGCTTCGACCACTTGGGCGACCACGGTGCCGAAAGACTCGTGCACCGCGACGCCCCGTCCGCGCTTCTCGCCGGGTTTGCCCGGTGCGAGCGGCTGGCCCCAGCCGGCTTCCTTCGCGGCGAGATCGAGCGCGGCGAGGTGGCGGGGGCGCTTCGCGAGCAAGGCGCGACGCAGGGCGACCGGGTCCTGTTTCGCCGCGACGGCGAGTTCGTCGACGAAGACCTCGGTCGAGAACGCGGTGTGCGACGATCCGACCGAACGCCACCACTGCACGCTGACCTCTTCGGCGGTCGAGTGCAGGTCCACGGCGATCGCCGGGATCGCGTAGGGCAGGTTCGCCGCACCCTCGACCGACGTGGCGTCGATGCCGTTCTTCACGCCGTGCTGCTCGAAGATCGTGCCTTCGAGGATCGACTGGCCGACGATGCGGTGCTGCCAGCCGACGATCGCGCCGCCCGCGTCGAGTCCCGCGCGCAGCGTGTGCAGGTACATCGGCCGATACATGCCCCGGCGCATGTCGTCCTCGCGCGTCCAGACGAGCTTCACCGGCACGTCGCGGGTCCCCGCCTTCGCGAGCCGCGCGACGATCTCGGCGCACTCGGTCACGTAGTCCGAGTACGGATTCGCGCGCCGGCCGAAGCTGCCGCCCGCGTAGAGCATCGTGATCGACACCTGCTCGGGCTTCATTCCCACGACCTTCGCGACCGCGGTCTGGTCGGCCGTCTGGAACTGCTCGCCGTTCCAGACTTCGCAGCGTCCTTCCGACAAGCGCATCACGCAGTTCATCGGCTCCATCGCCGCGTGCGCGAGGTAGGGGAACTCGTAGCTCGCCTCGAGCCGGGTGACGGCGCCCGCGATCGCTGCGGCCGCGTCGCCCTCGCTCCGGGCCACCTTGCCGGGCTTCGCGGCGAGCGTTCGATACGACGCCATGAGAGCGTCGGTCGAACCCTTCCAGGCGCGGTTCTCGTTCCATTCGACCTTGAGCGCGTCGCGGCCGGACTTCGCCGCCCAGAACCCGTTCGCGATCACCGCGATGCCGGTGGGCAGTTCGAGCACGGCGCGCACACCGGGGACGTTCTTCAGGCCGCCGGCGTCGAAGCTCTTCACGCGGGCGCCGAAGCGCGGCGGATGGAGCACGACGGCGGTCAGCATGCCGGGCAACTGCAGGTCCTGCGTGAACGTCGCGGTTCCGTTGGACTTCGCCAGCGAGTCGACGCGCGGGAACGCCTTGCCGACGAACACGTAGTCCTTCGCGGCCTTGGGCGCAACGGTCGATGGCACCGGAAGCGACGCGGCCTCGGCGGCGAGTTCGCCGAAGGTCGCTTTCTTCCCCGACGCGTGCGTGACCACGCCCGCGGACACCCGGATCCCGTCCGCCGGGACCTTCCATCTGTTCGCCGCGGCCGCGACCAGCATCGCGCGCGCGCTCGCGCCGGCGTTGCGCAGCTGCTCCCACGAGTTCGCGATCGCCGAGGAGCCGCCGGTTCCCTGCATCGGTCCCCATTTCAGGTTGTTGTAGCGCGACGCATCCGCGGGCGCGCCGACCACGCGCACCTGGCTCCACGCGGCGTCGAGTTCCTCTGCAACGAGCGTCGCGAGGCCGGTGTAGGCGCCCTGGCCCATCTCGACGTGCTTCGCGACCACGGTGACGGTGTTGTCGCGCCCGATGCGCACGAAGGCGTTGGGTTCGAACGGCGGCGGCGCCGCCCCCGCGGCCTTGCCCGCCGCGCCCTGCTGCGCTGCTGCCGGGACGTGCACGCCGAGGAGAAGGGCGGCGCCCGCGGCGCTGCCCGCCTTCAGGAAAGCGCGGCGCGAGCGCGAGAGATTCACCACGCGACCGGCATCCATCGAGTTCCGGCTCACGCGAGTGCGCGCGCCGCTTCCTTGATCGCGGCGCGGATGCGGACGTAGGTGGCGCAGCGGCAGAGGTTGCCCGCCATCGCTTCGTCGATGTCGGCGTCGGTCGGCTGCCGGTTCTTCGCGAGCAGCGCCGCAGCGCTCATGACCTGGCCAGACTGGCAGTACCCGCACTGGGGCACGTCGAGCCTGACCCACGCGGCCTGCACGGCCTTCCCTTCCTTCGACGCCAGTCCTTCGATCGTCGTGATCTCGGCTCCCTGCCGGAGCGACGCGAGCGTCGTCTGGCACGAACGGACCGGCTGTCCCTCGAGATACACGGTGCAGGCGCCGCACAGCGCCGCGCCGCAGCCGTACTTGGTGCCGGTGAGCTTGAGCGAGTCGCGAAGGATCCACAGGAGCGGCGTGTCGCCCGGGACTCCGGCGGCGATGTCGACGCGCTCCTTGTTGACGAACAGGACGGGCATGGGAACGGGCTCCGGAGAGGGGCGGGTTGGCGCGGCGAGGGGCCGATGGTAGGCGAACCGGCGTCGCTTGGCCACCGCCGCGCCGGCGTCGGCCGGAGCGCGGCGCCTTCGCGGAAAACGCGTCGTGCAACAAGGACTTGCCGCTCGCCATGCTAGAATTCGCGCCTTCGATCGACCCTCGACCTCCATGGAAGCGGAACAGCTCAACCAGATCGCCCACACGCTCGCCGACCTGAAGTCCCGGACGGCCGAGATGCGGAGGTTCCTTTGACTTCGACCTGAAGTCGAAGACGCTGGAGGAAGTCCGCCGCGCGCTCGAGGATCCGCAGGTCTGGGCCGATCCGGAGAAGGCCCAGCAGCTCGGACGCGAGAAGAAGTCGCTCGAAGGCGTCGTCACGACGCTCGTCGATCTCGGCCGCGGACTCGCCGACAGCGCCGAGCTCTTCGAGCTCGCGCGCGCGGACGGCGACGAGGCGACGCTGGGTGCGATCCGCGACGACGTCGCCTCGCTCGAGAAGACCGTCGAGGACCTCGAGTTCCGCAGAATGTTCGCGAACCCGATGGATCCGAACCCCTGCTTCGTCGACATCCAGGCCGGCAGCGGAGGCACCGAGGCGCAGGACTGGGCGTCGATGCTGCTGCGCATGTACGTGCGCTACTGCGAGCGCAAGGGCTACACGGTCGAGATCCTTGAGGAGTCGGCGGGCGACGTCGCCGGCATCAAGAGCGCGTCGATCAAGGTCGGCGGCGACTACGCGTTCGGGCACCTGCGCACCGAGACCGGCGTGCACCGCCTCGTCCGCAAGAGCCCGTTCGACTCGAACGCGCGCCGCCACACCTCGTTCGCGAGCGTGTTCGTCTACCCGGAGGTGGACGACTCGATCGAGGTCGAGATCAACCCGGCCGACCTGCGCGTCGACACGTTCCGCTCGTCGGGCGCCGGTGGCCAGCACATCAACAAGACCGACTCCGCCGTGCGCATCACGCACCTGCCGACCAACATCGTCGTGCAGTGCCAGAACGACCGCTCGCAGCACCGCAACCGGGCCGAAGCGATGGCGATGCTGAAGGCGAAGCTCTACGAGCTCGAACTTCGCAAGCGCCAGGCCGAGCAGCAGAAGCTCGAGGACAGCAAGACCGACATCGGCTGGGGCCACCAGATCCG
>JADLBN010000114.1 GCA_020847675.1 Burkholderiales bacterium | reverse complement strand
TTCGCTGGAAACCGGCGTCGCCGGCCTCGGCCACGTGGCCGAAGGCGTGCACGCGGCGCGCGCCACGGTCGCGCTCGCCCGACTTCACGGCATCGAGATGCCGATCGCCGAGGCGGTCGATCGCGTCCTCGCCGGCGAGGTGCCGGTGCGCGAAGCGGTCGAGGCGCTGCTCCGCCGCGAGCCCAGGGCCGAAGGCGCCTGACCCCGGGGAGTTCGGCCGTCCCGGGCGCCGCGACGCGCTGCGCGGTGGTGACGGGATTCCGCCCGCCCGCGCGGAACCCGATCCGCTGCGGCATGGCCAGGGCGGGCCCGCGCCAGGAGGGTCATGCAGGCGACGGCTTCTTGCGCCGCGTCAGGCGAATCCGCACTGCCTCCAGGCTTCGTAGACCGCCACCGCGACCGCGTTCGACAGGTTGAGGCTGCGCATCGCAGGGCGCATCGGGATGCGCAGCCTGTGTTCCGGCGCGAACGTCTCCAGCACGTCGTCGGGCAGCCCGTCGGCCTCGCGCCCGAACACCAGCACGTCGCCGGGCGCGAAGCGGTGTCGGTGGAAGTCCCGCCCGGCCCTCGTCGTGAAGGCGAGCCAGCGGCGCGGCGCCGGAACGTCGATGGCGACCCTGCACGAACGCCAGTCGCGGTGGACCCGCACCGGCGCGTACTCGTGGTAGTCGAGGCCGGCGCGCTTCAGGTCCCGGTCGCTCATCGCGAAGCCGAGCGGCTCGACCAGGTGGAGTTCGCAGCCGGTGTTCGCCGCCAGCCGGATCACGTTGCCGGTGTTGGGCGGAATCTCGGGATGGACGAGCACGATCGCGAACACGGCGCACCCGTTCAGGCGGGGAGCGTGCGGGCGACCACCCACACCTCGATCCGTGCTGCGCCGGCCCGGCGCAGCGCGGCCGTCGCGGCGGTCGCGGTCGCGCCGCTGGTCATCACGTCGTCCACCAGTGCGACGCGCGCGCCGGCGAGGCTCGCGTCCGCCTCGAACGCGCCGCGGACGTTGCGCGCGCGTTCGCGCCACGCGAGCGACGCCTGCGGCACGGCGTGCCGGGACCGTCGCAGGCCTCCGGCCACCGGCAGCGAGATCGCGTTCGCCGCCGCACGCGCAATCTCCCGCGCCTGGTTGCAGCCCCGCTCGCGCTGCCGCGCTGCCGCGAGCGGCATCGGCAAGAGCGCGTCGACCCGCGCGGGAGCGCCGGATGCGACCGCCGCGCCGGCGAGGCACTCGCCCAGCGCCGCGGCGAGCGCGAGGTCGCCGGCGTACTTGAGGCGCACCACCAGCCGGTCGAGCGGGAACGCGTAGACACCCGCGGCGAGCGCCGCATCCCAGGCCGGCGGACGGGCGAGGCAGCGGCCGCAGCGCGCCCCGCCGGGCGAAGGCAGCGCGCAGCCGGGACACGATCCCGCGGGCGCCGCGACCGACGCGGAACAGTCGGCGCACAGTCCCGTCGGTCCCGTCGCGCGGGCGCAGAGCGCGCAGCGAGCCGGCAGGACTGCCGCGACCGCTTCGCGGACGCGACGGCGCGCGCCGCTGCGGCACTTGTAAAGCACGGCGGTCGCGACATTTGACAAGCCCACGGGTGCCCCTCGACACTCGCCGCGATTGTAGAGGCGCCGCGCCTGTGGCGGCGCTACGACCTTCGACCGAACCGATGCTCGACGACCCGCCCTCCGCCTGCACGGCCCCTGCGCGCGCCGCGCGTTCGCCCCGCGCGGCCGAACCCCGCTGGTCCGCCGACGCCGTGATGGCGCTGTTCGACCTGCCGTTCGCCGACCTCATGTTCCGCGCGCAGCAGGTGCATCGCGCGCACCACGCCCCCAACGCGGTGCAGTTGTCGACGCTCGTCTCGATCAAGACCGGCGGCTGCCCCGAGGACTGCAGCTACTGCCCGCAGGCGGCCCGCCACTCCACCGGTGTCGCGAGCGACGCGATGCTGCCGCTCGACGAGGTGCTCGCCGCGGCGCGCGCCGCGAAGGCGTCCGGCGCGACGCGATTCTGCATGGGCGCGGCGTGGCGCGGGCCGAAGGACCGCGACCTCGCGCCGGTGCTCGACATGGTGCGCGGCGTGAAGGCGCTGGGCCTCGAGACCTGCTGCACGCTCGGCATGCTGAAGGAAGGGCAGGCGCAGGCGCTGGCGGAGGCCGGCCTCGACTACTACAACCACAACCTCGACACTTCGCCCGAGTTCTACGGCGAGATCGTCACCACGCGCGTCCAGCAGGACCGGCTCGACACGCTCGGCCGGGTCCGCGAGGCGGGGCTCTCCGTGTGCTGCGGCGGCATCGTCGGGATGGGCGAGTCGCGTCGCGCCCGCGCGGGACTCATCGCCGCGCTCGCGAGCCTCGATCCGCCGCCCGAGTCGGTTCCGATCAACCACCTGGTGCAGGTCGAGGGCACGCCGCTCCACGACCGCCTGCACGGCGCGAACGCGATCGAGCCGCTCGAGTTCGTGCGGACCGTCGCGGCGGCGCGCATCGCGATGCCCCGCTCGATGGTCCGGCTGTCGGCCGGACGCCGCGAACTGGGCGATGCGGTGCAGGCGCTGTGCTTCCTCGCCGGCGCGAATTCGATCTTCCACGGTGACAGGCTCCTGACGACGGCGAATCCCGACGTCGACGAGGACCGCGCGCTGTTCGCGAAGCTCGGGCTCACGGCCGCGTAGCGCCGCGGGCCGCGGCGCGACGCCGGACCCATGGCCGACCGTCTTGTCGACACGCTCGAGCGCACGCTCGCCGCGCGCGCGGCGGACGGCCTCGCGCGGCGCCGGCGCGTCGTCGAGGCGCGTGCGGGCGCGCGCGTCGTCGTCGACGGACGGGAACTCGTCGGATTCGCGAGCAACGACTACCTGGGGCTCTCCACCGATCCCGCGCTGGCGGAGGCCGCGGCGGCTGCGGCGCGCCGCTGGGGTGTCGGCGCAGCCGCGTCGCACCTCCTGGGCGGGCATCACGCGCCGCACGAGGCGCTCGAGAGCGACCTGGCGGCGTGGGTCGCGCCCTGCGAAGGCGCACGGGCGGTGACTTTCTCCTCCGGCTATCTCGCCAATCTCGCCATCGTCTCGACGCTGGCGGACCGAGGGACCGAGGTGTTCGCCGACCGCCTGAACCACGCCTGCCTCAACGACGGCGCGCTGCTCGCGCGCGCGCGCCTCGTCCGCTACCCGCATCGCGACGCCGCGGCACTCGAACGCCGCCTCGCCGCGTCGCGCGCGCGCCGCAGGCTGATCGCGACCGACGCGGTGTTCAGCATGGACGGCGACGTCGCGCCGCTCGCGGCGCTGCTCGCGCTCGCCGAGCGGCACGACGCCTGGCTCGTGGTCGACGATGCGCACGGCTTCGGCGTGCTGGGGCGCGGCCGCGGGACGCTGGCCGAGTTCCATCTCGCGTCGCCGCGCATCGTGCTGATGGGAACGCTCGGCAAGGCGGCGGGCGTGGCCGGCGCGTTCGTGGCCGCGCATCCTTCGGTGATCGAGGCCATCGCGCAGACTGCGCGGCCCTGCGTGTTCACGACTGCCGCGCCGCCGATGCTCGCGGAGACGCTTCGCGCGAGCCTCGGACTCGTGCGCGACGGCGAACGCCGGCGCGCGAGGCTCGCCCGCCATGTCGCGCGATTTCGCGCGGAGGCCGACGGATTGCCGTGGACGATGACCGGCTCGACCACGCCGATCCAGCCGCTCGTGGTCGGCGGAAACCGGGAGGCGCTCGACCTCGCGCGATCGCTCGAAGAGCGCGGCCTGTTCGTGCCCGCGATCCGCCCGCCCACGGTGCCGGACGGCACCGCGCGCCTGCGCGTCTCGTTCTCGGCCGCGCACGACGACGACGACGTGGGCGCGCTCCTCCACGCCCTCCACGAGGTGGCGCGAGGATGGGGATGAGCGCGGTCGCGGCGGGAACCGCGGTCCACGTCGAGTCGGCCGGCGCGGGGCCGCCGCTCGTGCTGCTGCACGGGTGGGCGCTGCACGGAGGGTTGTTCGCGCCGCTCATGGCAGGCTACGCCGCGCGGTTCCGGGTCCACGCGGTCGACCTGCCCGGGCACGGGCACTCGTCGCGCACCGAAGTGGAGACGCTCGACCGCATCGTGGACGCCGTGGCGTCGTCGATCGGGTGCTGCGAGCCGCTGTCGGTCCTCGGCTGGTCGTTCGGCGGGCAGGTCGCGCTGCGCTGGGCCGCGCGCGAACCCGCGCGCATCGCGCGGCTCGTGCTCGTCGGCACGTCGCCGCGCTTCGTCGCCGCGCCGGACTGGCCGCACGCGATGACGGCGGATACGCTCGCGCGCTTCGGCGACGAACTCGCGGCCGGCTTCCGGCCGACGCTGCTGCGCTTCCTCACGCTTCAGGTGCAGGGGAGCGACGAGGGCCGGCGCACGCTCGCGCTCCTGCGTCACCAGCTTTTCGCGCGTGGCGATCCGCCGCGCGGGGCGATCGCGGCGGCGCTCGGCCTGCTCGCGTCGACCGATCTCCGCGACGAGGCGCGCGATGTCGCCACGCCCGCCCTCGTGGTGTCCGGCGAGCGCGACACGCTCGCGCCGCCGGCGGCCGGGGCCTGGCTCGCGAAGGCGATGCCGAACGCGCATCACGCCTGCCTGCCGGGCGCGGCCCACGCCCCGTTCCTGTCCCACCGCGCCGCGTTCGACGCGGCGGCCGCGGCGTTCCTCGATGGACACTGACGCTCGGGTGCCGGACGCCAGGGCGGTGTGGCGCGCGTTCGGCCGTGCCGCCTCGACCTACGACGCGGCGGCGGTCCTGCAGCGCGAGATCGGCGCGCGCCTCGCGTCGCGCCTCGACGTCGTGAAGCTCGACCCGGCCGCGATCCTCGATGCGGGCTGCGGCACCGGCGAGGCGGTCGGCGGACTCTCCGCGCGCTATCCCCGTGCGCGCATCGTCGCGGTCGACGCGGCTCCGGCGATGGTCGCCGCGGCGCGCGAACGCGCAGCACGCGGCCGCCCGCTCGCAGCGAGGCTCCTGGGGCGGTTCGCGCCCCCGGGTGCCGCGTTCGCGTGCGCGGACGTCGCCGCGCTCCCGCTTCGCGCGGGGAGCGTGGACCTCGTCTGGTCGAACCTGGTGTTCCAGTGGGTCGGAGACCTGCCGCGCGCGTTCGCCGAGTGCCGCCGCGTGCTGAAGGTGGGCGGGCTGTTCACGTTCACGACCTTCGGCCCGGACACGCTGAAGGAGCTTCGCGAGGCGTTCGCCCGCGTCGACGCGCAACCGCACGTGAACCGGTTCGTCGACCTGCACGACCTGGGCGACCTGCTCGTGGACGCGGGTTTCGCCGACCCGGTCGTGGACATGGAGATGCTGACCGTCACCTACGCGACGCCGCAGGCGCTGCTCGGCGACCTGAAGGCGATCGGCGCGACCAACCAGGCGCCGGGACGCCGGCGCGGGCTCACCGGACGGGGGCGGCACCGCGCGCTCGTCGAGGCCTTGTCCGCGTTCGCCCGCGACGGCCGGATTCCCGCGACCTTCGAGGTGGTCTACGGTCACGCGTGGAAGGCCGAACCGACGCGCACCGCCGAGGGGCTGCCGATCGTGAGGCTGGAGCGGGGGAGGAAGGCATGAATGGATGGACCGCGTGGCCGGCGGGCCGCGCTTCGCCCTTCATGCGTTCATCCGTCCGCAGGTACACCCGTTGACGCGTTCATCCCCTCCCGGCCACCCCGCCCCATGACCCCCTCGCTCTTCGTCACCGGCACCGACACCGGCGTCGGCAAGACCCACGCCTGCGTCGCGATCCTGCGCGGACTGGTGGCGGGGGGGCGCCGCGCGGTGGGCATGAAACCGGTCGCCGCCGGCGTCGATCCCGGTGCGGCGACGAACGCCGACGTGGACGCGCTCGCGCGCGCGGGCAACGTCGACGCGCCGCTCGCAGACCGCAATCCGTATGCGTTCGCTGCCGCCATCGCGCCGCACGTCGCCGCCGCGCGGGAGGGACTCGCGATCGATCTCGACCGCATCGCCGACGCCTACGCCCGCCTCGCGGCTCGCGCCGACGCGATCGTGATCGAAGGCGCGGGCGGGCCGCTGGTCCCGCTCGGCGGACGCCTCGATATGCTCGACGTCGCGAAGCGTCTCGGAGCGCCGGTGCTGCTGGTCGTCGGCGTGCGCCTGGGCTGCCTCAATCACGCGCTCGCGGCAGAACTCGCACTCCGCGCGCGCGGGCTCGTGCTCGCCGGGTGGATCGCCAACCGCATCGACCCGTCCATGGCGGCGGCCGACGCGAGCGTCGCGGCGCTCGCGGCGCGGCTGCCCGCGCCGATGCTCGCCGATCTCGCGTGGAACGACCGCCGGCCGCTCGCCGCCGAGGCGCTGGCGCGGGCCGGTCTCGGCTGACCGCGCGAGGGCGTCCGGCGCGTGCCGGTGGTCCGGGAGTTGATCCATGTTAAGCTTTTGCATTCCGCGAACGGCCTTGCCGCTCCCGGACCGGCCCGGGAGCCGGCCCGGATCCGGCAGGGTCCCCTGCGTTTCCTCGATGCCCGTCACGGTCAGCCTGCCTCCCGCCCACGCCGCGTTCTGCGTCGTCGCCCGCCGCAACAACTCGCTCGCTTCCCGGCAGCGCTGGGCGGTGTACGGCGCGTTCGCGGCCGGGAGCCTCGCGCTCGCGTTTCCGCTCGCCGCGGCGGGCGTGTGGCCGGTGCTGCCTTACTCGGCGCTCGAACTCGCCTGTCTCGCGGTCGCTTTCGTGCTGGTCGAGCGGCGGTCGAGCGACGTGGACCGCCTCGCCGTGGTCGGCGACCGCGTGGTGGTCGAGCAGGAGCGGGCGGGGCGCGCGACCCGCCGCGAGTTCCAGCGCGAGTGGCTGCGCGTCGAGGTCGACGAGCGCGGGTGGACGCGCGAGCCGAGGCTCGTGCTCCGCAGCGGCCGGGACGAGGTGCCGTTCGGCGACACGCTCGCGGCCTGCGAGCGCGCGGGCCTCGCGCGGACGATCAGGAAGGCGCTCCGCACGCGCTGAGCGGCGCGGGGCAGACGGAATTCGGAACATCGCAGCGGTCAAGGACGAGGAGAGCATGGAGCGCATTTCCAGGGGGATCCGGGGCAGCCGCCTCGCCGCCGCAACGATCGCCGGGCTCGCCGCGCTGCCGCAGGCCGCGCTGGCCGTGCCCGCGTGGAACCTGCAGACGCCGGTCACCGAGATCGCGCGCCAGCAGTTCGACCTGCACGTCTTCATCATGTGGATCTGCGCCGTGATCTTCGTCGGCGTGTTCGGCGTGATGTTCTATTCGCTGTTCAAGCACCGGAAGTCGGTCGGGCACCAGGCCGTTCCGTTCCACGAGAACACGGTGGTCGAGATCGTCTGGACCGTGATTCCGTTCGCGATCCTCTTCATCATGGCCTACCCGGCGACGAAGACCGTGCTCGCGATGAGGGACACCTCGGCTTCCGACCTGACGGTCAAGGTCACCGGCTACCAGTGGAAGTGGAACTACGACTACCTGCAGGAAGGTTTCGGCTTCTACTCGGCGCTCGCGACCCCGCTCGCGCAGATCGAGGGCCGCGAGCCCAAGGGCGAGCACTACCTGCTCGAGGTGGACAACCCGATGGTCGTCCCGGTCGATACCAAGGTGCGCGTGCTGATCACCGCGGGCGACGTGGTCCACGCGTGGTGGGTGCCGGCGCTGGGCGTGAAGCAGGACGCGATCCCCGGCTTCGTGCGCGACTCCTGGTTCCGCGCCGAGAAGGTCGGCCTCTACCGCGGCCAGTGCGCCGAGCTGTGCGGCAAGGAGCACGGCTTCATGCCCATCGTCGTCGACGTGCGCTCGAAGGAGGACTACGCGAAGTGGGCCGCCGGAGAGAAGGGCAAGGTCGCGGCCGCCGCGGAGGATCCGTCGAAGGTCTGGGATCTGAAGGATCTCGTCGCGCGCGGCGAGAAGGTGTTTGGCGCCAACTGCGTCGCCTGCCACCAGGCGACCGGCAAGGGCGTGCCCGGGGCGTTCCCTGCGCTCGACGGCTCGAAGGTCGTGCTGGGCCCGCCGGGCCCGCAGATCGCGACCGTGCTGAACGGCCGCGCGAACACGGCGATGGCGCCGTTCAAGCAGCTCTCCGACACCGACCTCGCGTCGGTCATCACCTACACGCGGAACGCCTGGGGCAACCACACCGGGCAGGCGGTCCAGCCGGCCGAGATCCAGGCCGCCCGCAGCAAGTGACGCGCGCGCGGCGCGCCGCCAGGATTCGAGGAGAACGTCGATGAGCAGCCTCTCGCACGACACCACGGCCCCGCACGACCACGGGCACGACGACCACGCGCATCACCCGACCGGGATCATGCGCTGGATCACGACGACCAACCACAAGGACATCGGCACGATGTACCTGTGGTTCAGCTTCACGATGTTCATCATCGGCGGGCTGATGGCGTTCACGATCCGGGCCGAGCTGTTCCAGCCGGGGCTGCAGGTCGTCCACCCCGAGTTCTTCAACCAGATGATCTCGCTGCACGGGCTCATCATGGTGTTCGGCGCGATCATGCCCGCCGCGGTCGGCTTCGCGAACTGGATGATCCCGCTGATGATCGGCGCGCCGGACATGGCGTTCGCGCGCATGAACAACTGGAGCTTCTGGCTGCTGCCGCCGGCGGGGATCCTGCTCGTCGCCTCGCTGTTCGTGCCGGGCGGCTCGGTGGCCGCCGGCTGGACCATGTACCCGCCGCTCACGATCCAGAACGGCATGGGGATGGACTTCACGATCTTCGCGATCCACATCATGGGCGCGTCGTCGATCATGGGGTCGATCAACATCATCACGACGATCCTGAACCTGCGCG
>JADLBN010000113.1 GCA_020847675.1 Burkholderiales bacterium | reverse complement strand
TTGATCATCGGGCCGCCGGTCGCGTCCATGCCGCCGTAGAACACCGCGTCGGGCGACTTGCCCTTGATCTTGGTGAGGATCGCCTTGAAGTCGGTCGTCTTGTCGGTGGCCTTCTCGCGCGCCACGATCTGCACGCCGGCGGCCTTGAGCGTCTTCTCGACCTCGTTCGCGAGGCCTTCGCCATAGGCGGTGGCGTCGTCGGCGATCGCGACCTTCTTGACCTTGAGCGTCTCGAGGTACTGCGCGACCGCCGGACCCTGCTGGTCGTCGCGGCCGACGGTGCGGAAGATGTTCTTGAAGCCCTGCTCGGTCAGCTTCGGGTTGGTCGCCGAGCCCGAGATCATCGGGATGCCGGCCTGGTTGTAGACGGCCGAGGCCGGGATCGCGACGCCGGAGTTGAGGTGGCCGGCCACGCCCGCGACCTTCGCGTCGACGAACTTCTGGGCGATGGTCGGACCCATCTTCGGGTCGGCCTGGTCGTCCTCGCTCATCAGTTCGAACTTGACCGTCTTGCCGCCGATCTTGAGCTTCTTCTCGGTGGCCTGGTCGACCGCGAGGTGGGCGCCGTTCTCGTCGTCCTTGCCGAGGTGCGCGATGCCGCCGGTCAGCGGACCGGCGTGGCCGATCTTCACGACGACGACTTCTTCGGCCGGCGCCTTCGGGGCCTCGGCCTTCTTCGGCTCTTCCTTGCCGCAGCCGTAGACGGTGACGAGCGCGGCCGCGACGAGCGTCAGGCCGAGCTTCTTGGGGGTGTTCATCTGGGGGGCTCCTCCGGAATCGTCCGGAACAGGTGGAAGGGAAACATTCGATTGTTGCAGGGTCGAAAGAGGGTGTCAAATTCGTGGGTTGCTGGCCCGGTGGCCGGACCACCCGGCAGGACCGCGGCCGATCGTACCCGTCGTCGATCCGTCGGCGGCCGGCGCGTCCGGTCGCACGGGGTTGGCGCCGGACCCCCGGGGATGAGACAGTTACGCCCTTCGCTCCGGGGGCCAAGGAAACCGGGCGAGCGTCCCGACGCATCCAACCGCCAGGAACGGGGGCAGGCGCCGGGATTCGGGACACGCCGGCACCCCGGCGGGGGAAAGGAACATCATGCGATTTCGCTTCACGCGGCGCCTCGCGCTCGTGCTCGCCGTCCTGGTGGCGGCAGCCGGGGCGGCGGCGTATTTCGTGGCCAATCCGGGCCAACGGTGGCCCGGCACGCCGGCCAAGGGTCGAGGCTCGGAGCCCGTCGTTCCGCTCCAGTTCGGTGCAGGCGACCTCGCCTACCTGACGACCGCCCCGATGTCGCGCTGGTTGCCGGTGTCGGGAACGCTCACGCCGGTCAACCAGGCGACCGTGAAGGCGAAGGTCCCCGGCGACGTGAAGCAGGTGCTGGTGCGCGAAGGCGAGACGGTGAAGGCCGGGCAACTCCTCGCGCGCATCGACACCGCCGACCTCGACGCGAAGCTGATCGAGCGCCAGGGCGCGCTCGAGAGCGCGCGGGCGCAGATGGCGCTCGCCGAGAAGACGCGCGCGACCAACGTCAAGCTCCTGAACGAGAAGTTCATCTCGCAGACCGCGTTCGACAGCTCGCAGTCCGGCTACGACGTGGCGAAGGGCAACGTCAAGAGCATGGAAGCGCAGGTGCTGCTCGCACAGAACGCACTCAAGGACGCGACGGTGGTCGCGCCGATCGCGGGCGTCGTCGCGAAACGCCACGTGCAGGGCGGCGAGAAGGTCGCGCCCGACGCTCCGCTCGTGACCCTCGTCGACCTCTCGGACCTCGAGATGCAGGCGCTCGTGCCCGCGATCGACGTTCCCGGACTCTCGGTCGGCATGGCGGTCGAACTCTCGGTCGACGGCTTCGGCGAGCGCCGCTTCGCCGGGCGCATCGCGCGGATCAATCCGTCGACCGAGCCGGGCACGCGCGCGATCACGGTCTACGTCGCGCTGCGCAACGCCGATGCGGCGCTTCGCAGCGGCATGTTCGCGAGCGGCCGCGTCGCGCTCGCGGCGAGCGCCCCGATGGCGACGCTTCCCGCGGCCGCCGTGCGCACCGAGGCCGGCCAGAGCTATGTCTGGGTGGTCGACGGCGGCAAGCTCGCGCGCCGCATCGTCACGCTGGGACGCCGCGACGAGGAGACGGGCCTGGTCGAGGTGAAGACGCCATTGCCGGGCGACCTGCCGGTCCTCGCCGCGCGGTTCGAGAACCTGAAGGAGGGCGCGCCGGCGTTCGTGAAGGGACCGTCGCCGACGTCGGAGGCGCGGTCGAAGCCGAAGGCGGGGGCCAGTTGACGGAGTCAGGAATCAGGAATCAGAGGACAGGGAACAGAGGCGGCCGCGTTGCCGGTGGCGGCGCATCGAGCGCCGTTGCGCGGCCTCGTTTCGAACGGAGAATCACGGGACAGCCGCGCCGGATTGTTTCTCCCCCTGGCCCGCCGTCGATACGGCTGTCGCCGGAGTCCACGAATGTCTCGAACCCATGCGCCCGGAAGCAGGAACCTTTCAGCGGCGCTCGATGCGCCGCCCTGGAAATCGCCGCCGCTTCTGTCCTCTGATTCCTGATACCTGAAATGTGGATCACCCGCACCTCGATCCGTAACCCGGTGTTCGCGACCATGGTGATGGTCGGCATCACCGTGCTCGGCGCGTTCTCCTACCAGCGGCTGCGCGTCGAGCAGATGCCCGAGGTGAGCCTGCCGTTCGTGATGGTCCTGACGAACTACCCGGGCGCGGCGCCCGAGGCGGTCGAGAACGACGTGACCAAGCCGCTCGAGTACGCGGTCAACCAGGTGGCGGGCGTCAAGCGGATCTTCAGCAACTCGCGCGAAGGCTCGAGCCAGCTGTTCGTAGAGTTCCGCATGTCGACCGACGCGACGCAGGCGATCCAGGACGTGCGCGACAAGATCGCGACGGTGCGGCCGGGATTCCCGCGCGACGTGAAGGACCCGCTGGTCATCCGCGCCGACAACGAGAACGACGCGCCGGTGGTCTCGCTCGCGGTGCTGTCGCCGACGACCGGCCTGCGCGAACTCACCTCGCTCACCGACCAGACGATCGTCAAGGCGCTCGAGAACCTGCCGGGGGTCGCCCGCATCGAAGTCAACGGCCGGCTCACGCGCCAGATCCTGGTGCAGGTCAAGCCGCACGCGCTGCGGGCGCTGGGGATCCCGGTCGACCAGGTGATCAACGCGATCCGCGAGGCGAACCAGGACGTGCCGGCCGGGCGCATCACCAGTCCTTCGAGCGACGCGGTCGTGCGCGTCGAGGGGCGGATCAAGGACCCCGAGCAGTTCGGCCGCATCATCGTGGCGCAGCAGGGCGGCGGACCGGTGACGCTCTCGCAGGTCGCCGACGTCGTCGACGGCGAGAAGGAGGCCACCAGTTTCGCGCGCATCAACGGCCGCCCGGCGATCACCATCGACGTCCGCAAGGCGCAGGACGCGAACATCGTCGAGACCGGGCGCAACGTGC
>JADLBN010000112.1 GCA_020847675.1 Burkholderiales bacterium | reverse complement strand
GCAGGTCGAGGCCATCTGCCGCTCGCTCGCGCTCGATGCCGCTCCGAAGGCCTCGCACGCGTGAGCGACCCCGACGCCCCGATGAAGCCGGAGACCGCCGTCGTCCATCTGGGACGTGATCCGGCGAAGCACCTGGGCGCGGTCAACACGCCGGTCTATCGCGCGTCGACCATCGTCTTTCCCACGCTCGACGATCTCGAGGCCTCCGCCGAGGGACGTCATCCGGGCATCGGCTACGGCCTGCACGGCTTGCCCACCGTCACCGACCTGCAGGCCGCGGTGGCGTCGCTCGAAGGCGGCGCGCGCGGATTCGCGGTTCCGAGCGGCCTCGCGGCGACGACGCTGCCGCTCCTCGCGCTGCTCAAGGCCGGCGACCGGGTGCTCATCACCGATTCGGTCTACTTTCCAACGCGCCGCTTTGCGACGAACCACCTCGTTCGCAACGGCATCGAGGTCGCGTTCTACGACCCGCTCGCCGGCGCCGCGATCGAGTCGCAGATGACTCCGAACACGCGCGTCGTGTTCACCGAGTCGCCCGGTTCGCTCTCGTTCGATGTGCAGGACATCCCGGCGATCGCCGAGGTCGCGCATCGCCACGGCGCGCTCGTGGTGATGGACAACTCGTGGGCGACGCCGCTCGGGTTCCGCGCCTTCGACCACGGCGTCGACGTGTCGGTGCACGCGGGTACCAAGTACCTCGGCGGGCACTCGGACGTGCTGCTCGGCGTGATCGTCTGCAACGAGGCGGCCGCCGATCCGATGCACCGGCTGTGGACCGACATGGGCGTCGCGGTCTCGACCGACGACGCGTTCCTCGGCCTGCGCGGGCTGCGCACGCTGGCCGCGCGTCTCGACCGCCACCAGGCGAGCGCGACGAAGGTCGCGACCTGGCTTGCCGGGCGCCCGGAGGTTCACGAGGTGCTCTACCCGGCGCTGCCCGGCGCGCGGGGCCACGAGCTGTGGAAGCGCGACTTCCGCCGTGCGAGCGGCCTGTTCACGATCGTGCTCGAGCCGTCGTGCACGCGCGCCGGCCTCGCCGCGATGCTCGACCGGATGCGGCTTTTCCGCATGGGCTGGAGCTGGGGCGGCTTCGAGAGCCTGATCATCCCGACCGACCCGAACCGCGCGCGGGCGGTCTCGCGCTTCGAGGCGGGCGGCCCGTGCCTGCGCGTGCACGTGGGCCTCGAGGATCCCGACGACCTGATGGCGGACCTCGACGAGGGCTTCGAGCGCCTGGGCTCGGCACGGTAGACGCGGGGCGTTTTCCCGCCCGGCATGCCATCGATACCTTCCGGCGCGACATCGCGCGGATCGGAGAGCGTTCGGGCGGTTCCGGGAACCGCTACCCCGTTCACGGGTCGGATCGCGAGGGCGCGCACGGACCAGCGTCGCCGATCGGCGACAGCGCGATCGGCTTGTTGTCGTTTTTTTTTTGCGCGCATGCTCGACCCTCGTTCGCACCACGCGCGCGTTGACCGCATGACTGCAATGTCGAACCCCTCCAGACACGCCCTTCGCCATGTGTTCGCCTTCGTGCTCGCACTGGCCGCGGGACCGGCGATGGCCGGCGCGTGGACGCCGGTCGGACCGGCCGACGGGGGCACTCTGCTCCCGTACCTGGCGCAGGAAAACGCAAGCATCGCCACGCATCCCGCCAAAGGGGAACAGGCAATGATCGCGGCGGGGTTCGTGCCCGAAGGCGGTACGGCGACGTATTTCACCGGCGACGGGGGAGGCCACTGGTCGTCCAACGCGCGTCCGGGCGCTTTGGGCGTTCCGCATCTCGCCGGCGATCCCGTCACCGCGTTTCTCGCCGAACCCGGGCGCCTGTTGCGCAGCCCCGATTTCGGTCGGACCTGGGCCCCGCTCCCGCTGCCGGCGTCTGCGCCCGAGGCGCCATTTCTGCTGGGCTCGGTGAATCCGGGCAACGCCGCCGAGATGCTCGGGAGTGCCGGAGCGACGGTGTGGCACACCGTCGATGGCGGCGCGTCCTGGATGCCGGACGCGGCGCCTGCCGTCGTCTCGGCGATGGCGGTCGACTGGTCGACGCGCAGGCTCTTCGTGTCGTTCCGGTCGAACCCTTCGATTGGCAACCGCCCGATCGACTCCCCCGGCGCGTGGGGCATCGGCGGCAACGACCCGCAAGCCTTCGCCGCCGGCCACGGTGTCGTGCTGTCGCGCAGTGGCGCCGGCACGCTCTCCCGCTCGACGGACGGCGGCGCGACGTTCGTTCCGGTCGGCCAGACGCTCGGGGCCACGTCGGTGTGCGGGTTTGCGTTCGCCGCGTTGCCGTCGGCGCGCGTCTACGCGATCGAATGCGACAGCGGACGCATCCTGCGCAGCGACGACGACGGCGCGACCTGGAGCGTCGCCAGCACGATCGCGCCGGTGCCGATCGGATCGCCGGCGGTGGACGCTGCCAGCCCCGATCGCCTGTACGTGATGACGAGCCGGGGAACCGTGCTCTCCGAGGACGGCGCGCTGACCTTCGCTCCGCTGGCGCGTTCGACGGGTGCTCCGGGCTACGCGCGGGCAATCTTCTTCGACGTCACGACGGCGGCGCGGCAGTGGCTCTCTCGCGGCGAGTCGGCTCCGGCGTCGATTCTCCGTTCGGACGATGCCGGCGCGACCTGGGTCGAAGTCGACGCCGACCACCGCGTACTCGGGGCAAGCCGGTCGCGCGCGAACACGCTCGTGGGCACCAGGACCGGCGACCAGGGCCTCTGGCTCAGCACCGACGGGGGCGGGAGCTGGATCGAGAAGGCTCCCTACTTCGGGTCGCGCGGCGCGACCGTGGGGCCCATGACCTACGGCCAGGGCCCCGGTGAGATCTTCGTCGCCGCGATCAGCCTGGGCCTCGGCAACAGTGTTTCGAAGGATCTCTTCACCTCGAACGATGACGGCGACTCGTTCACCGAGCGGTTCGCCCCGCCAATTCGCGTGAACGCTCTCGCCGCCACGCAAGTCGGCCCGGCGATGCTCTACGCGGGCGGGCCGCCCGAGGCGCCTGGAGCGCCGCAGCTGTACCGCTCGACGGACGCCGCGCTGACCTGGCAGCCGGTCGCGACCTTTCCTGCGACGACCGCCTGGGCCGACGCGGCCAACGGCAACACCGTCACCGCGATCGCGATCGATCCGGCCGAACCGAGCCGCGTCTACGTCGGGTTCGAGCACCCGGACTACGTCATGCGCAGCGTCGACGGCGGAGCGACCTGGACGCGCGCGACGATCGGGCTGGGGGCGGGAAAGATCACCTCACTCGTCGTCGATCCGGCGGATCCCTCGACTTTGTACGCTTCGCAGCTCGGCTCCGGCGTCTTCCGCAGCACCGACCGCGGCGCCACCTGGAGCGCCATGGACGAGGGGATGCACGACGACCTGGCGCTCGGCGTCAAGGTCGACGCCCACCAGCCCGGGCGAATCTTCGCGGAAACCGGATCCGGCCTCTATCGAGTCGATCTCGGCTCCGGCGTCCCTGCCGGCGACAGGCGCGCGATCGAGTTCCATCACCAGGCGTTCGATCACTACTTCGTGTCGGCCGACACGGACGAAGTCGCGGGTCTCGACGCCGGTGTGTTCGAGGGCTGGTCGCGCACGGGCGAGGGCTTTCGCGTCGCGGACGCGAACGATCCGGGCAACCTTCCGGTGTGCCGTTTCTTCGGACGCTTCCCGCCGCAGTCGACGCACTTCTACACGCCGTATCCGCACGAGTGCGAGGGACTCACGGCGGATCCGAACTGGATCTTCGAGAAGATCGCCTTCGGGCTCGCGCTGCCGACGGCGCCGCCCCAGCGAGGCTGTCCGCCTGGCACGCGTGCGCTACGGCGCTTCTACAACGATTTCATGGGCGGCGCGCCGAACCACCGGTATTCGACCAGTCCGATCACCTACGACGTCATGACCGGGCAGGGGTGGATCTACGAAGGCGAAGCCGGAACGCTCGTGTTCGCCTGTGTTCCGTATTGATTCGACGCGGTGTGTCGCGTCACGTCCGCAGGTCGGCACGGACGCACAAAGGCCCGCGCGCAGCGGGCCTCCGGGGGGAAACTGGTGCTGTTGAGTGGACTCGAACCACCGACCTACTGATTACGAATCGACATTTGGGACGTTTCAGGCCGTTTCACGGCACTTCAAGTCTTTCGGTCCTTTTCGTTGTTTCACAAGGAAAAACGGCGATTTGGACGTTCCCGGAGGCTTGCGCGATGGCGCGGTTTGGTGCAGAGTTGTAGGGACCATGTAGGGACCAGTCGCCGGTTTCGGTCCCTGCAAAAAGCGACGGCCGAGCGCGCTTGGAACGCGTCGGCCGCCTGACCATAACCACCGAGGCAGGGTGCTCATGGCTGGCTCCGCTTCTACCGCCGCGCGCGAGCGCACCGACGAAGCGCTCGCGCGCGCGCTCACCGACGAAGCGCTCGCGCGCGCGCTCGCCCAGGCCGAGGCCGACCGCGACGCATCGGCCGTCGCCTTCCTTCGTGGCCTGCTCCTGCTCGACCCGGCGCAGCGGCGCGAGATCGCCGGGCGCGTCGACTACCTGGGCGCGGCCAATGCCGGCGCGACCCACGCCGGCCCGTGGCGGCGCCAATGAGCGCGTCGCGCCAGATCACCGATGCCCAAGTGCGCGCGAAGCGCGCGCCGGGGTCCAAACTCTACGAGGCGCTGCGCGGACGCGGCGGCGGGACGCTCGTCGTGCGCTGGGGCGCAGCGGACTCGCGCTGGTACTACTTCCGCTACACCGACCCGCAGCGGCGCCAACGCGCCATCCCGCTCATGGCGCGCACGCTCGCAGGGGCGCGCGACCAGGCGCAAGCGCTGGTCGACCGGGCGCGGGAGGCGCGGGCCGAGGGAAGCGACTTGCGCGCAATCCTCGACCAGGAAGTCGCTGCGCGCCGGCGTGAGGAACAGGCGCGATTGGACGCGGCCGCCGCGGCCGCGCGCACGGCCGAGCATGGGACGCTTCGCGCCATGATGGCCGCGTATGTCGCGTTCCTCGAGCGCGCCGGCAAACCGTCCGCGGCCGACGTGGAACGACTGTTCCGGCGCTACGTCTGCACGTCGGCCGACG
>JADLBN010000111.1 GCA_020847675.1 Burkholderiales bacterium | reverse complement strand
GGGGTCCGCGGGCCGTCCGTGCGACCGGGGGCGGGACCGGGGGTGGGACGCGGAGTGGACCCGGGGACTTGTGGAGGCCCCGCACCGATGCCGCCACTGAAGCCCGACAGCGCGCCTCCACCGATCGCGTTGCTCGGCGGCACCTTCGACCCGGTGCACGACGGGCACCTCGGCCTCGCTCGGGACGCTAGGCGGGCGCTGGCGCTGCCGCAGGTGCTCCTCGTGCCGGCGAGGGATCCGCCGCACCGCCCGCCGCCAGGCGCCTCGGCCACGCACCGCCTCGCGATGCTCGAGCTCGCGATCGCACCGCTCTCCGGCCTCGCCGTGGACGACCGCGAGATCCGGCGCAGCGGCAAGTCGTATACGGTGCTGACGCTCGAGGAGTTTCGTGCCGGGGACCGGCATCGCCCGCTGATGTTCATCCTCGGCGCCGACGCATTCCGCGGCCTGCCCAGGTGGCACCGCTGGACCGAGATCCTCGAACTGGCGCACCTCGTGGTCGCGGCGCGGCCTGGCGATCCGTTCGACTCGGCGCTCCCCGACGCGCTCGTGCCGCTCTGGCAGGATCGCCGCACCACCGAGCCGGCCGATCTCGCGGCGTCGCCTGCCGGTCGCATCTGCGTGGTGCCGATCATGGCGCGCGACATCTCGGCCTCCGCGATCCGCTCCGCCATCGCGCGCGGCGGCGATGACGCGCTGCGCGCGCGCGCGTTGATGCCGCGCGCGGTTTGGGACTATATTGCGGCCCATCGGCTCTACGCCGCCTGAACGGAATCCGCCCACGCGAATGCGACTCGACAAGCTCGCGAAGACCGCCGTCTCCGCCCTCGAGGACATCAAGGCCCGCGACATCGTCGTCCTCGACGTCCGCAAGCTCACCGGCATGACCGACACGATGGTCATCGCCAGCGCCGAGTCCACCCGCCAGGTCAAGGCGCTCGCTCGCCACGTCCGCGAGAAACTCGAAGGCGCCGGAGCGTCCATCGTCGGCGTCGAGGGCGAGGAGACCGCCGAATGGGTGCTGGT
The DNA here is from genome assembly GCA_020847675.1 of Burkholderiales bacterium. Classification (GTDB taxonomy): domain Bacteria; phylum Pseudomonadota; class Gammaproteobacteria; order Burkholderiales; family Casimicrobiaceae; genus VBCG01. The sequence continues at coordinate 10,348 of JADLBN010000111.1, read as the reverse complement.
CGACGCGGGGGACATCGTCGTCCACGTGATGCAGCCTGCGGTGCGCACGCACTACAACCTGGAGGAGCTCTGGTCGGTTCGGCCCGAACGCCGGTCCAGGGCGAGGGCCGCGTGAACCTCGCGGCCGCGCTGCCGGCCGCCGGCCGATGAAGCTCGCGATCGTCGCGCTCGGGCACCGGATGCCCGCGTGGGTGGCCGCAGGGTACGACGACTACGCATCCCGGCTCCCGCGCGACTGGCCGCTCGATCTGGTCGAGCTCAAGCCCGAGGCGCGGGATCGCGGGCGCAGCGTCGGCCAGTTGCTCGAAACCGAAGCGAAGCGGCTCGATGCGGCCTGCGCCGGCGCAGCCGTCGTGGCGCTCGACGAGCAGGGATCCGCGTGGAGCACGCGCGAACTCGCCGACCGGCTCGCACGCTGGCGCGAGTCGGTGCGCTCGCTCGCTTTCGTGATCGGCAGCGCGGACGGTCTCGACGCGGGATTCAAGCGCCGCGCGGCCGCGCGCCTGTCGATCTCCGCCCTCACGCTGCCGCACGCGCTCGTGCGCGTCGTGCTCGCCGAGCAGCTCTACCGCGCGGCGAGTCTCCTCGGCGGCCATCCCTACCATCGCGAATGAGCGCGACACCAACCGAAGAGCGGGCCGTGAAGATCTGGCTCGCATCCAGGAGCCCGCGGCGGCAGGAACTGCTCGCGCAGATCGGCGTCGCGTTCGAGGTCCTGCGCCTTCGCGAGGCGGCGGGGAGGCCGCCCGACGTGCTCGAAGTCGCGCGTGACGGCGAGCCGGCGCCCCACTACGTCGAGCGCATCGCCCGGACCAAGGCCAACGCCGGCTGGCACACGATGACTTCGCGGGGTCTCGAGGCGCGCCCGGTTCTGGGCGCCGACACCGAAGTCGTGATCGACGGCGAACTGCTCGGCAAGCCTGCCGACGAGCGTGCCGCGAAGGCGATGCTCGCCCGTCTCGCCGGCCGCACCCACGAAGTGATCACCGCGGTCGCGCTGCGCTGGAACGACGCCACCCATTTCGCCCTCTCGACGTCGAAAGTGACGCTCGCGCCGTTGCCGCGGGCCGCGATCGCTGCCTACGTTGCGTCCGGCGAGTCGTTCGACAAGGCCGGCGGCTACGCCATCCAGGGTCGCGCGGCGGCGTTCGTGACGCGGCTCGAGGGAAGCTACTCGGGCGTGATGGGGCTGCCGCTCGCCGAAACGGCGGCATTGCTCGGAGAGGCGGGATTTCCCGTACCATGATCACCCCGGTGTCAGACACGGTGTCTGACACCGTGTCTGACACCGGGGGAATGACACCGATACGGGCGTGGCCGCCCCGACCGGGCGACCGCCAGCGAAGGCTCCGAAGAATCCCGCCCTTCCCGTCCGATGGCCCACGAAATCCTCATCAACGTCACGCCGCAGGAAACCCGCGTCGCGATGCTCGAGCAGGGCGTCGTGCAGGAACTGCACGTGGAGCGCTCCACTGCGCGCGGGCTGGTCGGCAACATCTACCTCGGCCGCGTGGCGCGCGTCCTGCCCGGCATGCAGAGCGCGTTCGTCGAGATCGGCCTCGAGCGCGCGGCGTTCCTGCACATCGCCGACATCTGGGAACACCGCCAGAACGGCCACGCCGGCGCCGAGCGGCCGATCGAGCGCATCCTGCACGAGGGTCAGTCGCTGCTGGTGCAGGTGATCAAGGACCCGATCGGCACCAAGGGTGCGCGGCTGTCGACGCAGGTGAGCCTCGCCGGGCGCCTCCTCGTCTATCTGCCGCAGGACTCGCACATCGGCATCTCGCAGCGGATCGAGGACGAGGCGGAGCGCGAGCAGCTTCGCGGGCGCCTCCAGCACCTCCTGCCCGAGGGCCACGGCGGCGGCTTCATCATCCGCACGATGGCGGAGACCGCGAGCGAGCGCGAGATGGCGGCCGACATCGAGTACCTCACCAAGCTGTGGCAGGACCTCGGGTCGCGCTCCTCCGCGGGGCCGGCGCCCTCGCTCGTCTACCAGGATCTCAACCTCTCGCAGCGCGTGCTGCGCGACATGGCGACCGAGGAGACCACGCGCATCCTGGTCGACTCGCGCGAGACGCACCAGCGCATGGCCGAGTTCGCGACCCAGTACACTCCGGCGCTGCTGGGGCGCGTCGAGCACTACGCGGGCGACCGTCCGCTGTTCGACCTCGCCGCGGTCGAGGAGGAGATCGAGAAGGCGCTCGCGCGCCGCGTCGACCTCAAGTCCGGCGGCTACCTGATCATCGACCAGACCGAGGCGCTCACCACGATCGACGTCAACACCGGCGGATTCGTCGGCGGCCGCAGCTTCGACGACACGATCTTCAAGACCAATCTGGAGGCCGCGCAGGTCATCGCCCGGCAACTGCGGCTGCGCAACCTCGGCGGCATCATCATCATCGACTTCATCGACATGGAGAACGGCGACCACCGCGCCGCCGTGCTCGCCGAGCTGAACCGCGCACTCGAACGCGACCGCACGCGACTCTCCGTGAACGGCTTCACGCAACTGGGCCTGGTCGAGATGACACGCAAGCGCACGCGCGAGTCGCTCGCGCACGTGCTGTGCGAACCCTGCCCGACCTGCAAGGGCCGCGGCGCGCTCAAGACGCCGCAGACGGTCTGCTACGAGATCCTGCGCGAGATCCTGCGCGAGGCGAAGCAGTTCAACGCGCGCGAGTACCGCATTCTCGCCGCCCAGAGCGTGATCGACATGTTCCTCGACGAGGAGTCGCAGAGCCTCGCGGGGCTGGGCGACTTCATCGGCAAGCCGATCTCGCTGCAGGTCGAGTCGCTCTACACGCAGGAGCAGTTCGACATCGTCCTGATCTGAGGCGGCCGTGGGGTTCGCATCGGGAATCCGGGCAACTCTCGCGCGCTGGTTCGGCGGCGGCGGTCCCGCCCCCGCGCGCACGCTCGGCGGCGCCGCGTTCGCCTGGCGCGGCTGGCTGTCGACCGCGTGGGTGTGGCCGCGGCGCCGCTACCGGTTCCACATCCCGGCCGGCGCGTCACGGTTTCGCGCGATGCCGCTGATCGTGCTGCTGCACGGCTGCAGGCAGTCGGCGGACGAGATCGCGCGCGGCACGCGGATCGAGGCACTCGCCGACCGGCTGGGCGCCTACGTCCTGATGCCCGAGCAGAGCGAACGCGCGAATCCGTACCGTTGCTGGAACTGGTTCGACCCGGTGACCGCCGCGGGACGCGGCGAAGCCGCCATCGTCCTCGCCGCGATGACGAAGGCGATGCGGTGGCGCAGCCTCGACGCGGCGCGTACCGCGGCCATCGGAATGTCGGCGGGCGCGGCGCTCGCGACGGTCATGGGGGTCCGGCACGCCGACCGCCTGCGGGCGGTCGTGTCGGTGGCCGGGCTCGCCTGCGGCGCTGCTTCGCAGCCGATCATGGCGCTCACCGTGATGAAACGCGGACCCGACGTCGACGTCGCGAAGCTCGGACTCGCCGCCTACGACGCCGCGACCGCCGACGGGAAGCGTGTGTCGCTTCTGGCCATCCACGGACGCGCGGACGACGTCGTCGCGCCGCGGAATTCCGGCGCGATCGTCCGCCAGTTTCTCGCGCGGAACGAGATCGACGTTCCCAGGGGGTCCGAGTCCTCGCTTCCCGAGCCCGATCACGTGCGTGAGGAGCATCCGTTGCGCGGCAACGCATTCCGCCTGCGTGAATGGGAACGCGACGGCAGGCTCGCTGCGCGCCTAGTCGAGATCGACGGCCTGGGACACGCCTGGAGCGGCGGTGACGCGTCGCTGCCGTTCCACGACGCCGCGGCGCCGGACGCGACCACGATGGCGGGCGACTTCCTCGAACGGGTCTGGCGCTCCGGGCCGGCGTAGCATCCGGGTTTCCCGATCGGAGCGAACGACGTGCCTCCCCCGCAAGAAGCCGCGCTCGACCACCTCGTCGTCGCCGGCGCGACGCTCGCGCAGGCGATCGAGTACGTCGCCGAACTCACGGGCGCGGTTCCGCGGCCGGGAGGCCAGCACGTCGTCATGGGCACGCACAATGCGCTCGTGAAGCTGGGCGACCGCCTGTTCCTCGAGCTGATCGCGATCGACCCGACGCTGCCCCCTCCCGGGCGACCGCGCTGGTTCGATCTCGACGACGTGAAGATGCAAGTCGCGCTCGCCGAGCGGCCGCGTCTCGTCCACTGGGTAGCGCGTTCGCCGGACCTCGCGCGAACGCTCGCCGCGGCGGGCTACGACCCGGGTCCGGTCCATCCGATGACGCGCGGTGATTACCGCTGGCGGATCACGATTCCCGGCGACGGACGGCGCCCCGGTGAAGGCGTGCTGCCCACGCTGATCCAGTGGGACGTCGCGGCGCATCCGGCCGACACCCTGCCGAACGCGGGCGTCGCGATGGTCGAACTCGCCGCCTCGCACCCCGACCCGAAGGCGATCCGCGCGGCACTCGCGACGATCGGGCTTCCGGACGCGGTCCGCGTCACGTTCGGCTCGCCGGCGCGCCTCGCCGCGATGCTGCGCACGCCGCGCGGACTCGTGACGTTGTGAGCCGCATCACCGCCTGAAGCTCATCGGGTCGACGTCCTGGATCAGCGCCTCGGCGCGGTGGGTCCACGCCGCGAGCGTGGGGTTCCTTCGCAGCCAGCGCACGAGCGGCCGGAACGGATCGAGCCGCCTCGCGCGCGCGAGCACCGCTTCCGCCGCGCGCGCGAACGCCGTGAAGAACGAGTCGACCCCGCCGGAAAAGAAACTCGCGGTCCGGGCGCCGGCGGGCGCCGCGGGATCCGGCTGTTCGACGTCGGCCTCCACGTGGATCACCGGATCGCCGAACCAGCGCTTCCAGACATGCATCGTCTCGCGCGAGTTGTCGAGAAGCCGCGCATCGACCGGCCGCGAGATCACCAGCGGCTCGTTCGAGACGACCGCGACCGGCAAGAGCATCGCGAGCCACGGATTTCCCGACGCCGAGACGTCGCCCGCGAAGGCGTCGGGGAAGTCGAGCCAGTAGGTCTCCTCGGCGCGCCCGCCGCGCGGATCGTCGTAGCGCACGACGCCGGAGACCCGCGTGTGACCGCGGCGATCGGGCGAAGCGCCGATGTCGACCTCGACGAGCTTCATGGCCTGCCTGCCTTCAGGTGCCGATGTGCCGGGTCACGCCCGGCTCCTGCACGAGCCGCTCGAGCCGGTAGGTCAGCGGCCGGACCGCGGGGTGGCGGCGCAGCCAGCGAACGAACGGCCGGAACGGGTCGTGGAGCCGCGAGCGGAAGAGCGCCCGGCGGATCGCGCGCGCCATGTCGTCGCGACCCTTCTCGCGGCAGATCTCGAGCATCTCCTCGTAGTAATGGCGCACGTGCGGGTCCCCGATCGCCATCCGCGCCACCTTGCGCACGTCGAGCCGCGCCGAGCCGAACGCGGGGGCTTTGTCGATGACGCCGAGGAGGTCGAGCATGATGGCGGTACGCAGGCACTTCTCGCAGTTCATGCAGTTCGTCTCGTCGCCGGTGAACAGGCAGACTCGCAGCGCCTCGAGGGCGACGTCGTGGCCGGCGACGAAGCGCGCCTTCTCCGTGCGCAGCACCGTGAAGCCGTGGCTCTCGACACTCGTCGCCGAGGTCGACAGCAACGCGTCGGTCAGCGGATGCGTGCCCCAGGCCTCCTTCCAGGTCAGGTCGATGCTCGCAGCGATGATCGCGCGCCGGAAGCGGCGCTCGAGCGCGAGCGGCACCGAGGCCATCATCGCGCCCTGCGACATGTACATGAGATCGGTGCGGCCGAGGCGCGTGTGCAGCAGGTTGGTCGCGACCGGGATCAGCGTCTTGCCGAGCGCGTCCGCGGCGGACTGGAGCTTTCCCTGCACGCGCGCGAACGCGGGCGCGGCAGCGTGCATCAGGTCGAAGGCGCCGTGAATCACCATCAGGTCGTCGATCGGCGCGGCGTGCGGCGACAGGACCGAGTAGAACGAGTCGATGCCGCCGGAGAACAGGCACACGGTGCGCACCCCCTGCCCGACCGGCTCGCGCGCGACGTCGGCGACGATCGCGACCGGCGCACGCGCGGGGTGCCACTGCCGCCACGCGCCCATGAGTTCGCGCGCGTGGTCGAGCAGCAGCGGGTCGACCGGCCGACACAGCTCGAGCGGCTCGCCGATCTCGACGGCGACCGGCAACAGGCACGCGAGCCAAGGGTCGCCGGACACCGCGATTCCGTCCGCATGCGCCTGCGGAAAGTCGTACCAGTAGGTCTCCGCGCCCTTGCCGTCCTGCGGTGCGTCGTAACGCACCTGCCCGGCGAGTCTCACCCAACCCGGTCGATCAGGAGACGTTCCGAGGTCGACCCGCTCGAGCTTCACGGATTCAGTGTGCCACGACGCGGCGGCAGCGGGGCGACAGTCCGTGAAGGCCGGAGGCGGCGTCGCCGTCGGCATCCGCGCGGCGAGGATCCGGCACGTCTGACGGATGGCATCAGGCGGCGCGGCGTGGCGCAGTGCGAACCGGGGGCTACAGCGCCCCGATCGCTTCCAGCGCGCGCCGCACCTCGGCGACCCCTTCGTCCGTCAGCGGCGCCTGCGGCGGCAGCGGGTGGCCGACCGCGTAGCCCTGCAATCCGAGTCCCCCCTTGATGCAGGCCGCGAGGTTGTGCTTCGCGAACGCCTGGTTCAACGCCCACAGCGGACGCTGCTTCTCCATGGCGCCGTGCCAGTCGCCGCGGCGACACAGGTCGTAGAGCTCGACGCTCTGCTGCGGCGCCACGCAGGCCGGGCCCGCCATCCAGCCCACGCCCCCGATCAGCATCACGCAGGCCGGAATGTGGGCCGACGCGGCGAACACCTGCATCCGTCCCTCGGTGCGCTGCAGGATCGACAGCAACCGTCCGGTGTTGGACGACGCGTCCTTGATGTAGCGGATGGTCGGGACGCGCGCGAGCTTCTCGATCACCGGCAGCGAGAGGTCGGAGCGCTGGAAGTTCGGGTTGGTGTAGAGGACGACGGGCTTCCCGACCGCCTCGCCGATCGCGCGAAAGTAGGCGTGCACGCCGTCGTCGGCGATCGGGAAGTAGGCTTCGAGGATCGCGAGGATGCCGTCGACGCCCATGCGCTCATACTCGCGCGCCTGCGCGACCGCGTCCGCGGTCGTCGTCGAGGCGACGCCCGCGACCACCGGAACGCGGCGATGCGCAGCCTCGATCGTCACTTCGACCACGCGCCGGCGCTGCGCGGCAGACAGGTACGCGAATTCGCCGGTCGAACCGAGCGGCGTCAGGCCATGGACGCCCGCCGCGATCAGGTCCTCGCACAGCCGAGCGAGGACCGCGTCGTCGACCTCGCCCGAGGCCTTGATCGGCGAGACGAGGTAGGGAAAGACTCCGTGGAACGATTCGATCGGCATCGGCTCGCCTTTCGCGTCACTTCATCGACACGATGCTTCACCGCCAAAGCATGAGCATCCCGAATGGGCCGGGATCGTCGCACGGGTGCCGCACGGCGCGTGCGCGTGGCTGCGTCGCGGGCTTCGCCGGCGGTCGCGGCCCGACCGACCGATTGTCCCAGATCCGCGAACGCGCGGAATCCCGGCGTGCCGGACAGGCGATCCGCGGAACCGCCTGGCGCACGGGATCGGGCCGCTACCCCTTGGGGCGCAGCGGTTCGGCGGGAGGCTTCGGCACGGAGCCGCCGGCCGGAGGCGCCGGGGCTGCGAGCTGGCCGTAGACGACGCGCGCCACCGCGAGAAGCTGCGCGCGGTCGAGCGGACCCGACAGGGCATAGGCGCTGTCGTCGTCGATCCAGTAGAACACGCCGACGCCGTTCTCGCTCGCGTAGCGGAACGCGGCTTCGCCGGAGGGAGCCCCGGCATCCTTCGCGAGGCGCCACTGCAGCGTGATGCGCTGCTTGTCGGCGTTCTCGTACATCACGAGCCCGGTCGGCTTCTCGTTGCCCGCGACGAGGCGTCCTCCGACCAGCGTGTAGCCCAGCGCGGTCAGGTCCGGAATGTGCGCCTGCGTTCCCATGCGCCGCGTGAGCCAGCGCGCGAGGCTCGCCTCCTCGTTCGCCCACACCTCGACCGGCCGGCGCTGGTCGGCGCTGTAGAGGGCGTGGGTGATCGCCGCCTGGCGCGCGAAAGTGGTCGGCACGCCCGTGCGCTCGAGCGCCGCATCGCGCGCGAACCAGCCTGCGGCGAGACCGAGCGCGAGCGACGCCGCTGCCGCATAGGCGGGCCACAGGCGCAGGAGCCTGCCGCGCGCGGCGCGCCCCTCCGCAGCCGCGACCAGCCGAGGCGGCAGGGCCTCGGCGAGCCACGGGTCGAACGCGTGGCGCAGTTCGGCGTTCTGCTCGCGGATGTCCGTCACCCGGGCCGCGAGCGACGCTTCGCGCGCGATCGCCTGCTCCACCGACTCGCGCCGCTCACCTTCGAGCTGGCCGTCGGCGAATGCCATCAGGTCGTCGTCGGTGACCGCAATCGCTGCCATGATCGTGATTCCCGTTTCCTACTTCACGCGCTTGAGCGTTGCGGGACGCTCGTCGGCCATGCGCCGCAGCTTCTCGCGCGCCCGCGACAGGCGCGACATCACGGTGCCCACCGGCACCGACAGCGCCGCCGCGATCTCCTCGTACTTCATCTCCTCGACCGCCGCGAGCAAGAGCACCTCGCGCTGCTCGGACGGCAGGCGGCCGACCTGCTGGAGCAGTTCGGCCAGTTCCACGCGAGCGAACTGGGTCGACGGCACCGGCACCTGCCAGGCGCCCGACCCGCCTTCGGTCTCCGCGTCGAGCGACACGTTCGACGCCTCGCGACGGGCGCTCGCCCGCTGGTTCACGAACACGTTGTGCAGGATGGTGAACAGCCAGGCGCGCAGATCCGTTCCCGGCCGCCACAACCGGCGCTTCTCCCACGCCCGCGCGAGCGCCTCCTGCACCAGATCGTCCGCGCGCGCGCTGTCGCCCGTGAGCACGCGCGCGTAGCGGCGCATCCGCGGGATCGCGGCGAGCATCTCGGCGTGCGGCAGCGGCGCGTCGTTCACGGTCGACCGGTCAGCGATGGCGCGAATACCGCGAGCTTAGGCCGTTTCCCCGCAGCCGGCGGATCTTCGATCGTCCGCCGCGGTTCCGGTCCCCGGGGTGTCGTGTCCGACCCCCTCGTTTCCGCCGCCCGGCCCCGGGAGACAACCGCTGCCTGACGCGGGCAACGCGCACAGGGCCAACAGGAGGGCGCCGGACTCTATTCCCCCTCGCCGATCCAGGGCGTGCGGCCGGGGGCGTCCCGGCAGACGCTGCAACCGGCTCGGGAACCGCACCGGCCGGTCGTCCGTCGCAGCACCCCGGGAGCGTCCCGCGATCGCCTACAGCAGGAACAGCGTGGCGAGGCCGAGGAAGATGAAGAATCCGCCCGAATCGGTGACGGCGGTGATCAGCACCGACGAGCCGACCGCCGGGTCGCGTCCGACGCGCAGCATCGTCATCGGGATCAGCACGCCCATCAGCGCGGCGAGCAGCAGATTGAGCGTCATCGCGAGGACCATGACGAGCCCGAGCTTCACGTCGCGGTAGAGCATCATCGAGATCACGCCCATCACGCCGCCCCAGATGATGCCGTTGGCGAGCGCGACCAGGAGTTCCTTGCGGATCAGCTTGTCGGCGTGGTTGCGTGTGACCTGGCCCAGCGCGACCGCGCGCACGATCATCGTGATCGTCTGGTTGCCCGAGTTGCCGCCGATGCCGGCGACGATCGGCATCAGCGCCGCGAGCGCGACGAGCTTCGCGATCGAGCCCTCGAACACGCCGATCACGCGGGAGGCGAAGAACGCGGTCATCAGGTTGACCGCGAGCCAGGTCCAGCGGTTCTGGAACGACTTCCAGACCGAGGCGAACACGTCCTCCTCCTCGCGGAGGCCCGCCTGGGCGAGGACCTCCTCCTCGCCGCGGCGGCGCACGAAGTCCAGCACCTCGTCGACGGTGACGCGGCCGACCAGCCGGTCGTTGGTGTCGACGACCGGCGCCGAGACGAGGTCGTAGCGCTCGAAGGTGCTCGCCGCGACGTCCGCCTTGTCGTGCTGCGCGAGCTTCACCACCGGGGCCGACATCACCTCGCCGACGGTCCGTTCCGGATCCCTGACGATCAGGCGCGCGATCGGCAGCACGCCGAGCAGACGCTCGTCGCGGTCGACGACGAACACCTGGTCGGTCTGCGAGGGCAGGTCGTCGAAGCGGCGCAGGTAACGCAGCACGACCTCGAGCTTGACGTCGGCCAGCACCTGGATGTCCTCGAAGTCCATCAGCGCGCCGACCATGTCCTCGTCGAACGACATCGCGGCGCGCAACTGCTCGCGTTCCTCGACCGTGAGGCTCTGGAAGACGTCATCCATCACCTCCTGAG
>JADLBN010000110.1 GCA_020847675.1 Burkholderiales bacterium | reverse complement strand
CGGCCGCGATCGCGACGCGCTCGTTGCCGTTGTGCACGATCTCGATCGCGCGCGACGAGCGCTCGCACAGTGCGCACACGTGCGCTTCGGGGAGCGAGGTGTGGCCGCCGTTGATGTGGCCGATCACGTCGGCGTCGGCTTCGAGGACCACGTCCTTGTCGATCAACCCCGATCCGGGGCTCGACGGTCCGCCGGGGGGGATCGTGCTCTGGATGCCGTGCTTGCGCGCCCAGGCGACCATGGTCTTCGCCTCGGCCCCGGCCTTGACCGAGCCCAGACCGACCTCGCCCAGGAGTTTCACGCCGGCCTTCGCGAGGTCGGCGAAGTCCTGCTCGGTCATGCCCTTCTCGAGGACCGGCGCGCCCGCGAGCACCTTGACGCCGCCGGGACGGAAGTTGTCGAACGCGCGCTGCGCCGTGATCGCCAGTGCCTTCAGCCCCACGATGTCCTTCGGGCGGCCGGGAAGGTGGACTTCGCCCGCCGAGATCATCGTCGTGACGCCGCCGTGCATCGTCGAATCGATCCAGCCCGATTGGTTCTGCCGCGGCGTCCAGTCGCCGAACACCGGGTGGACGTGGCTGTCGATGAGCCCGGGCGAGAGCGTCGTGCCGCGCGCGTCGACGGTCACGTCCGCGCCCGCGGTGTCGCAATCCTTCTGCCGGCCCACCGCGGCGATGCGCCCGTCGCGCACGACGACGGTGTCGGCGTCGAGGATCGGCCGGTCGATGTCGCCGGAGAGCATCAGCCCGACGTTGCGGATGACGACCTTGCCGGACGTTGCCTGCGCTGCGATGTCTGCCATGTTCAATCTCCGTCGTGAGCGGCGCCGGCGCGCGCGTTCGTGGACCGCATCCGGTATCGGCTCCCTGCGGCCGGCAGGGGGGCGGCGGCTAGCTGCCCGCCCTCGGCAACTCGTCGGGCGGCGCGACCGCCCGCCGGACCGCGTCGACCATGAACGCTTCCCAGTGCTCGAAGGCTTCGGGCGTGTCGACGCGCTCGCCGAGGAACGTGGTCAGCGTGTACCGGTTGGACAGGTAGAAGTAGCCCAGCGCCGCGATCATCAGATAGGTGTCCCGCGCGTTCGCGGTCCTCCGGAACTGGCCGAGCGCGATGCCGCGTTCGAGCACGCGATCGAGGAGCTTCATCGCGGGCGACGAATACTCGCCGGCGCGCGGCGACTTGGCGATGTGCCGGCCGCGGTGCAGGTTCTCGGTGTTGAGGAGCGTGATGAACTCGGGGTTGTGGCGGTAGTAGTTCCACACGAAGCGCACCACGTCCGCGAGCGCCTCCACCGGCCGATCGAGGTCGAGCGCGAGGCGCGACTCGGCTTCGTTGAACTTCCGGTACAACTCCTCGAGCACCGCGAGGTAGAGCCCCTCCTTGCTGCCGAAGTAGTAGTAGATCATCCGGTCGTACGACTTGGCCGCCTTCGAGATCTGCTCGACGCGGCCGCCGTCGAAGCCGTGCCGCGCGAAGACGCGCGTCGCCGCGCGCTGGATCGCCTCGCGCGTCGCCTGGGCGTTGGCGGCCCGGATGCCCGAGGGACGGCCGGCACGCGGCGCGCGCCTTGCGACACTCCGCTGGGGCTCCCCGGCGGGCCGCGCTTCGGGCTTCCGGAGCGCGTCCTTCACAGGTCCAGCCCCTCGAGCTTGTTCTTCGCGTCCTTCCACTTCTCGGCGTCGGGAAGCGGTTCGTGGCTCTTCGCGAGCACCGGCCACTCCTTGGCGAGGCGGGCGTTGAGCTCGAGGAACGGCGCGAACTCGGCGGGCATGTCGCCGTCGGCGTAGATCGCGTTCACCGGGCATTCCGGGATGCACACGGCGCAGTCGATGCACTCGTCCGGGTCGATCACCAGGAACAGCGGTCCCTCGTGGAAACAGTCGACCGGGCAGACTTCGACGCAGTCGGTGTATTTGCAGCGCAGGCAGGCGTCGGTCACGACATGGGTCACGGCAATCTCCTTCTCGCGCCCGGCCCCGGGGGCGCCCTCGATGGTTGCAGGAACGGGGCCGATGCGCTAGCATACTCCGTCATGTAGCAAACGCAACACCAATCGTGTAGTATGCGCTACATGAACGGCGGGATTGCCGCCGCGCTCCGGCCTGCGCCGCCCGGCTCTGCGGCGGATGTTCGCGAGGTCCGTGCCATGACCGAACACACGAAGACCGACGGAATGCCGGCGCTGGAGCCGGCGATCGTCCCCGAGGTGCTCGACCGCTCGCGCCCGCGCAACGAGCGCATGGCGAGCGACAAGATCGAGTGCAACGCCTGCCCGGTCCTGTGCCAGATCTCCCCGGGCAAGTCGGGCGCCTGCGACCGTTACGCGAACGTCGCCGGCAAACTCGTCCGCGTCGACCCGGTGGTGCTCCTGCGCCGCTCGGCCGCGACGGGAAGCGGCGAGGTGGTGCCGTTCCTCGCGCGCGGAACTCCGGGCGTGCCCGCCGAGCAGGGCGCGGACGCCGATTACTTCGTCACCGGCGTGGGCTCGTCCACGACCTATCCGGACTACAAGCCGGCCCCGTTCATCGTCGGGTCGAAGAGCGAAGGCGTCGACATGGTGACCGTGGTCACCGAAGGCATCTTCAGCTACTGCAGTTTCCGGGTGAAGATCGACACCGACCGCTTCCTCGGTCCCGAGCAGGCGAACATCCGCTGCAAGGGCGAGGTCGTGGGCCACGTGACCACCGCCGAGTACGGTTCGCAGATGCTCTCGCTGGGCGGCGTGCACCACCTGACCGGCGGCAGCAAGAAGGAAGGGCGCGTCACCTGCGAGATGATGCAGGCGCTGGGCAACAAGGAGGCGGTCGAACTCGCCATCGACGGCGGCTCGCAGGTCGTGATCCAGGCCGGCCGGCCGCCGATCGTCAACGGCGTGCCCGAGGCGCGCATGCGCGTCGGCTGCGGTTCCGCGACGGTCGGCATCTTCGCCAAGCAGTTCTACGGGCTGGTCGACGAGGTGGTGGTGGTCGACGACCACATCACCGGCGTGCTCACCCAGCACCAGGCCGGCCGCTGCCTCGACATGAGGCTCTCCGGCGTGAAGCTGCGCGGGCGCCGCTCGACGCCGGGCCGCTACTTCCAGGTGGCCAACCCCGGCACCGGATGGGGCGGTACCGACATCGCCGACCCGCTCGCCATCGTCGAGGGCTGGGACCCGGCGACGGCGTGGCCGGGGCTCAAGCTCCTGATGGTGTCGACCACCGGCGAGCACGCCGAGTGGTTCGTGCTCGACGAGGCGCTGAAGCCGCAACGCGCGCCGATGCCCGCCGCCGTGTCCCGCATCGTGAACCGCATCGGCGAGAACTGCGAGCCGTCGCTTTGCACGGTGCTGTTCGTGGGCGGTGCCGGCGGCAGCCTGCGCGCGGGCGTCACCGAGAACCCGGTGCTGCTCACCCGATCGATCAAGGACTCGCTGGTGAACGTCACCTGCGGCGGCGCGCCCGCCTACGTGTGGCCCGGCGGCGGGATCACGGTGATGGTCGACGTGATGCGGATGCCCGAGCGGAGTTTCGGGACCGTGCCCACGCCGGCGATCGTCGCGCCGATCGAGTTCACGATGCGCGCGGAGGACTTCGCGGCGCTCGGCGGCCACATGGGAAGCGTGCGCCCGATCGCCGAAGTGTTCGCGCACGGACCGCTGCACGACGACGGCGCGCCGGCCGGGCGACGCATCGAAGCGCCTTCGCCGGCCAACGCCTGGCCGATCGGCGGCAGACCCCTCCTCGGGTGAGTGCCGTGAACGCTCCGGGACCGCTCACGCTTCAGCGACGCACCGATGCCTCGTGGCGGGTCCCGGGCAAGGAGCCGCGCCGTGCGGGGGCCGAAGCAAGTCGAGGGGGAGACGAGCGTTGAACGCGACGCGCACCCGGCTGCCGGACGGCCGCTGGCACTTCCAGCACGGGCCGATCGACCTCGTGATCGGTGCGGACGGCGACGCGCGCGCGGTCGAAGCGGCGCACGAGGCGGCGTGGAACCGCTTCGAATCGGTCCTCGCCGAACTCGTCGCCGAACTTCCCGCGCTGCGGCGGGCGGTCCGGGACGGCGCCTGTCCGCTCGAGGGCGTGATTGCTCGGCGGATGTGGCACGCCTGCTTCCCGTTCCGCGACCGCTTCGTGACGCCGATGGCGGCGGTCGCGGGCTCGGTCGCACAGGAGATCGTGGCGGCCTACGGACGCGACGGCGTGACTCGCGCGTTCGTCAACAACGGCGGTGACATCGCGCTCCATCTCGCGCCGGGAGCGTCGTTCCGCGTCGGCGTGGTCGCGGACCTCGCCCTTCACGTTCCCGAAGGAAGGCACGCGGGACTGCCGCCGGACGCCGACTTCGACGTCGAGGCGGCCATGCCGGTGCGCGGCATCGCGACCAGCGGCTGGCGCGGCCGCAGCCAGTCGCTCGGCATCGCCGACAGCGTGACCGTCCTCGCAGCCACCGCCGCCGAGGCCGACGCGGCCGCGACGATGATCGCCAACGCCGTGAACGTCGCCGACCCGCGCATCGTGCGCCTGCCTGCGCGCGACGTGCGCGACGACAGCGACCTGGGCGACATCCCGGTCACCGTCGACGTGCCGTCGCTCGAGCCCGCGCTCGTCGACGAGGCGATCGCCTCGGGCCTCGAACGGGCGCGCGGGATCGCGCGCTCGGGCCTCGTCGTCGCCGCGCTGATCGTCTGCCAGGGTCGCAGCGCGACCCTTGCCGGGGCGCCGTTGCGCCCGCATTCGGCGCCGGGCGCAACTGCGGCATCCATCGAGACGCGCGCGTTCGCGCGCGTCGCCTGACCCGGTCCCCGCGATGAACCGGACCCGCCGATACGAAACGACTGCCCCGAGGATCCCGCGATGATCGAAATCCGCCGCGTCCTGACCCACGTCGAGGACATCCACCACGAGTTCGGCCCTGCGCCCGCGACGCCGCTGATCCGCGGTGCGATCGCCGTCGTGCTGGCCAATCCGTTCGCAGGCCGCTACGAGCGCGACCTGATGCCGATGATGGACGCGCTGCAGCCGCTGGGCATCGACATGGCGCAGAAGCTCCGCGCCGCGATGGACGTGCAAGTCGAGCGCATCGAGGGCTACGGCAAGGGCGCGATCGTCGGCGCGGCCGGAGAACTCGAACACGGTGCGCTGTGGCACGTGCCCGGCGGCTACGCGATGCGCGAACTCCTGGGCTGGAAGGGCGATCGCGCCGCCTACGCGAAGGGACAGGGCGAGGACAAGACCGGGCAGCCCGGCAACGCGCTCGCGATCGTGCCGTCGACCAAGAAGGTCGGGCCGCCGGGGGCCTCGCTCGACGTGCCGCTCACCCACATCAACGCCTGCTACGTGCGCAGCCACTTCGACGCGATCGAGGTGCGTGTGCCCGGAGCGCCGCTCGCCGACGAGATCGTCTACATCCTCACGATGAGCACCGGGCCGCGCATCCATGCGCGGGTCGGGGGCCTCAAGGCGGCCGACATCGCGAAATGGGACGGCCTGCGCTGACCGCGCGCCGCGCCCGCCCCACGAAAACCCCAGGAGAGACCCATGCAAGCCAGGATCCGCAAGCTCGTCGTCGAAGTGGACGAGACCCGCATCGAGGGAGGGAAACCGGTGGTGCCGCCGACGCGACGCGCGCTCGCGATGGCGGTGATCGAGAATCCGTACGCGGGACGCTACGTCGAGAAACTCGACGACCTCGTCGCGATCGGCGAGGAACTCGGTGGACTGCTCGGCGCGAAGTGCGTCGAGGCGCTGGGGATCGAGCCGGGAGCCGCGCAGAGCTACGGCAAGGCCGCGATCGTCGGCGAAGCGGGCGAACTCGAACACGCCGCCGCGATCCTGCATCCGAAGCTCGGAGCCCCGCTGCGCAAGGCGGTCGAGAAGGGTGCCGCGCTGGTGCCCTCCGCGAAGAAGCGCGGCGGGCTCGGCACGGCGATCGACGTGCCGCTCGGCCACAAGGACGCCGCGTTCGTTCGCAGCCACTTCGACGCGATGGAAGCGCGCGTGCCGGACGCGCCGAGGCCGGCCGAGATCGTCGTCGCGGTCGTGGTCACCGACAGCGGCCGTCCGCATCCGCGGATCGGCGGCCTGACGGTCGCCGAGATCAAGGGCGAGGACGGCCTGCGCTGACGCCGGCGCAGGTTGCACCTACGCGGCCGCTCGCGATGGACACCCGGACGGCAGGCGCGGAACCGTTGCGCCTGCGCGTGAACGGCCGCGTGCACGAGGTCGCGGCCGCGCACGGCGCATCGCTCCTCGCGGTGCTGCGCAACGATCTCGGGCAGAACGGCCCGAAGTACGGCTGCGGGCTGGGCGAGTGCGGCGCCTGCACCGTGCTGGTCGACGGCGTCGCCGCACGTTCCTGCGTGATTCCCGCGGCCGGTGTCGTCGGCCGCGAGATCACCACGCTCGAAGGGCTGGGCACGGCCGAAGCGCCGCACCCGGTGCAGCAGGCCTTCATCGAGGCGCAGGCCGCGCAGTGCGGCTACTGTCTGAACGGCATGATCCTCGCCACCGTCGCGCTCCTCGCACGGAACCCGCGGCCGACCGAGGCGCAGGTGCGCGACGCGCTGTCGCACAACCTGTGCCGCTGCGGCACCCACGTCGAGATCCTGCGCGCGGTCGAACGCGCGGCGGATCTCGTCGCCCGCGCGGGCAGCGCCCCCCGATGAGCGTGAATCTCGCGGCGGTGCCTGCGCGCACGGGACGCGGCGGCCGTCGCGCCGCACGCTGTGCTGCCGAGTCCGGCCGAGGAGTCGCGCGGTGACGCGGCGCTCGCAGGCCCCTCGCTCGCGCGCCGACTTCCATGTCGCGCAGGGCGTGCTCGTCGTCGTGCGCGATCCGCCGCCGCCGCAGCCTCCGGTGCCGCGCCAGCCGCCGACGGTGCCGGGCGACCCGACGGAGGGGGTCGAGATCCTGATCGCCGTGTGGGACGACGGCAGCGTGACGGCGCTCAACGGCCACGTCGACCTCGGCACCGGCATCCGGACGGCGCTCGCGCAGATCGTCGCCGACGAACTCGACGTCGCGCTCGACGCGGTGACCATGATGCTCGGCGACACCGCGACCGCGCCCAACCAGGGTCCGACGATCGCGAGTTCGTCGATCCAGATCCACGCGGTGCCTCTGCGCCTCGCGGCGGCGCAAGCACGGCGGTGGCTCCTCGCGCGCGCGGCGGAGCGGCTCGAGGTGGCCGCGGAGGACCTCGAGGTGACCGAAGGCGTGGTCCGCGTCGGCGTGGACCCCGAGCGGCGCACGACCTACGGCCAGCTCGTCGCGGCAGGGCACACCGAACTCAGGCTCGACCCCGGCACGCACGTCAAGCCGGTGGCGGAACACCGGCTGGTCGGGCAGTCGGTCCCGCGCGTCGACATTCCGGCCAAGGCCACCGGCGGCGACGTCTACGTGCACGACGTGCGCTTGCCGGGCATGCTGCACGGGCGCGTCGTGCGTCCGCCTTACGCGGGCGTCGATGCGGGCGAGTTCGTCGGCAACTCGCTCCTGTCGGTGGACGAGGGCTCGATCGCGCACCTGCCCGGCATCGTGGCGGTGGTGGCGATCCGCGACTTCGTCGGCGTCGTCGCCGAGCGCGAGGAGCAGGCAGAAGCGGCGATGCGCGCGCTCGACGTGCGCTGGAAGCCGACGCCCGCGATCTCCGGCCTCGACGACCTCGAGCGCGCGATCTCGGCGAACCCGTCGACGCGCCGGGTGCTGGCCGAACGGGGCGACGTCGACGCGGCGATCGCCGGGTGCGAGACGTCGCTCTCCCGCACCTACGTGTGGCCCTACCAGTTGCACGCGTCGATCGGACCGTCCTGCGCGGTCGCGGACTGCCGCGCAGATCGCGCGACCGTGTGGACCGGTTCGCAGTACCCGCACGCGCTGCGCGCCGATCTCGCGCTGCTCCTCGGATGGCCGGCCACCGCGATCGACGTGATCCGGCTCGAGGCCTCCGGCTGCTACGGCCGCAACTGCGCCGACGATGTCAGCGCCGATGCAGTGCTGCTGTCGCGCGCGGTGGGGCGGCCGGTGCGAGTGCAGCTCACGCGCGAGCAGGAGCACCAGTGGGAACCCAAGGGCGCCGCGCAGCTGATGCAGGTCGACGGCGGGCTGGATGCGGCCGGCCACGCGGCGGCCTACGACTTCCGCACTTCCTACCCGTCGAACGCAGCGCCCACGCTCGCGCTCCTGCTCACGCGAACGGTCGAGCCCACGGCCACCGCGTTCGAGATGGGCGACCGCACCGCGATCCCGCCCTACGAGTACCCGGCGATGCGCGTCGCCGCGAACGACATGGCGCCGATCCTTCGCGCGTCGTGGCTCCGCGGCGTGTCCGCGCTGCCGAACTCGTTCGCTCACGAGTCCTACATCGACGAACTCGCGACCGCCGCGGGCGCCGATCCGGTGGAGTTCAGGCTGCGGATCCTCAAGGACGACCGGGCCGCCGAACTGGTCAAGGCGACGGCGCAACGCGCGGGCTGGATCGAGCACACCGCGCCGCAGGGGCAGGGGCGCGAAGGCGACCTCCTCAAGGGGCAGGGCTTCGCCTACGCGCGCTACGTCCATAGCCGCTTCCCGGGCTTCGGCGCGGCGTGGTCGGCGTGGGTCGCGGACGTCGAGGTGAACCGTCTGACCGGCGAGGTCCACGTCTCGCGAGTGGTCGTCGGCCACGACGCCGGCATGGTGGTCAATCCCGCCGGGCTCGAACACCAGGTGCACGGCAACGTCGTGCAGACCACGAGCCGCGCGCTCAAGGAGCGCGTGAGCGTCGACTCGAGGGGCGCACCCGTGCCGCGCGAGTGGGGCGCCTATCCGATCCTCACGTTCCGCGAAGTGCCGGTCATCGAAGTGCTGTCGATGCCGCGGCCCGGCGAGCCGCCGCTCGGCGCAGGCGAGTCCGCATCCGTTCCCGGCACCGCGGCAATCGCGAACGCGATCTTCGACGCCACCGGCGTGCGCTTCCGGGAGCCGCCGTTCACACCGGAAGTCGTCCGCGAGGGCATGGGCGTGGCGCCTTCGACACGGCCGGCCGTCCTGCCGGCACCCCCGCGCGCGAACGTACCGATCGAGGCGCCGAGGAAGCGCCGGCGCTGGTGGGGCGTCGCGGGCGCGCTCGCGGCAGGACTCGTCGGGATGGCCGGGGCAATGCTCGGCCAGCGCGCGGCCATCGCACCCGCCGGCGCCCCCGACCGGTCGCTCTTCACCGCGGAGGCCCTCGAACGCGGCCGACAGGTCGCCGCGGCGGGCGCCTGCGCGGTGTGCCACACGGCTCCGGGGGGCCTTCCCAACGCGGGCGGCCGCAAGCTGGAGACCCCGTTCGGCACCATCTACACGACCACCCTGACGCCGGACCCGGACACGGGACTCGGCCGCTGGTCGTACGCGGCGTTCGAACGCGCGATGCGCGAGGGCATCTCGCACGACGGGCGCCACCTCGACCCGGCGTTTCCCTACCCGTCGTTCACGAAGATCTCGGGCGACGACATGCTCGCGCTGTACGCGTTCCTGATGTCGCAGCCGGCGACGCGCAACGAGGTTCCCGCGACCTCGCTCGCGTTCCCGTACGGCTTCCGCCCGGGCATGGCGATGTGGAACGCGCTCCACCTCGATCCGGGGCCGCTCGCCGCCGACCCGGCGCGATCGGCCGAATGGAACCGCGGCCGCTACCTTGTCGAGGGGGCGGGCCACTGCGGCGCGTGTCACACGCCGCGCAACGCGATCGGCGCCGAGAAAGGCGGCGACGCCTACCTCGCCGGCGCGGTGATCGACGGATGGGAAGCACCTGCGCTCACGGCGATGTCGCTCGCCCCGGTTCCGTGGACCGTCGACGAGTTCGAGCGTTACCTGCGCGACGGGCACACGCTCCACCACGGAAGCGTCGCCGGACCGATGGCGCCGGTGGTGCGCGAACTCGGGACGCTGCCGGCCGCGGACCTCCGTGCAATGGCGGTCTACCTCGCCTCGCTCGGCGCGCCGGTTACCGAAGAGGAAGCCGCCGCAACGGCGCGAGCGGCGGTCGACGCCAGCGTGGCGATCGCGGCGACGATCCGCGGTCCGGCGCAGCGCCTCTTCGAAGGCGCGTGCGGGGCGTGTCACCACGACGGGGCGGGACCGGTGCTGCTGGGCCG
>JADLBN010000109.1 GCA_020847675.1 Burkholderiales bacterium | reverse complement strand
TCGCCTTGCGCTTCGGGGCCGCCTTCTTCGCCTTCTTGGCCGTCTTGCGCTTCGCCGCCTTGCGTTTCTTCGGCGCGGGCGACGCGGCCGCCGGCGCCATCATCGACATCATGTCTGCCAACATCGTCTTCTCCTGTCTGAGTTGCTGGATGTTATGTGCTGCTCTTCGGCAGACGTCGTCCGGTTCACGGACCTCTTGACAAAACCCATGACGCCTGCTGCCTGCATTCTAGCCAAGTTTCAACGATTTGCAAGAAACGCGCGCATCTGCTAGCGCCTCGGCGCGCGCCTGTTGCGTATTCGCACACTCCGTTTCGCGTGCATCTCAGCGCGGAAGCGGCGTTTCCGAGGCGAACAGTTCGTCGACCGATTCGCGCCGGCGCACGACGTGCGCCCGGTCGCCGTCGACCATCACCTCGGCCGCGCGGGGGCGGGTGTTGTAGTTGGAACTCATGGCCATCGCGTACGCGCCGGCGGATCGGATCGCGAGGAGGTCGCCCGGAGCGAGCGCGAGCGCGCGGTCGAGGGCGAGGAAGTCGGCGCTCTCGCACACCGGGCCGACCAGGTCCCATCGTTCCGCGACATCCCCGCGAGGGCGCACCGGTTCGACGGCGTGCCAGGCGTCGTAGAGCGCCGGGCGGATGAGGTCGTTCATCGCCGCGTCGACGATCGCGAAGCGCTTGCCCGGTCCGCGCTTCAGGTACTCGACGCGGGTGAGCAGCACGCCCGCATTGGCCACGAGCCAGCGTCCTGGCTCGAGCACGAGCTTCTCGCGCCGGCCGGAGAAAAGCTCCCGGAGCAGGGCCGCGTAGTCGGCCACCGGCACCGGGACCTCGTCCCGGTAGCGCACGCCCAGTCCGCCGCCGACGTCGACGTGCTCGAGGAGCAGGCCGTCAGCGGCGAGGCGGTCGACGAGGCCGAGGAGTTTCGACGCCGCCTCGCGATACGGTCCGAGTTCGGTGATCTGGGAGCCGATGTGCATGTCGATGCCCCGGATCGCGATCCCCGGCATCGCGGCCGCGCGTCGATAGAGGGCAGGCGCGTCGGCGTAGGGGATGCCGAACTTGCTCTCCTTGAGGCCGGTCGAGATGTACGGGTGCGTCTTCGGATCGACGTCCGGATTCACCCGCAGGCTGACCGGAGCCCGGCGTCCGGTCGCGCGCGCGAGGCCGTCGAGGCGCTCGAGCTCTCCCTCCGACTCGACGTTGAAGCACAGGATGTCCGCTTCGAGCGCCGCGCGCATCTCGGCTGCGCTCTTGCCGACGCCGGAGAACACCGTCCGTCGGGGATCGCCGCCGGCCGCGACGACGCGCGCGAGTTCGCCCCCCGACACGATGTCGAAACCGCCTCCCAGCCGCGCGAAGACGTCGAGGACCGCCAGGGTGGAGTTCGCCTTCACCGCGTAGCAGACGAGGTGCGGCAGACCGGCCAGCGCGCTGTCCAGCGACCGCCACGCGCCTTCGAGCGACGCGCGCGAGTAGACGTAGCAGGGGGTGCCGTGGCGCTCGGCGATCGCGGCGAGGCTCACGCGCTCGGCGAAGAGTTCGCCGTCCCGAAGCGCGAACGCGGTCATCGGGTTCGCGGCTTGTCTCCGTCCTCGGACGGCGCGGGAGAGGTGGCGGCGGCTGCGGGGGCGGTTGCGGCCGGCGCATCGGCGCGCTTCAGCGGCCCCTTGATGCCGCAACCGGTCGTGGCGACGCAGGCGGCGGCGGCCACCGCGGCCAAGCGGAGCATCGCGCGCCAGGCGTCGCTGCGATCGCGTAACATCGTCTTCGATGGTAGCACGCACCCTGCACCCGGAGGCAGCGCATGGAGAGTGAGAGCGGGTTCCTCGCCGCAGCGGATTCGACGCTCGCGGCGATCGGTGCGGCGCTCGACCGCGCGCTCGACAGCTCGGAGGCCGACGTCGACTGGAGCCTCGTGGACGGCATCCTGGAGATCGCCTGCGAGGACGGCAGCAAGGTGATCGTCAATCGTCACGCGCCCAACAGGGAGCTGTGGGTTGCCGCGCGTCGCGGCGGATTCCACTTCCGCGCCGAAGGCGGGACCTGGCGCGACACGCGCGGGGGCGCCGAACTCGGGGCCGTGCTCGCCGGGATCCTCGCGGAGCAGGCGGGGATGCGGGTGGAACTGGCGCTGCCGATCAGGAGCGACAGGCGATAGGCGATAGGCGAAGACCTTGCGCCGGCGCGACGTGCTCTTCCCGTCGCCCATCGCCCATCACCTATCGCCCATCACCGCCTTCCCCTGGGCACCTACCGTCGGCTGCGCGAGCCGTCTCCCATCGCCCGCCACCTCACGCCGCCAGCAACGCCGTCCAGTCCTCCAGTTCCTTCCGGTGGGCGTCGTGGCCGGGCAGGAGCGCCTCGACCAGCGCCCAGAACTTCCGCGAGTGGTTGAGTTCGACGAGGTGCGCGACCTCGTGGGCCACCACGTAGTCGGCGAGCGCGGGCGGAAGCTGGATCAGCCGCCAGTTCAGGCGGATCTCGCCCTTGTGGTTGCAACTGCCCCACTCGCTGCGCGCGTTCGACAGTCGCACCGGAGGCAGCGCCGCCGTCACGTGCTTCGCATAGTGGGCCACGCGCGGCAGCACGCGCTGGGCCGCCTCGTCGCGCAGCCACCGCGACACCGTGTCGGCGATCGCGCGCTCGTCGCTCGCCTCGGGATGCAGCACCGTGAGATCGAACATGTCCGGCCGGACGAGCGTGGCGCGCGACGGGAACACGGCGAGCTTGAGTTCCTCGCCGAGGTAGAGGATCGGGGCGCCGGTGCGCCACTCGCGCGGCAGCACGTCGCGCTGGCGCGACCGCCACTCCTCGAGCGTGCGCACGATCCACAGCTCGCGCTCGGTCAGCGCCTCCTCGATCTCGCGGAGCGAAACCCAGCGCGGCGCGCGGACGGTGAGGCCGTCGAGATCGACCGCCATGCCGATGGTCCGGCGGCGCGCGCGGAACAGCCGATAGGCCACGTTTTGCCCGGCGAGCGCGATGCGGCGCGTCGAGGACGCGCCTTCGTCCTTGCCCGCCGGACGCCCGGTCAGGCCGGAACGCCCAGCCTTGCGACTTCGGCCTCGATCCACGCCTCGACCTCCGCGGTGAGCGCGGCGGCATCCCTGCCGCGCGTCGCCATCGGCTTCCCGAACACCATCGTGATCTCGCCGGCGCGCTTGCCCAGCGACCCCTTCGGCCACAGCCAGCCGGCATTGTGCGCGACCGGCAGGATCGGCACGTCCAGCGCCAGCGCGAGCCTCGCCCCGCCGGACTTGTACTTGGCGCGCGTGCCGGCCCGGATGCGCGTGCCCTCCGGGTAGATCACGATCCAGAACCCCTGCGCGAACCGGTCGCGTCCCTGGGCGGCGATCTGTTCCATCGCGTCGCGACCGGCCTTGCGGTCGATCGTGATCGGCGAGGCCAGCGCGAAACCCCAGCCGAAGAACGGGACGCTCAGGAGCTCCTTCTTGGCCACGAACGCGAGCGGCGGCAGGTAGATGCCGAGCGTCAGCGTCTCCCAGGTCGAGCTGTGCTTGCACAGGACGACGTGCGGCGTCGACGGGATGTTCTCGAGTCCTTCGACTCGCCACCGGACGCCGCAGAGCCAGCGCGCGCCGTACGCCACCGTGCGGCACCAGTGCGCTGCGATCCGGTGCCGGGCGACGCGCGGCAGCCAGAACGTCGCGAGCATCAGCGCCGCGTAGAGGGGAGTGACGACCGCCTGGTAGGCGAGGAACAGGATGCCGCGCAGGGTCTCGATCGCGCTCACGGGGCGGGGTCGTCGGCGAGCAGCGCGGAGGTCGCGAACGCGAGGTCGGGGTAGATCGCGGTCGCTTTCGGGAAGCCGCCGTCGCGCAGGGTCTTCTCGCCCTTGCCGGTCAGGACGAGGATCGGCCGGGCACCGGCCGCCTCGGCGGCCAGCAGGTCGCGAAGGCTGTCGCCGACGCAGGGCACGGCGGCGAGGTCGACGCCGAAGCGGCGCCCTGCCTCGAAGAGCATCGCCGGTTGCGGCTTGCGGCACTCGCAACGGGCGTCCGCCGTGTGCGGGCAGAAGAACACCGCGTCGATCCGGCCCCCGGCGAGCGCGAGAGCGCGGTGCATCCGGTTGTGGATCGCGTTCAGCGTCGCCATGTCGAAGAGGCCGCGACCGATGCCGGACTGGTTGGTGCAGACGGCGACGCGAAACCCCGCGTGCGACAGCCTCGCGATCGCCTCGAGGCTGCCGGGAATCGGATGCCACTCCTCCGGCGACTTGATGAACTGGTCGCTGTCGTGGTTGATGACGCCGTCGCGGTCGAGGATGACGAGGCGCGCGGCGCGCGTCGGAGCGACGGTCTCGTTGGCGAACTGGACCACGGCCGTAACTCTAGCGACAAACCGCCGGGGAAGGCGAGTGCCGGGTGCCCGGGCACACCCGGTGGCCGATCATCGACGCGTCCGGCGCAACACTTCCGGGGGCGCGCATCCCGCGTCAGAGCTTCGACAGGTCGGCCACCCGGTTCATCGTGCCTTCGACGCCGGCGAGGAGCGCGAGACGGTTCGCGCGCACCGCCGGATCGTCGGCCATCACCATGACCTCGTCGAAGTAGCGGTCGACGACCGGCTTCGCCGACGCGAGCGCCCTCAACGCGGCGGTGTAGTCGCCCGCGCTGCAGAGCTCCCGGACCGCCGGTTCGAGCCGCTGGAACGCGAGGTGGAGGTCGTTCTCGGCACCCTGCGCGAGCCGCGCGCGATCGACGGCCGGCGCGGCTTCCGCGCCCGACTTGCGCAGGATGTT
The DNA here is from genome assembly GCA_020847675.1 of Burkholderiales bacterium. Taxonomy (GTDB): domain Bacteria; phylum Pseudomonadota; class Gammaproteobacteria; order Burkholderiales; family Casimicrobiaceae; genus VBCG01. The sequence continues at coordinate 4,345 of JADLBN010000109.1, read as the reverse complement.
GACGATGCGCTTGTTCGCCGCGGCGAGCGCGGCGGCTTCGGGGAGCGCCTCGAACGCCTGCACCGCGGCGAGGCGCTCGGGCAGCGAGGCGAGCGAGCCCGGTCGCCGCGCGAGCAGCGCCTCGACCTGGTTCGCGGTTGCGCCGCGCTCGCGCAGGTAGCCGCGCAGCCGGTCGAGCACGAAGGCTTCGAGTTCCGCGGACGCCGGCTTGACCGAGGGCTGCGCGCGCAGCGACTCGAACGCAAGCCCGATCGCCTCGGGCAGCGGCAACGCGAGCTTCTTCTCCACCAGGATCCGGATGACGCCGAGCGCGGCGCGTCGCAGCCCGAAGGGATCCTTGTCGCCGGTCGGCGTCTGGCCCGCGCCGAAGAGTCCGGCGAGCGCCTCCAGCTTGTCGGCGAGCGCGACCGCCTGCGCGACCGGAGTCTCGGGCAACGCGTCACCGGCGTAGCGCGGCCAGTAGTGCTGCGCGATCGCGTCGGCAACCGCGGGCGGCTCGCCGTCGTGGAGCGCGTAGTGGCGGCCCATCACGCCCTGGAGTTCGGGAAACTCGCCCACCATGTCGGTGACCAGGTCCGCTTTCGCGAGTTCGGCGGCGCGCGCGGCGAGCGCCGGGTCGGCGCCGATGCGCGGCGCGATCGCGCCGGCGAGCGAGCGGATCCGCTCCACGCGCTCGGCCTGCGTGCCGAGCCTCTGGTGGTAGACCACCGAGGAGAGCCGGGGCAGGCGAGCATCGAGGCGCTGCCTGCGATCCTGGTCGAAGAAGAAGCGCGCGTCGGCGAGCCGCGCGCGCAGGACGCGCTCGTTGCCGGCGACGATCGCCGCGGGGCTCTGCGTGGTCAGGTTCGACACGACGAGGAAGCGCGCGCGCATGGTGCCCTTCGCATCGGTCAGCGCGAAATACTTCTGGTTCTGCTGCATGGTCAGGATCAGGCACTCCTGCGGCACGGCGAGGAATGCCGGGTCGAAGCCGCCCGCGTAGACGGCCGGCCACTCGACCAGCGCGGTCACCTCGTCGAGCAGCGCATCGGGCATGACCACCCGGTCGCCCTGCGCGGCCTCCGCGAGCGAGCGCTGGATCGCCGCGCGGCGCGTCTCGAAAGACGGGATCACCTTGCCCTCGGCTTCGAGCGCGGGCGCGTAGGCGTCGGCGGTCGCGAGCGGGATCGGGCCGCGCGACAGGAAGCGGTGACCCTGCGTCGCGCGGCCGGCCGCGAGGCCCAGTGCGCGAACCGGGACGACGTCCGCGCCGTGCAACGCGACCAGCCCGTGCGCGGGGCGCACGAACTTCTCGCCGTTCCAGTAGCCGGAAGCGGCGTAGCTCATCACCTTCGGTATCGGCAGTTTGGCGAGCGCGCCGTCGAGCGCTTCCTGGAGCCCGACGGCGAGGGCGGCGCCGGGTTTCACGCCCGCGTGGAACAGCGCCTCGGCCTTGCCGTCCATCTCGCGCGTCATCGCCGGGACGTCGTCCATCCCGAGTCCGAGCGCGGCGAGCCTCTTCCCCAGCGCCTGGGTCGCGCCGCCACCGGTGTCGAAGGCGACCGACACCGGCAGCACCTTCTGCCTGAACGGGCGGTCGGGCGAACGCGCCGCGACCTGCGGGATCGACACGCCGAGCCGTCGCGGTGTCGCGTAGGCCTGGTGCCGTGTTCCTTCCGGCACGAAGCCGAGCCTCGCCAGCGTCCCGGCGAGTTCGTCCGCGAACGCGTTCCCGAGGGACGCGAGCGCTTTCGGCGGCAGTTCCTCGGTGACGAGTTCGACGAGGAGCGTCGCCGCGGTCATGCCGGCACCTTCGCGTAGCGTTCCGGCAGCGCGGACCGCGCGCTCTCGGGGAGCATCGGAAAGCCCAGCCTGCGTCGCGATTCGACGTAGGCGGTCGCGACCAGCCGCGACAGCGCGCGGATGCGGCCGATGTAGCCGGCGCGCTCGGTGACCGAGATCGCGCCGCGCGCGTCGAGCAGGTTGAACGTGTGCGCGGCCTTGAGGATCATCTCGTAGCCGGGCAGCGGCAGTTCGGCCGCGAGCAGCCTCTTTGCTTCGCCCTCGAACAGCGCGAACTGGCCGAAGAGCTTCTCCGCGTCGGAGGCGTCGAGCGCGTAGGTCGTCTGCTCGACCTCGTTCTGCAGGAACACGTCGCGGTACTTCATCGCGTCGGTGTAGGCGAGGTCGTAGACCGACTCGACGTCCTGCAGGTACAGGCAGAGCCGCTCGAGGCCGTAGGTGATCTCGCCGGTGACAGGGTCGCAGTCGAGGCTGCCGACCTGCTGGAAATAGGTGAACTGCGTGATCTCCATGCCGTTCAGCCACACCTCCCAGCCGAGGCCCCACGCGCCGAGCGTCGGGTTCTCCCAGTCGTCCTCGACGAAGCGCACGTCGTTGCTGCGCAAGTCGAGGCCGAGCGCCGCGAGCGAACCGAGGTAGAGGTCGAGGATGTCCGGGGGCGATGGCTTCAGCACCACCTGGAACTGGTGGTGCTGGAACAGGCGGTTCGGATTCTCGCCGTAGCGGCCGTCTTTCGGCCGGCGCGACGGCTGCACGTAGGCGGCGCGCCACGGTTCCGGCCCGAGCGCGCGCAGGAACGTCGCGGTGTGCGACGTGCCGGCACCCACCTCCATGTCGTAGGGCTGCAGCAGCGCGCAGCCGCGCGATCCCCAGTACTCCTGGAGGCGCAGGATCACTTGCTGGAAGGTGAGCATCGCGGACGGCGAACCGGGTACGGACGAGCCCGTCATTCTACCGGCAGGCTCGCGGGCCGCTCCTTGCGCGAGGCTCCGCGCGGCACTGCCGCCCGCCGCGACCGGCGGATCCGCCACCGCGGTCCGGCCTGCCTCACCGATGCCCATCCGTGTCCGATCCGCCGTTATCATGCGATCCGCTGCCCGTACGCCGCGCGACGCCGCCTTCCACCTCGGATCGGACGTCCGGACAACCCTCCCGCCGGCCAACGCCATGACACCTCCCGTGCACGCGGCGACGCCGTTCCCGACTCCGGGGTCCGAACTCGTGCCGAGACGGCCCGCGGAAGCTCGAGTCGACACGGAGCGCGCGACGGCGCGACGGGGCGGATGAATCTTCCCGCCCAGCCAAGGCCGGAAACCCCCGCCGCGCGCGAGCCCGCGACGTTGGCGATCAGCGCGATCGTGCCGGTCTACAACGGCGAGGCGGTGCTCGCGAAGTGCCTCGAACCGCTGCGGCGGATGCTGCGCGACGGCGAGATCGCCGAGATCGTCGTCGTCGACGACGGATCGACCGACGCATCGGCGTGGATTGCGACGCAGGGCGGCGCGAAAGTGCTGCCTTCCGGCGGGCGGCTCGGGCCCGGCGGCGCGCGCAACCGCGGCGCGGAGGTCGCCTCCGGCGACGTGTTCTGGTTCGTCGACGCGGACGTCGTCGTGCATCCGGATGCCGCCGGCGTCCTGCGCGGCGTGCTCGAACGCACCGGCGCGGCCGCCGTGTTCGGGACCTACGACGAGTTCCCGGCAGCCGCCAATTTCCTGTCGCAGTACAAGAACCTTGCGCACCGCCACCATCACGTGCGCGCCGAGCGCGAGGCGGAGACCTTCTGGGCCGGCTGTGGCGCCGTGCGCGCGGACGCGTTCCGGCGCTGCGGGGGCTTCGACGCGGAGCGCTTTCCCGAGCCGTCGATCGAGGACATCGAGCTCGGCATCCGGTTGCGCCGGTTCGGCTACCGCATCGTCATCGAGCCCGAGCTGCAGTCGCGCCATCTGAAGGAGTGGCGCTTCGCCAACCTGCTGCGAACCGACGTCGTGCAGCGCGCCTTCCCCTGGGCGCAGCTGATGCGCGAACACCGGATTCCTCCGACGCTCAACGTGAGCTTCCGCGAGCGCCTGAGGGCGGCGCTGGCGTGGGTGCTTGCGGGCGCGATCGCCGCCTTTCTCGCGCGATGGGCCTCCGGCTGGTGGGCGCTCGGCCTGTTCGCCTCCACGATCGCCGCGAACGCGCAGCTCTTCTCGCTGTTCCGGCGCGCGAACGGAACGTGGTTCGCGCTGCGCGCGATCGCGTTCCACCAGTTCCACTATCTCTACGCTTCGGCGGCGTTCGTCGCCTGCAGACTCGGCTGGACGCCGGGCCGTCCGCGCCCTTCGACGACGAGGACCAGCGCGTAGAACGCGAGCGCCGGCATGAGGTGCAGCGGCATCCGGTTGACGAGCGTCTCGTTCAGGACCCCTAGCGCGGCGGACGAGAAGAAATAGACGGTGACGATGAGGCTCGCGCCCGCGAGCATCGTCAGCGTCAGCGGCGCGACGCGCGGGGTGAGCAGGATGCGCCAGCGCCACGCGATGACGGCGGCGATCGCGTACCAGGCGAGGTGCCAGTTGTCGAG
>JADLBN010000108.1 GCA_020847675.1 Burkholderiales bacterium | reverse complement strand
CGCCCACGTGCTGCGAGAGATGGCGCGGAAAGCCCATCAGAGCGCCGGTCAGCTCGGCGAGCCGGCGGATGAGCGGGCTCGCCGGGTCGAAGCCCGCCTCGCGGATCCGGTCGGCGTCGATCGCCCGGCCATCCCACCACGCGAACACGCCGGCGAGCCGGTCGACCTCGCCGAGGTCTAGCCCGTGTGCCTTGCCGACGTCGCGCACCGCGCTCTTCGGGCGGTAGGTGATGAGCGTCGCGGCGAGCGCCGCGCGGTCGCGGCCGTACTTGGCGTAGACGTACTGCATCACCTCCTCGCGCCGCTGGTGCTCGAAGTCCACGTCGATGTCGGGCGGCTCGTTGCGCTCGCGGCTGATGAAGCGCTCGAACAGCCCGTGCATCAGCGCCGGGTCGATCTCGGTGATGCCGAGCGCGTAGCAGACGACCGAGTTCGCCGCCGACCCGCGGCCCTGGCACAGGATGCCGCGCCCGCGCGCGAACGCGACGATGTCGTGCACGGTGAGGAAGTAGGGCTCGTAGCGAAGCTCGGCGATCAGCGCGAGTTCGTGCTCGACCAGGTCGCGCACGTCTTTCGGCGCGCCCGAGCAGCGGAACGTCGCGCCGCCGTGCAGCAGGTCGCGCGCCATCCCGGGGCCGCGTTCGCCGGGTGGGGCGTAGCGCCACGCGAGTCCCGCCTCGACCAGCTTGCGCAACTGCGAGGCCGGAGTCTCGCCCGGCGGAACGACCTCCTCCGGATACTCGTAGCGGAGTTCGTCGAGCGAGAAGCGGCAGCGGTCGGCGACCGCGAGCGTCTGCGCCAGCATCTGCGGCGGATAGATCGTCGCGAGGCGGCCGCGCGAACGCAGGTGCCGTTCGCCGTTCGGGAAGAGCGCATGGCCGCACCGCGCGACCGGCGTGCGCAGGCGGATCGCGGTGAGCGTGTCCTGCAGCGCGCGGCGCGCGCGCACGTGCATGTGGACGTCGCCCGCGGCGACGAGCGGCAGCCCGTACCTGCGGCCGACGGCTTCGAGATTGGCGAGCCGGGCGGCGTCGCCCGCCTGCGCGAACAGCCCCACGCCCAGCCACGCGCGGCCGGGGAACGTGTCGGCGATCCAGCGCGCCGGAATGGGGGACAGACCCCAATTCTCGAAATTGGGGACAGACCCCGATTTTCCCAATTTTCGCCTGACGGCTGTCGATGCCGAAGATGGCGAAAGTCGGGGCGAAAATCGGGGTCTGTCCCCAAATTCCCCGGGAAGCCACAGCGCGAGGCAGCGCGACGCGATCGCCTCGACGTCCGCGCGCGACAGCCGATAGTGGCCCTTGCCTGCCTGGCGCCGGCCGCGCGTGATCAGCTGCGCGAGGTCGCCGTAGGTCGAGCGGTCGGTTGCGTAGAGCGCGAGTCGCGTGCCTTCGTCGAGCGTGAATTCGCTGCCGACGATCAGCGGGAGCTTCACGTCCCTCGCCGCGAGGTGCGCACGCACGATGCCGGCGAGCGAGCACTCGTCGGTGAGCGCGAGCGCCGCGTAACCGAGCCCCGCCGCGCGCTCGACCAGTTCCTCGGGGTGCGAGGCGCCGCGCAGGAAGCTGAAGTTGCTGACGCAGTGGAGTTCCGCGAAGGGCGGGAGGAGGTCGGTTGCCATACCGTATAAATATACGGTATTCCAGCGACTCCCGGAAGCCATCCCGGTCGGGGCCGAGCCCGCCCGCGATGTCGTCTCCGGGCCGGGTGCCGCGCCGTCGCCCGGGTCACCAGCGATAGGTCAGCGTGCCCGAGACGACGCGACGCAGCCCCCAGAGGCAGTTGTAGTTCGTGCACTCGGACACTACTCCTTGTCGAGCAGGTTGCTCGCGTTGACGGCGACGAGGAAGCCCTTGAGGCCGGGGGCGGCGCGCGCGAGATCCCAGCGCAGCGCCGCGTCGACGAGCGTGTTCGAGCCGACGCGCAGCGTGTTGGCGCTGTCGCCCCAGGTCGCGCCCGTGTAGCGCACGCCTGCGCCGACCGAGAGGCCGGCGAGCGGCGCCTTGCCGAACGCGTAGTCGAGCCACAGCGCCGCGGCGTTCTTCGGCGTGTAGAGCGGCGTCTTGCCCTGGTCGACCCGTCGCCTTGAACCTCGCTGAATGGTTCCTGCGTGGTCGTTTCATGCTCTCCGCTCCTCGGCGCTCAAGCGCCATTAGAGCAGAGCTTCCCACCTATCCCCCTGTCCAATTTCGCAGAGTCACTTCTGCATCTCCGTGCGCATGCGCAATGACTTCGACGGCGGTGGCACGATGCGGCGCATGGGTGCACGATCAAGGTGCCGGGAGGCTCTTGGTGAGGTTGGCGTTCGCGACAGCCTTGTCGGCGAGAGTCAGGGTGCCGCTGACGTTCGCGTCGCGCGTGAAGTTGGCCGCAGATACCGCCTGCGCCAGGGCACCGTTCACGATCGCCAGGTCGCCGAGCGTCACCACGCGGCTGGCATTGACGTCGCCGAGAAGGAAGCCGACCCGCACCGATGCGGTACCGCCGCTGCCGCCGTCGGACGCGACGACTGACGAGAGGCCGACGGTCACGTATTGCTGGTTGTTCACGCCAGTGAGCGGCACGACGACGGTACTTGCGGAATAGGTGAGGCTGCCGATGGTCGCAGTGCCTTCGGTGACGATAGCGGAGGCGGAGGTGATGTTCTTGTCGAACGTGAAGACGAGGTTCTGCGCCGGTCCTTGCCGAGGTTCAATTGTCGGAGTGCTGGCTGTCAGCGATAGTGGCAAGTCAAAGCTGCCAGCAACGCCATGCT
>JADLBN010000107.1 GCA_020847675.1 Burkholderiales bacterium | reverse complement strand
GACCATGCCGAGACATGTGATCGAGACGGCGTCCGCCCCGACCGCCATCGGCATGGTGCTGGAAGCGAACTTTCTTTGCTTCGGAACCTTTCATTATCACGCGAACAGCGCGCTCAGGTCCATGCTCGCGATCCTGGACGTCGATCTGCCCAACGTAGCGGTGCCTTTCGGCGCGGTTACCCTCCGGCATCGGGAGCCCGATCCCCTCGCCGTCAGGATCACCGACCTCGTCGCCGTTCTCGCGCGAGCGTCCGCCAGAAGTCCGCGAGCTTTGTCGCGACAGGGGTGAGCGGGACTCCCGGACGGGCCGGATTCCCGTTCCGTCCTGCCGGATGGCGGCGGGCGGAGGATGGGATACCGGCGTGCGGACTCGCGACGGGCGCAGTCGCCCTGTCGTGGGCGTGGGTCGACCGGGAGGTGATGCGATGTCGAGTGTGCTGGAAAGGGTCCGGCCCGGAAGCGTGGCTCAGGCCGATGCAGGCCCGGGCGACGCTACCGAGTTGTGGAACCGCATGGCGAGGTGCGCGGCGCTGGTCGAGCGCGGGATCCGCAAGCGGCTCTCCGAACGTTGCGCGACCACGCTGCCGCGGTTCGACCTGCTCGCCGAACTCGAGCGCTCGCCGTCTGGATTGCGCATGGGCGAACTGTCGCAGCGCCTGATGGTCACCGGCGGCAACGTCACGGGCATCGTCGCGCGGCTCCTCGCCGACGGACTGGTCGACCGCGTCACCGACGATCGCGATCGACGCGCGACGGTCGTGCGCCTCACGGCGCTGGGGCGCGAGGCCTGCCGCGACATGGTGGCCGAGCACGAACGCGCGGTAGTCGAACTCCTCGGCGGCGTCGGCGCTTCGGACCGCTCGCGACTCGTCGACCTCCTCGCCTCGTTCGAGGACGCGTTGCGCGTGAACGAGAAGCCTGCGGGCGACAGGGTCCAGCGGGTCGCTTCGGACGACCTCCGTTCGGCAAGGGACTGTTGGTGCTGAAGGCGGGCCTGTCGCGGCATCGGGCGCCGAACGTCAACCGGCGGTCGGCGGCGCAGCGAGACTTCGGAGCAGGATGAAAGAAGCGCCGGAACCCGTGAAGGCCCGGCGCACGTGTCGTGGCGGAGAGAGAGGGATTCGAACCCCCGATACGTTGCCGTCTTCCTCGTTCCGAGTTCGCCGGAAAGGTGCTGATCGCTCAGGTGACCCCGTTTCGCCAAGTCCGAAAGTCTCCGCGCTTCGTTCCCGCAGGAGCCTGACCGAATGGCGGAGGTCGAACGGGCTCGACGATCGCGCGACCCCGCTTGTTCGACGTTGCCGTGTCCTCCGGGCAAGTAAGCTTCCCGGCGCCCATGGCCGACGAGGAGACGCCTCCTTCAGCGCGCAGGCGCCGTGCGTGCCGCGTCGCCCAGCACCTTTGCCGCCCACTGGTTGAGACTCGTGCCGGCCGCTTCTGCCGCGATTGCCGCGGCCGCGTGGACCTCCGGCGGAACGCGCAACATCAGCTTGCCGCTGGCCGGGCGCTCCGGTGCCTCGCCGCGCGCCTTGGCATCGTCGAGAAGAAGGTCGATCGCAGCCTTGAAGTCGGCGCGTAGCTCATCCACCGTCGTACCGTGGAACCCGACGATGGCCTTGATTCCCAGCACGCGGCCGACGAAGACACCGTCGCGATCGTCGAATTCGACGCGGGCGGTGTAGCCCTTGCAGGTCATCTTGCTCATGGCGTGATCTCCAGTCGTTCCAGGAACTCGCGGGCGCTCTCCACCTGATACCGCTTCGCCTCCTTGCCGGGGTGCGGGCGGTGCGCGTGCCACTCGACACCGCGCAGAGCGAACTTCACGCGCGAACCCTTTCGCTCGGCCATCGTGGCGCCGAGCGCGATCAGCAGCGTCTCGATTTCGGAGAAGGCGATGCCCGAAAGGGTGGGCTTGGCGAAGATCGCGGCGAGCGTCTTCCGGTGTTTCGCTCTCACGCTGTGTATGATAGCACATTCAGCTATCAAAGCAAGCGGTTTCTGCTATCACGCGTGTTTCTCGCGCGCGGCGTTCCCGACGTTCAGCTTGAGAAGGGATCGGACAACGACCTGCTGCGGGAGATGATCGGCTACGTGGCGCAGCGGCTGATGCAACTGGACATGAAGGGCCTGGTCAGCGCCGGCCACGGCGAACGCGGCGAAGGGCGCGAAAACGGGCGCAACGGCTACGGCGACCGGGACTGGCATACGCGCTGCGCGGCGGCCCGTGGGCGCGCGCAAATCCATGAATTCGTGGCGGAGAGAGAGGGATTCGAACCCCCGATACGTTGCCGTATACCTGATTTCGAGTCAGGCGCCTTCGACCACTCGGCCATCTCTCCGGGAGCCGGCCATTATACGGGATCGCACACTCGCAGGCTCCGGGGCCTCGACGCGGCGCCGGGCTTCCGGCGCCGTTGCGGCAGGACCGGTGAGAGAGGCTAGATCGGCGAACAGAACGCCACGCCGTTGTTGCCCTCCGGCACCCAGAGGCGGTTGATCATCGCGCGCCGCACCGAGCGGTCGGGCGTGTGGCGGTGGTTGGCGTCCATCCGGTTGTTGAAGAAGCGGTAGATCGGGATCGTCCCCTCGCGGCAGGCGCCGTTCGCGTCGGGAACCTCGATATAGAACACCGCGGGATTCTCGAGCGTCCAGACTCCCGGCCAGCGCATCTGCACGAACTGGCACTCCGCCGGGTTCGCGGTGAAGAAGTGCGACTGGATGATGCCGCCTGCGTAGAAGCGGCACACCGGCTGCGCGCCGGGCGGGGCGAGGAACGCTTCCCGATAGGCGAAGAACACGGCGCCGGTGCGCTGCCATTGCGGCAGGTAGAGATTGAGGTAGGCGATCTCGTTCGGGTCCGCCGTAATGAAGTAGTGGTCGGACGCGGCCTCGTAGTACTCGAGGACCGGCACGGAGTTCGGAGGCAGGACCGTCGTCGCCGGAGGTGTGCTCGCCACCGCCACGCCGGCGTCGAGGAGCCCGGAGCCGCACACGCTGCCCGCGCTGCACTGTGTGCCCACGGGGAAGTCGCGCGTCGTTCCGGTCAGAATCGACAGCACGCGTCCCGGCGTGAGCAGCGGATTGCGGGCGATCATCAGCGACACGGTTCCCGAGACCATCGGCGTCGAGAAGCTCGTCCCCGCGGCGATCGCGTAGGCCGGATCGCCCGGCGTCGTCTCGCCGAGCGCATAGGTCGAGAGCACGAGCGACGAGACGTCGCTGCCGTCGCCGCCGGGCGCGGAGAGGTCGACGCGCGCGCCGTAGTTCGAGTAGCCGGTGCGGTCGCCGTTGTTGCCGGATGCGCCGACCGTGATCACGCCGCCGCAGTTGGCCGGCGACCAGTTCAGCGCATCGTCGGCGGCATTGCCGGCCGCAGCGACGACGACCGAACCCTGCGCGAGCGCGTCGTCGACCGCCTCCTGGACCGCCGACGAGCATCCACCGAAGCCTCCGAGGCTCATGTTGATGACGCGCGCGGGCGAAGGATTCGGCGGCACGCCGGCGATCTGCACGCCCGACGCCCACAGCATCCCCTCGTAGACGTCGGCCTCGGTGCCGCCGCACTTCGCGAGCGCGCGCACCGGCAGCAGGCTCGCCGCCCAGTCCATGCCGGCGATGCCGATGCCGTTGTCGGTGTTCGCCGCGATCAGGCCGGAGACGAACAGCCCGTGGAAGAAACTGTCCTGCGCCGGGGAACCGGGATAGCACTCGTCCGCGCCGGTCCAGTCGCCTTCGTCGCGCGGGTTCGGGTCGCGCCCGTCGCCGTCGCGCGCGCTCGACGGATCGGAGACGAAGTCGTATCCCGCGAGCACGCGGCCGTCGAGATCGGGGTGCGGAACGATGCCGGTGTCGATGACCGCGACGGTGACCGCCGCCGATCCTTTCTGTACGTCCCACGCCGCGGGCGCGTTGACGCCGGCGAGCGGATCGGTCAGCGCCCACTGCAGGTCGAACAGCGGGTCGTTCGGAAGCGCCTGCGGCAGCATGCGCCGCACCGGGTCGGCGTACATCACCGCCGTATCCTGCTGGAGCACCGCCGCGAGCGCGGCGAGTTCCTCGGGCGCTCGCGCGACGGCGATCGTCATCATCCAGACGTTGCCGACCTTGCGGTCTGCGACGACCGGGGTGCCGAGCAATTGCGTGAAGCGCGGCGCGAGCGAGGTCCAGTCCTCGGCGACGCCCTCGGCCAGCCGGACCATCAGGCGGTTGCTCCGTGCGCGAAAGCGCGGATCGGCGGCCTTCGCGGACTTCGTCGTCGCGGGCAGCGGGCGGATCGGCTGCGCCCACAGGACGGCGCGATCTTCCCTCAGCGCCTTGGCGATGCGCGCCGCGCCGG
>JADLBN010000106.1 GCA_020847675.1 Burkholderiales bacterium | reverse complement strand
CCCGAGTCAGTAGTTCGTTGAGGAACCGCAAACGGTCGAAGGCGCTCGCGAAAAGGGCCGGGAAATGGCGCCAGGCAAGGCGCGAACCGCAGCGAGGTTGGACACCTCGCGAGGATTCGCAACGCAGATTGGCGCCATTTCCCGGTCGTTTTCAGTAACGAACTACTGTCTCGGGGCACTAGAATGACAGGCTTTGCACGCCGACCCACGGCCTGTTCGACGATGCGCGACCCTTTTCCTCCGCTCCGGTTGTGCGCCGGACGTACCCGCAGCCGGGCGCGGGCGCGCCTCACGCTGCGGTCCAGGGGGCGGCCGAGTCGCGCGCTGCACGGGAGCCGGCGCTCGCGGCGCCTGCACGCGGGGAGGGCAGGTTGAGTCCGGCCGACACCGCGAACGCGATCGCGGTCTGCATCGACGGTCCCGCCGGCCACGGCAAGTCGGCGCTGATCGAGCGCCTCCGGCGCGATCTCGGAGCCCTTCACGAGGGTGGCGCCGAGGTCTCGAAGCGTTCCGACGGTGCGCCGGCCGCGTCGGCTGTCGCGCCAGTCACGACGCTGCTGCGCGTGAAGACGCCGCGCCGGGAAATCCTGATCGTCGACGCGGCGGAACCGCGCGAACGCCTGCGCGCGCTCGAATCCGGAGCGGCCGGCGGAATCGCGGCCCTGCTCGTCGCCGATGCGCGCGCCGGCGCCGCGCGGAAGCTCGGAACGCGCCTCGCATCGCTCCAGGTCTGCGGCGTGCGCGACGTGATCGTGGCCGTGAACAAGATGGACCTCGCGCAGTGGCACGAGGAGCGCTACGCCGCGGTTCGCGATGTCGCGACCGAGGCGGCCGGGCGACTCGGCGTGCGCCTGCACGCGATCGTGCCGGTGTCGGCGCAGAGTGGCGCGAATGTCGGGACGCGCGCCAGCGAGGCGCCCTGGTGGAACGGGCCCACGCTGGCCGAAGCGCTGGAGGCGCTGCGTCCTTCCGGGCGCGCTGCGGGGGGGCCGCTGCGCCTGCCGGTGGAGAACGCCGTTCGAGAAGGGGGGCGCTTCATCGCGACCGGACGCGTCGAGTCGGGTTCGCTCGCCGCCGGAGACGCCGTGCTGATCCTGCCTTCGAACCGCACGGCGACGGTCGCCGGCTTCGCCGGAGGCCCGGTTTCTGCCGGGATGGCTGCGACCGGCGAGGCCGCGTCGGTCGTCCTCGACGGCGCTGCCGCGATCGAGCGTGGCGACCTGCTGTGCTCACCGGAGTCGCCGCCCAAGCTCACGTCGGTGTTCGACGCCGATCTCGCCTGGCTCGGTCGCGGCGAGCTCGCGTCGGGACGGCCGTTCGCGCTGCGCATCGGGCCTCGCGAAGTGGGTGCGCGCGTCACCGCCGTGCATTTCGTCCTCGACGCCGAGGACGGTGCGCGAAGAGTGGCGCCGGCGGCCGGCGAAGGCGACGTCGCGCGCGTGTCGATCCGCTGCGACGCTGCCGTCGCGGTCGACGACGCGTCGTTGCTGCCGGCGACCGGCCGCTTCGTGGTGCTCGAGGACGGAATTCTCGTCGGAGCGGGCGCGATCGACGCGTCGGGCTATCCCGACCAGCGCCGCGCGCGGCACCACGCCGGGGACGTCGTGCCGGTGCGCCACCAGGTCGCGGGGCCGGAACGCGAAGCGAGGAGCGGGCACTCCGGGGCGGTCGTGTGGCTCACCGGACTGTCGGGCGCGGGCAAGTCCACGCTGGCGCTCGCGCTCGAGCGGCGCCTGTTCGACCGCGGCTGGAACGCCTACACGCTCGACGGCGACAACGTGAGAACCGGCCTGTCGGCCGACCTCGGGTTCTCGCCGGCCGACCGGCAGGAGAACCTGCGGCGCATCGGCGAGGTAGCCGCGCTGTTCGCGGACGCCGGGATGGTCTGCGTGACGGCGTTCATTTCGCCGTATCGCGACGAGCGCGCGCGCGCGAGAGAGGCCGCGGGCAAGCGGCCTTTCATCGAGGTGTGGGTGCGATCGCCTCTCGAGACCTGCGAGCGCCGCGACCCGAAGGGCCTCTACGCGAAGGCGCGTTCCGGCGCGCTCAAGGGCTTCACGGGCATCGACAGCCCGTACGAGCCGCCCGATTCGGCCGACCTCGTGATCGACACCGAGCACCTCGACGTCGAGGCGTCGACGTCGCTGCTGGTCGACTTCGTCGTGGCGCGCTGCCGGAGGGGCCCGGGCTAGGGCCTGTTAACGCTATCGAGTCGCTCGCGACTCGATAGCGTTAACAGGCCCTGGTCCGCGCCGCGCCGTCGAGGGTCACGGGGGCGGCTTGCGCTCCCTCGGCACGCGGCCGAGCAGGTGGAACTCGTCGTTCGGCCGCATCGAGATCAGGTTCGCGATCCGGTTCGACAGGCCGAAGAAGGCGGCGATCGCGCCGATGTCCCAGATGTCCTCGGCATCGAAGCCGTGCGCGCGCAGCGCGTCGTGGTCCGAGTCGTCGAGCGCGCCGCTGTCGGTGGCGACCTTCATTGCGAACGCGAGCATCGCCTTCTGCCGCGGCGTGATCTCGGCCTTGCGGTAGTTGACCGCCACCTGGTCGGCGACGCGCGGGTTCTTCGCGTGGATGCGCAGGATCGCGCCGTGCGCGACCACGCAGTAGAGGCAGTCGTTGGCGCCCGAGGTCGCCACGACGATCATCTCGCGCTCGGCCTTGGTGAGCCCGCCGTCCTTCTCCATCAGCGCGTCGTGGTAGGCGAAGAACGCGCGGAACTCGTCGGGCCGGTGCGCGAGCGCGAGGAACACGTTCGGCACGAACCCGGCCTTCTCCTGCACCGCCAGGATGCGCGCGCGCAGGTCTTCGGGCAGGTCGGCGAGCGCGGGGACCGGGTAGCGGCTGATCGGCAGCGAGGACATGGGGACGAGTGTAGCAGCCGCCGTCGCGGCCGGCCGCCGTCCGGGACGACCGCTAGGTAGCTGGCGGAACGTAGCCGGGCGGCATCTCGGCGCCGCCGCCGAAGAAGTACTTCTCCATCTGCTCCGCGAGCCACTTCCGCGCGCGCGCATCGGCGAGCGAGAGCCGGTTCTCGTTGACGAGCATCGTCTGGTGGCGGATCCACTGCTGCCACGCCTCCTTCGACACACTCTCGTAGAGGCGCTTGCCGAGTTCGCCCGGGTAGGGCGGGAAGTCGAGTCCCTCGGCGTCGCGGCCGAGTTTCACGCAGTGGACGGTACGTGCCATGGTGTCTTCCTTGGTGGGTCCGCCGGCGCGTCAGAGCGCCTTGCGGTAGACCTGCGAGTTGCGGTGGTAGTTGTAGAGCGCGCGCTTCTCCTGCGGCAGCGCGGAGATCGTGGAAGGACGGTAGCCGCGCTCGAGGAACCAGCCCGCCGTCTTGGTGGTGAGCAGGAACAGCGCGGAGAGCCGGTGCTTGCGGGCGCGCGACTCGATCTCCTGCATCAGCGCTTCGCCGTAGCCCTCGCGCCGGAAATCGGGGTGGACAGCGAGCGCCGCGAGTTCGCCGACGCGGTCGTCCGGGAAAGCGTAGAGCGCGGCGCAGCCGATGATCTGGTTGTCGTACTCGGCGACGACGAAGCGCTCGATCTCGGCTTCGAGGCGCTCGCGCGAGCGGCGCACCAGTACGCCCTGCTCTTCCAGCGGGCCGATGATCTGCAGGATGCCCTGCACGTCGTCGATCGTCGCGTTGCGCAGGTGCGCGAGCGGCGTGGACGCGACCATCGTCCCCACGCCGTCGCGGGTGAAGAACTCGAGCAGCAGCGCGCCATCCATGTGGCGCGAGAGCAGGTGCGCGCGCGCGACGCCGGCGTCGCAGGCCTGGATCGCGCAGGGCAGGTAGCGGCGGACGTCCTGTGGCAGGCCCTTCTCCTTCGCGAGCAGCGCCTCGGCGTCGCGCGTCGACAGGTCGGTGAGCAGCCGCTTGCGGCCGTTGCGCACGCCGTCGTGCTCCATCAGGAAGACGAGCTTGTGCGCATCGAGGCGCACCGCGACCTGCATCGCGACCTCCTCGACCGAGAGGTTGAACAGCTCGCCGGTGGGAGAGTAGCCGAGCGGCGAGATGAGCACGATGTCGCCGTCGTCGAGGCGCTGCTGGATCGCCTGGGTGTCCACGCGCCGGACCTCGCCGGTCAGCAGCATGTCGACGCCGTCGACCACGCCCATCGGCTTCGCCGTGACGTAGTTCCCCGACGACACGCGGTTGTACGCGCCGGCCATCGGCGAATTCGCCACGCCGAGCGAGAGCATCGCCTCGATGCGGCTGCGAACCTGGCCGGCGGCCTCGAGCACGCAGTCCATCGTCTCGGCGTCGGTGACGCGCAGCCCGTTGTGGTAGCGCGAGGGCAGGTTCTGCTGCGCGAGGATCGTCTCGATCTGCGGGCGCATGCCGTGGACGACGACGAGCTGGATGCCGAGGCTGTGCAGCAGGTTGAGATCGTGGACGACGCCGAGGAACGAGTCGTCGGCGACGACCTCGCCGCCGAACGCGATCACGAAGGACTTGCCGCGGAACGCGTAGACGTAGGGCGCCGCGGCACGGATCCATTGCACGAAGCCGCGCATCGCCGCGGAGCGCGCATCGGGCGGGACGGAGGGATCGCGGACCATCTTCGTGGGTGCCAGTCCGCGCGATTATAGCGTCCGCGCTCGCCTATAATCGGTCCGACCGCCGGGCTTCGCCGCGCCCGCAGGATCCACCCGCCCGGCCCGATGACCCGCCCGCTCCTCGACGACCTCAACCCGCGCCAGCGCGAGGCGGTGACGCTTCCGCACGGCTCGGCGCTGGTGCTCGCCGGAGCCGGCAGCGGCAAGACACGGGTGCTCACCACGCGCATCGCGTGGCTCATCGCGACCGGCCAGGCGTCGCCCTCGTCGGTGCTCGCCGTCACGTTCACCAACAAGGCCGCGCGCGAGATGCTGCTGCGCCTGTCGGCGCTGACTCCGATGTCGGTGCGGGGCATGTGGATCGGCACCTTCCACGGGCTGTGCAACCGGATGCTGCGCGCCCACCACCGCGACGCGGAGCTGCCGCAGCTCTTCCAGATCCTCGACACGCAGGACCAGCTCGCGCTGATCAAGCGCGTCTACAAGGCTCACGGCCTCGACGACGAGCGGTTCCCGCCGCGGGAGCTCGCGTGGTTCATCGCGAGCGCCAAGGAGGCGGGGCTGCGGCCGCAGGCGGTCGAGGCGGCCGACGAGTTCGCCCGCGCGCGCGTCGAGCACTACGCGCTCTACGAGGCGACGTGCCGCCGGGAGGGCGTGGTCGACTTCGCCGAGCTCCTGCTGCGGAGCTACGAACTCCTCGCCTCGAAGGAGGCGATCCGCGAGCACTACCGGCGCCGCTTCTCGCACCTGCTGGTCGACGAGTTCCAGGACACCAACCTGCTCCAGTACCGGTGGCTCCGCCTGCTCGCCGGCCCCGACGCGACCGTGTTCGCGGTCGGCGACGACGACCAGTCGATCTACGCGTTCCGCGGCGCGAATGCCGCGAACATGCAGCACTTCGAGCGCGACTTCGACGCACCGGGCCGCCCGGTGCGGCTGGTGAAGCTCGAGCAGAACTATCGCTCGCACGGCAACATCCTCGACGCCGCGAACGCGCTGATCCGGCACAACCGGGCGCGGCTCGGCAAGGAACTGTGGACGAGCGAAGGCAAGGGCGAGCCGGTGCGCGCGTTCGCCGCGCCGACCGATCTCGACGAGGCGGCGTTCGTCGTCGACGTCGTGAAGGGCCTCGCCGACGAGGGCGTCCCGCTTTCGGAGGTCGCGCTGCTCTACCGCAGCAACGCGCAGTCGCGCGTGCTGGAGCACGCGCTGTTCGGCGCGGGCCTGCCCTATCGCGTGTGGGGCGGCATGCGCTTCTTCGAACGGGCCGAGGTCAAGCACGCGCTCTCCTACCTTCGGCTGGTCGCGGCGCAGGACGACGACGGGGCGTTCCTGCGCGTGGTGAATTTCCCCCCGCGCGGCATCGGCGCCCGTTCGCTCGAGCAGTTGCAGGACGCCGCGCGCGCTCGCGGCACGAGCCTGTGGCAGGCGGCGGCGAGCGGGGCGGTCGGCGGCAGGGCCGGCGCGAGCCTCGGCGCGTTCGTGTCGCTGGTGGAGAGGCTGCGCGAGGAGACCCGATCGCTCCCGCTGCCCGAGGCGGTGGCGCACGTCACCGAGGTCTCGGGACTCATCGCGCACTACCGCGCGGAGAAGGACGGCGAGGACCGGATCGAGAACCTCGAGGAACTGGTCAACGCGGCGCAGGGATTCGTGCGCGAGGCCGAGATCGCGAGCGACGCGCCGATGCTGTCCGACCGGGTGGCGCCGGATGCCCAGGCGCCCGCGGACGGCCCGGCCGAAGGCGCAACCGACCCGTTGTCGGCGTTCCTCGCGCACGCGGCGCTCGAGGCCGGCGAGACGCAGGAGGCGGAAGGGCGCCCTGCGCTCCAGCTCATGACCGTGCATTCGGCGAAAGGCCTCGAGTTCCACACGGTGTTCGTCACCGGTCTCGAAGAGGGGCTGTTCCCGCACGAGAACAGCATGAACGAGAGGGACGGACCGGAGGAGGAGCGCCGCCTCATGTACGTCGCGCTCACGCGCGCGCGGCGCAGGCTCTACCTCACCCACGCGCAGCAGCGGATGCTGCACGGGCAGACGCGCTACCACGTGGCGAGCCGCTTCCTCGACGAGATCCCGCGCGACCTCGTCCTCTGGCTCTCGCCCGCGCGCAAGCGCTTCGGCGCGCTGGACGTCGACGAGGCGGAGTGGGGCAAGGTTGCTGCGATGCCGCCGCCCACGCCCGCGGCTCCGGGATGGAGGATCGGGCAGAACGTCCGTCACGCGAAGTTCGGAGCGGGCGTCATCGTGGGCGCCGAGGGACGGGGCAGCGACGCGCGCGTCCAGGTCAACTTCCGCGACGTCGGCGTCAAGTGGCTCGCGCTCGAGTACGCGAAGCTCGAGCCGGCGTAGGGTCGACGAAGAAACTCACGAATCGCGGGTCTCTCCCCCGATCGCGCGCGGGCCCGTTTCGTCTCCGGCTCCCGCGAGGAAATCGTCGACCGCGGCCGACGCCGAGGGAAAGAAGCGCTCGTGCGCGGCGTGGTGTCCTGCGAGCATCCGGTGGATCTGCTCGCGCAAGGGGCGATTCGCGCGCGCGAAGCGCAGGTCGATTCCGCGGCCCTCGAGGTCGTCGTGCAGTTCGATCAGCGTGCCGGCGGCGGTCACGTCGATCTCCCACACCGCCTGCAAGTCGAGCACGACGACCCGTGCCGGAGGCTCGGCGGTCGCAACCAGCGTCAGGATCCGGTCGGCGACGCGATGGGCGTTCGCGAACACCAGCGGGGCATAGAGCCGGTAGACGATCGCCCCGTGAGCGGTGGATCCCGGTTCGTCGTCGTCGAGGTCGTGGAAGTGGGTGTCGCCTGGGCGGCGCCGCAGCACCGCGTCGCGGGGGCGGGCGACCTCGACCAGAACTTCGAGGAATGCCAGCGCGATGCCGATCAGCATGCCCGGCAGCACGCCCAGCACCAGGACGCCGATCGTGACGCCGCCGGCGATCAGGGCGGCGTGTCGTTCGAGGCGCCACAGGGCGCGCATCCCGCGCAGATCGAGGAGGTGGAGCGCGGCGGCGACGAGGATCGCGGCGAGCGCGACGCGCGGCAGCCGCGCGAGGAGCGGGCCGAGGAAGAGAGCGAAGGCCACGAGGAGCGCGAGCGCGACCAGTTGCGTGCCCTGCGAGGAGCCGCCCGCTGCGTCGGCGGTGATCGAACGCGAACCGCTCGCGCCGACGTTGAAGCCCCCGGCGGCTCCGGCAGCCACGTTCGCGACGCCCAGCGCGCGCAGTTCGGCGCCGGCGTCGGTCGACTCGCCGTGCCGCTCGGCAAGCGTGCGCGCGAGCAGTACGCCCTCGGCGAACGCGAGGAACGCGAGCGCCAGCGCGCCGCCCGCGAGATCGCGCACGTCGGCGATCGTGACGGCGGGCAGCGCGGGCGCGGGGATTCCGGGCGGGATCGCCGCGAGCATCGAAACGCCGCGCTCGTCGAGCGGGAACACGACCACCGCCGCGCCCGCAAGCGCGCACGCGATGAGCGGGCCCGGCCATCGGGGCAGCCAGCGCCGGCAGGCGAGGAGTACCGCGATCAACGCGAGGCCCAGGCCCAGCGTCGGCGCGTGGGCCGACGGCAGCGAAGCCACGGCCTCGGCAATGCGCGACCCGAACGCTTCCGAGTCGAGCTGCACGCCGAGGAGCACCGCGAGCTGCGACGCGATCAGCACCAGGGCCGCGCCGTTCGCGTATCCGACGACGACCGGGCGGGCGAGGACGTCGGCGGACTGCCCCAGTCCCATCCGCGAGGCGGCGACCATGACGATCCCGGTCATGATCGCGAGCAGGGCCGCGAGCGCAGCCGTCCGCGCGGGGTCCCCGGCGGCGAACGGCGCGATGACCGCGGTCGCGAGGAGCGCGATGGTCGTGTCCGGACCCACGATCACGCGGCGAGATCCGGTCAGGAGCAGGTACACCGCCATCGACCCGACCGCGGCGTAGAGGCCGGTCGCCGCCGGCAGCCGCATGAGCTCCGCGTAGGCGAGCACCGACGGGATCATCACCACCGCGACCGAGACACCGGCGAACGCGTCGGCGCGCCACGCTCCCGGCGGCGCCGGTGCGAACTGGGCGAGACCGGGGAGCCAGCGGCGCCAGCGCGCGGTCCCCGGCTCTCCCATGGTTGCGCCGGTCAGTCGCGCGGCGCCGTCGCCGCCGGCGTGAGCGGGGCGAGCGTCTCGCCCGCGTGGAACACCTCGCGGTAGCTCACGTAGTCGGAGACGTGCAGCGTCGCGGCGAAGAAGAACGCGTACGGCATCAGGAGCGCGATCGCCAGGATCGCGATGGTCTGCTGCGGGAGGATCGCCGCCAGCACGCCGAGCACGAAGGCGGGGAGGATCACGCCGAATGCGATCACGGCGAGGCCGTAGACGACGAGCGGGCGCCAGTTCGCGATCGCCGCGCGCAGCGAATGCGCGAGCGCGCCGGAGGCGGGAAGGTCCTGGAACACCACGAGCCCGGGCGCGAACCACAGCGCCGCGAGCGTCGGCAGGGCGACCGCCACCGCGACGAGAATCGCGATCGACGTGCGCGGGTCGGCGAGTGTGGCGTTGAGCGTCGCGCTCCAGGCTTCGCGTTCCTCGGCGGTGGCCGGCGCCGGGGCCGTGAGCGTGTCGATCAGCCGCCCTCCGTCCACCAGCGCGGTCGACATCACGGCGAGCGTGATGCCGGCGACGAACACGACGCCGAGCGCGAGCAGCGCGCGCAGGTTCGAGCGGAAACCGAGGTACAGGTCGCGGACGCGCGGCGCACCGCCTCGCTCCTGGGTCCACGCCGCCGCGAGGAATCCGACCGCGAACGCCGGCTTGATGAGCGGCACCAGGACCTGCCCGACCAGCGGCACGAACTCGACCGCCATCATCGACAGGTAGTAGGTGCCGAGCATCAGGAGCCAGGGCGCCCGTGCGCGCGAGAACAGTTCCCACGCATCCTTGAGCCAGGCGAGGCCGCGCCGGGCCGGGTGGACCGTGAACACGACGTCGCGCGGCGCGTCCATCGGTGGACTCACGCTGCGCGCGCGCCGGGGAGATCCGGCGCAGCGTCGGCGCGGTGAACGAGGATCCTCTCGAACCCGGCCGGATCGTGGGCGTGCACGAGTTCGCCCGGCCGCGGGAGGTGGAGGTCGTGGAGCCGCGAGAGCCAGAAGCGCAGCGCCGCCGCGCGCAGGAGCGCCGGCCACTGCGCGCGTTCGGCGGGCGTGAGTTCGCGGTGGCGCCGGTAGCCTTCGACGAACGCGTGCGCGAGGCTGCGATCGAGATCGCCGTCGGGCCGGCTGCACCAGTCGTTCACCGCGATCGCGAGGTCGTAGGCGAACGCGTCGGTGGCCGCGAAGCCGAAATCGATGATGCCCGCCACCTTGCCGTCCGCGAAGAGCACGTTGTCGCGGAACAGGTCGCCGTGGATCGCCGCCCTGGGCAGCGTCACGCGGCCGAGCCCGGCCTGGTAGGCGAGTTCGCCGTCGAGGAGCCGGGCCTGGCGGGCGTCGAGGAACGGACGCACCGCGCGGGCGGCGCGACGCCACCACGCCGGCCCGCGCCGGTTGGCGAGGCGCGCGCCATAGCTCCGGGAGGCGAGGTGGAGTCGTGCCAGCGCGGCGCCGATCTCGGTGCAATCGTGCTCGTGCGGCGCGAGCCGCGGCGCTCCGTCGACACGATCCACGAGGCTCGCCGGCTTCCCGCACAGCATCGAGAACAGCGCGCCGCTGCGGTCTGGCGCGGGCGCCGGGACTTCGACGCCGGCTCTCGCGAGGTGCGCCATCAGGTTGAGGTAGAACGGCAGCTCGTCCGCGGGCAGCCGCTCGTAGAGCGTGAGCACGTAGCGCCCGCGACCGGTCGTCACGAAGTAGTTGGTGTTCTCGATGCCGGCGCGGATCGGCTCGAGGTCGACGAGTTCGCCCAGCGGGTAGCGGACGAGCCAGGCATCGAGATCCCCGGCCGAGACGGTCGTGTAGACGGACATGCCGCGACGCGCGTGCGCGCCTGGTCGTCAGTTGCGGGCCGGTCCGGCGTTCACCAGGAGAACAGCACCCACTGCGGAACGCTGATCGACGTGTCGAGGCTGTTGCGCCGGATGAAGCCGGTGCCGTCGCGATTGGGAACCAGGTAGTACGGCCTGCCCCAGCGGGGCGTCACCTTCACGAACTTGAGTTCCCCGCCTATGCGGACTTCCTCGGTGGTCTCGTTGTCGCGCTGGGTGATCGTGACCTGCGGCTCGAGATCGGGAT
>JADLBN010000105.1 GCA_020847675.1 Burkholderiales bacterium | reverse complement strand
CGCCTCGGAAGCCGCCAACTTCGGCATGTTCATCGGCAACTACGACCAGATGCGCACGCTCGCGCTGCGCATCCGCGAGGCGGCGCTCGAGCTGGGCGTCAAGCGCATCGTCGTCGGCGAATGCGGCCATGCCTGGCGCGTCGCCTACAGCATGTGGAACACGCTCGCCGGCATCGGCGCCGGCGCCGACGACCCCTACGCGAAGCGGCTGCAGGGCCAGCTCGACGGACGCTACCGGCAGCCGATGCACATCTCCGAGGTGACCCACGACCTCATCGGTCGCGGCGCGCTGCGCTTCGACCGCGAGGCCAACGACCACCGCGTCGTCACCTTCCACGATTCCTGCAACGTCGCGCGCGCCTCGCGGATGGGCGACCAGCCGGGCGGCCAGTTCACGATCCCGCGCGCGATCATCAAGGCGGTCGCGAACCATTACGTCGAGATGGCGCCGGGCACGACCCACGACGCGACGTACTGCTGCGGCGGCGGCGGCGGGCTCCTCACCGACGAGCT
Organism: Burkholderiales bacterium; assembly: GCA_020847675.1. GTDB lineage: Bacteria > Pseudomonadota > Gammaproteobacteria > Burkholderiales > Casimicrobiaceae > VBCG01. The sequence continues at coordinate 2,687 of JADLBN010000105.1, read as the reverse complement.
ACTCGATCTGCGCGTCAAGGGCGCGCTGCCGCGGATGGAGGCGCTGCGCGCGGTCGCCGACGGACGCGGCGTCAATTTCATGGCGACGATCTGCGCGATCTGCAAGGCGCAGTTCACCAAGGTCCTCCCGTACTACGGATTCAAGATGGGCATGGTCGGCGGCGTCCACCAGCTCGTCAGCACCGCGATCCGGCTGGGCGAGACGCGTTGACGAGCGCGACGTCCGGCCGAACCCCACCGACGGAGAACTCCCGATGTCCGCGAACCCCGGCACCCAGGAACACAAGCTCACGTTCCGCCGCTACAAGGACGGCGACGCGCAGTGGAAGTCCTGGCGCGACCAGATCTTCCAGGCGTCGTGGACCCACAAGTGCCCGACCTACATCCAGTCGACGCCGCCCTGCCAGGGAAGCTGCCCGTCGGGCGAGGACATCCGCGGCTACCTCAACATCGTCCGCGGGATCGAGAAGCCGCCGATGGGTCCGGACGGCAAGCCGGCGATGCCCTGGCAGGAGTACGCGTGGCGCCGGCTCACCGAGGCCAACCCGTTTCCGTCGGTGATGGGCCGTGTCTGCCCGGCGCCCTGCGAGACCGGCTGCAACCGCAACGAGGTCGAGGACCACGTCGGCATCAACTCGGTCGAGCATTACCTGGGTGAGTACGCGATCGCCAACAACCTCGGTTTCCGCGCGCCGGCGGCGGCGACCGGCAGGAAGATCGCGATCATCGGCGGCGGCCCCGCCGGACTCTCCTGCGCCTACCAGCTCGCGCTGCGCGGCCATTCGGTCACGATCTTCGACGAGCACGAGTTTCTCGGCGGGATGATGCGCTACGGCATCCCCGGCTTCCGCACGCCGCGCGAAGTCCTCGACGCCGAGATCGGGCGCATCGTCGACCTGGGCGTGCACACCCGGCTCGGGTGCCGGGTCGGCACCGACGTGACGATGGACGAGATCCGCCGGGACTTCGATGCGGTCTTCCTCGGCATGGGCGCGCAGTCCGGCCGCCCGCTGCCCGCGCCCGGCGGCGATGCACCCAACGTCGTCACCGCGACCGCGTTCCTCAAGGCGTTCAACGACGGGCGCCTGCGCCACGTCGGCAAGCGCGTCGTCGTCATCGGCGGCGGGGACACGTCGATCGACGTCGCCACCGTCGCGCGCCGCCTCGGCCACATCGGTCACGCGAAGCCGACCGACTTCCCCGAGATGCAGATCGCCGGCCACATCGCGCACGACGTCGCCGAGGTGTCGGTCAAGCAGGGCGCCGAGGTCGTGCTGACCAGCGTCTTCGGCGTCGACAAGATGCAGGCGAACAAGCACGAGATCGAGCAGGCGCAGGCGGAGGGGATCGCGATCCGTGGCGGGCTCGCGCCGGTGTCGGTGGTCAAGGACGCGAACGGCCGGGCGATCGCGCTCAAGGTGGCGCGCTGCGAGGCGAAGTTCGTCGGCGGCCGGCTCGAGATCAAGAACATCGAGGGCACCGAGGAGGACATCCCTGCGGATCTCATCGTCTCCGCGATCGGCCAGGCGGTCGATTTCACCGGCCTCTCGGAGTTCGACAGCGGCAAGGGCAACGTCGCCGCGGACAGGAACTACCAGTTGCCGGGCAAGCCGGGCACGTTCGCCGGCGGCGACGTGCTGCGCCCGCACCTCCTCACGACCGCGATCGGCCACGGCGCGATCGCCGCCGAGGGCATCGACCGCTTCCTGCGCGGCGAGGACCAGGAGACGCGCCCGAAGGTCGACGTCCACGCGTTCGACCTGAAGCGCAAGATGGTCGAGCGCGGACTCGCGTTCTCCGACGCGTCCGGACCGATGCACGGGACCGACGCCTCCAACGTGGGCATCCACAACTACGACAACCGGTCCGACCGCTACGTCATCCCGCACGAAGAGCTCTTCCTCGGCCATTTCACCTACACCGCGCGTAACAAGCGGAAGTTCGTCACGCTGGACCGGGAGTCCGCGCTCGGCAACTTCGAGGAGCGGATCGCCGCGCTCACCGAGGCGGAGACGGTCGCCGAGGCCAAGCGCTGCATGAGCTGCGGACAATGCTTCGAGTGCGACAACTGCGTCGTCTATTGCCCGCAGACGGCGGTCGCGCGCGTGCCCAAGAAGGAAGCGACCACCGGCCGCTACGTCTACACCGACTACGACAAGTGCATCGGCTGCCACATCTGCAAGGACGTCTGCCCGACCGGCTACATCCAGATGGGGCTGGGCGAGTGATTCGATGAGACCCCGTCGGGCGTCCGCGGGCACCGTCGATCGCGCGCTGCGCGCTCTGGCGGCGTGCGCGCTCGCGGTCCTCGCGACGCTCGTCGCGCCGGCGCCGGCGCTCGCCGCGGATACGCCGGCCTCGCGCGTGCCCAGGCCGGCAATCGTCACGCCGGACGGCGGCAAGTGCGTCGAGGACACGGCGACGATGCGGCGCGTCCACATGGACCTGATCCGGCACCAGCGCGACGCCACGGTGCGCGAGGGCATCCGCACCACGCGCCACAGCCTCGCGAACTGCGTCAACTGCCACGCCGACACCAAGACCGGGCGGGTGACCGGCGCGAAGGACGCGTTCTGCGAGGGCTGCCACCGCTACGCCGCGGTGAAGCTCGACTGCTTCGAGTGCCACGCCGACCGTCCCGCGGCGACGGCGAGGGCCGCGACGATTCCCGCCGGAGGCCCGAAGTG
>JADLBN010000104.1 GCA_020847675.1 Burkholderiales bacterium | reverse complement strand
CCGTCCGACGGGTAGATCTTCGCGCCGCCGCCGACGTGCAGCATCGACGCCATTCCGACGCCCCGCTTGATCCGTCCGGGCATGCGCTGCGCGGCGGCCGCCTCGTCGTGCTTCCCGCGCCAACCCGAGGCGTCCGCCGCGGTGGTCAGGCACTCCTTCAACCCGCAGGTCCTGAAGTGCATCCCCTGAGGTGTCACCTCGCCGGGGTCCTGCGCGTTCCTCATCCGGATCTCGAGCGGGTCGATGCCGAGCTTCTCCGCCAGTTCGTCGATCTGCTGCTCGACCGCGAAGGTCGCCTGCAGGTTGCCGTAGCCGCGGAACGACCCGGCGTAGGGGTTGTTGGTGTAGACCGCGGTCGTGTGGTACTTGCAGTGCGGCACGCGGTAGAGCGAGCTGATCGTCTGCATCATCACGAACGGCGTCGTGGCGCCCCACGACGTGTAGGCGCCATTGTCGTGGAGCGTCTCGCAGGTGCGGAAGGTGAAGGTCCCGTCGCGCTTCGCGCCGCTCCTGAGCCTGAGGATCACCGGCTGGCGCGTGGGCGAGGCGACGAACTCCTCCTCGCGCGTGAACACGAGCTTCACCGGGCGTCCGGTCGCCTTGGCGAGGACCACGCAGATCGGCTCGAACGGGTAGATGTCGAGCTTCGAGCCGAAACCCCCGCCGATCGGCGGCTGGATGATGCGGATGCGTCCGGGATCGATGCCCAGAATCTCGGCGAACTCGCGCTTGTGCAGGAACGGCACCTGGGTGTTCGAGTGGAGCGTGAGGTTGCCCGAGCGGTCGAACTCGGCGATCACTCCCGACACGCCCATGCAGCAGTGGGTGACGTAGTGCAGCCTGAACTCGCCTTCGACCACCACGTCGGACTCGGCTTCGCCTCGCGCCACGTCGCCCTGCGCGTAGTCGAAGGTCATCGCGACGTTGTGCCGGTGCGCCTCGGCGTCACCCGGCTCGCCGGGCTTGAGCGAATCGTGGGGCGCCGGCGCCGGAAGCTTCTCGCCGTGGATCACCGGCGCTCCCGGGGCGAGCGCCGCCGCCGGGTCGGTGAGCGCCGGCAGATCCTCGTACTCGACCTCGATCAGCGCGAGCGCGGCCAGCGCGATCGCCTCGGTGTCCGCGGCCACCGCGGCGATCTCGTCGCGCGGACTCCTGACCTTGTCGCCCTTGAGCGGCAACTGGTCCTTGCCGACGCCGAGCGGACGCTGCCACGGCACGTCGGCGGCGGTGATCACCGCGTGGACGCCCGGCAGCGCACGGGCGCGCGAGACGTCGATCCGCACGATCCGCGCGTGGACCCGGGACGAGCGCAGGATCTTCGCGTGGAGCTGCCCCGGCAGGTCGAGGTCGTGCACGTAGCGCGTCAGTCCCCCGGCCTTCTCGGGCGCGTCGAGCTTGGCGATGCGCTTGCCGATCAGCGTGTCCTTCCCGATCACCTTCATCCCGAGGCTCCGTCAGCGTCCGCCGCGGCAGGCGGCTTCGATCGCGTCGACGATCTTCACGTAGCCGGTGCAGCGGCACAGGTTGCCCTCGATCGCGCGCTTGATCTCCTCGCGCGTCGGATCGGGGTGGGTGGCGAGCCAGTTGCGCGCCTGCATCACCATCCCCGGCGTGCAGAATCCGCACTGCACCGCGCCGTGCTCGACGAACGCACGTTCGATCCGCGCCGCGAGCGGGTCGCGGGCGGCGCCCTCGATCGTGGTCACCGTCCGCCCCTCGCAGTCGACCGCGAACTGGAGGCACGCGCACACCGACGCGCCGTCGACCTCGATCGTGCAAGCGCCGCACTCGCCCTCGCCGCAGGCGTACTTGGTGCCGGTGAGCCCGATCACGTCGCGCAGCATCGAGAGCGCGCTCGCCTCCAGCGGCACGCTCGCGCGCGTCACCACCCCGTTCAGCACGAACTCGATCTCACGCCTGTGCGACATCGCCCAGCACCCTCCGGGTCAGATTGGACACCAGTTCCTTCCGGTACCACGCGCTCGCGCGCACGTCGTCGATCGGCCGCACTTCGTCGCGGGCGACCGCCGCGACGCGCGCGATGCCTGCGTCGTCGAGGACCGTCCCTTCCAGGGCCGCCTCGGTCGCCTTCGCCCGCATCGGCGTCGGAGCGACCGCTCCGAAAGCCACCCGCGCGCCGGCGAGCGAGCGGCCGGAACGCACGCCGCCGATCCCGATCGCCACCGCCGAGATGTCGAGCGCGGGGCGGGTGCCGAACTTGACGAAGCGCGCGACGAAGCCGGGCTTCGGCAGCGGCACCCGGATCGCGCACAGGAGTTCGTCGCGCGCGCGCACGGTCCGGCCCGGGCCGGTGAAGACGGCGGACCGCGGCACCCGGCGCAGCTTCACCTCCCCGTCGGGCTTCGAGGCGAGTTCCGCCTCGGCGTCGAGCACCAGCAGCGGAACCAGCGTGTCGCCGGCGGGTGACGCGTTGCAGACGTTGCCTCCGATGGTCGCCGCGTTGCGGATCTGGTCGCTCGCGAAATGATCGCAGGCCTCGGCGAGCACCGGGGCGTACTCGCGCACGAACGCACTTCGCAGGATCTCGCTCATTGTCGAGAGCGCGCCCAGACGCAGCGTCCCGTCGTCGATGCGGATGCCGCCCAGTTCCGGGACGCGCCGCACGTTGACCAGCGCCGGCCCGAGTTTCACGCGGCCGGCGTGGCTCTGCGGCATCAGGTCGGTGCCGCCGGCGAGGATCGTCGCCCCGCCGCCGCGCAGGCGCTCGAGCGCCTCCGGGAGCGACGTGGGCGCGTGGTAGTGGTCGATGGCCATGCCCTACTCCCCGAAGCGCACCGGCTCGCGGTAGCGCCCCACGACCGAGACCAGCGCCCCGGTGATCTCGCCGACGCTCGCGTAGGCCTTCACCGCCTCGACGATCGAGGGCATCGTGTTGCTGCCTTCGGCCGCGGCGCGGCGGACCGCTTCGAGCGCGCGCTCCACCGCGGCGCCATCGCGGGTGCACCGCACCTCCGCGAGCCTCGCCACCTGCGCGCGCGCGTCCGCCTCGTCGTAGGGATGGAACTCGACGTCCGGTTCCTCGTCCTCGGTGCGGTAGCAGTTGACGCCGACCTTGCGGTACGCGCCCGACTCGAGGTCGCGCTGGCGCCGGTAGGCCTGTGCGGAGACCTGCGACTGGATCTCGCCCGACGCGATCAGCCCGACGATGCCGCCGCGTGCGTCGACGCCGGCGATGATCCGCTCCATCTCGGAGCGCATCCGGTTGGTGAGCGTCTCGACGTAGTAGGAGCCGCCGAGCGGGTCGACCGTGTCGGCCAGCCCGATCTCCTCGATCAGGAGCTGCATCGTGCGGAGCGAAATCCTCTGTGCGTACTCGCTCGGGATCGTGTAGGCCTCGTCGTAGCAGCACAGCGCCATCGTCTGCGCGCCGGAGAGCGCGCTCACCAGCGCGTAGTAGGCGCCGCGCACGATGTTGAGCTCCGGCTGCTCGAACGTGAGGCCCGACCCGCCCCCGCCGGCGATCATCCGCAGCCACATCGAGCCGGGCTTCGTCGCGCCGTAGCGCTCGGCGACGAGTTTCGCCCACAGCCCGCGTCCGGCGCGGAACTTCGCGACCTGCTCGAACAGGTTGCCGAAGATGTTGAAGTTGAACGACAGCCGCCCGGCGAACTCGTCGATCGGCACGCCGCGCTTCAGCACCTCGTCGGCGTAGGCGCAGGCGATGCAGAACGCGTAGGCCATCTCCTGCGCCGGGTTCGCGCCCGACTCGCGGATGTGGTAGCCGCACACCGACACCGGGCTGTACTTGGGCGCGTGCTTCGCGCAGTACTCGATGGTGTCGCCGACGAATCGCAGCGACGGTTCGACCGGGTAGATCCAGGTGCCGCGGCCGACGAACTCCTTCAGGATGTCGTTCTGCGCGGTGCCGCGCAGCTTCGCCACGTCGAAGCCTCGGCGCTCGGCCATCGCGAGGTACATCGCGATCAGGATCGAGGCCGACCCGTTGATCGTGAGCGACACGGTGATGCGGTCGAGGTCGATGCCCTCGAAGGCGACCTCGACGTCGCGCAAGGTGTCGATCGCCATGCAGACGCGGCCCACCTCGCCGTCGGCGAGCGGGTAGTCGGAGGCGAGCCCGCACTGGGTCGGCAGGTCGAAGGCGACGTTGAGCCCGGTCTGGCCGTTCGCGATCAGGTACTTGAAGCGAGCATTGGTGTCGGCGGCGTTGCCGAACCCGGTGTACTGGCGCATCGTCCACGGCTGCTTGCGGTACATCATCGGGTGGATGCCGCGGGTGAACGGGAACTCGCCGGGTCGGCCGAGCATCGCGTCGCCGCCGCTCGCGGCGACGTCGGCCGCCGTGTAGAGCGGCTGGATCTCGATCCCGGACTCGTTCACGACCGGGGCGATGCCGGCGGGAAGACGGTCGTTCATGCGTGGGCCTCCGGCTGCGTCGCGGCCCGGCTGCCGCGAACCTCCCGCTCGATGAAAGCGGTGATGTCGTCGAGGCGGGAACTGGAGGGAAAGATCCCCCGGAACCCGAGCGCCCGGAGCTCGCCGTGGTCCTGCTTCGGCAGGTTGCCGCCGATGATCCACAGCTTGTCGGCGAGTCCCGCCTCGTCGAGGAGCGGCTTCAGGCGCCGGCAGAACGCGAGGTGCGAGCCGGCCATGCTGGAGAGGGCGATCACGTCGACGTCCTCGTCCCGCGCGATGCGCGCGACCGCCTCCGGCGTCTGCCGCAGTCCGGTGTAGATCACCTCCATGCCGGCCGCGAGGAGCGCGCGCACCACCACCTTCGCGCCCTGGTCGTGCCCGTCGAGGCCGGGCTTCGCCAGTACCACCCTGATCGGCCGCATCCGCGGCGCCGCAGTCATCGGTTCACCTCGTCATCTCCTTCGCGATCACGAGCCTGAGGATCTCGCTCGTGCCGCCGCCGATCAGCGTGAAGCGCACGTCGCGCAGGTAGCGCTGCACCGGGAACTCCATCGCGTAGCCGTAGGAGGCGAGCACGCGCGCCGCCCCGTCGCAGATGCGCGCCGCCGCCTCGCTCGCGAAGAGCTTCGCCATCGCCGCCTCGCGGTGGTGCGAAACGCCGCTGTCGTGGCGCCACGCGGCGTACGAAACGAGTTGCGTCGCAGCTTCGAGGTCGGTCGCCATGTCGGCGAGCCGCGTCTGGATCGCCTGGAACCGGTTGATCGGCTTGCCGAACTGGCGCCGCTCGCCGGCGTAGCGGATCGCTTCGTCGAGCGCTGCCCGCGCGACGCCCACCGCCATCGCGCCCGTGATGATGCGGATCTCGGCGAGCGTGGCGCGCAGGTGCTCCTCGCCGTCGCCCTCGGCGCGCGAGAGCCGGTGGCTGTCCGGGACGAAGCAGCCGTCGAACGCGAGTTCGGACGTCGGCAGCGCCCACACGCCCATCTTCTCGATCGCGCGGCCGACCGCGACGCCCGCGAAGCCGCGCTCGACCAGGAAGATCGTGAGCTTGCGTTCGTCTCCCGCGCGCGCGAACACGGTGAAGAAGTCGGCGACCGGCGCGGCGGTCACCCAGGTCTTGCGGCCGTCGAGCAGGTAGCCGCCGTCGACCTTGCGCGCGGAGGTCGCGATCGAGTCGAGGTCGGATCCCGCGTCCGGCTCGGTCATGCAGATCGCGCCGATCTTCGCGCCTTCGAGCGCGGGGCGGAACAGGCGGGCGCGGATGTCGGCGCTGCCCAGTCGCTCGAGGAACTTGGTGCCCATCAGCGCCTGCATCGCCGCGCAGCCGGCGAGCGACATCGAGCCGCGCGCGAGTTCGGAGAGCGCGAGGCAGAAGGTCGACAGATCGAGCCCGAGGCCGCCCGAAGCCTCGGGGTAGCGCATCGCGTAGAAGCCCAGCTCGCCCAGCCTGCGCACCAGCGCGTGCGGATACTCGTGCGCCGCATCGAGCGCGGCCGCCTGCGGTACCACCTCCGCGTCGACGAAGCGCGCGAAGGTGTCGCGGATCTGCTGCTGCTCGGGCGTGAGCGCGAAATCCATCTACCCGTCCAGCCCGTAGTGCTCGCGCGCCCGCGCCGCCGAGACGATGCCGTCGCGCACCTCGTCGCGAAGCAGCGCGCGGTCGCGCCGCTTCGGGTCGCCCCAGCCGCCGCCGCCTCCCGCCTGCTGGTGGTAGACGGTGCCCTTGGGCACGCCGGTGATGAGGTCCTTGTTCTTCGGCACGACGGTGCGACCGTCGGGATAGGTGAGCCGGATGAAGTTGAGCGTGCCCTCTCCGCCGCCGAAGAGCCCGAACGCGGGCTCGAAGTCGCCGTCGCCGAAGGTGACGAGCTGGGTGTCGTCCGAGCCGATGCGGAACACCGTCTCGACGCCCAGCCCGCCGCGCCACTCGCCCGGTCCCGCCGAGTCGGGCAGGTACTCGTGCGTGAGCAGGAGGTGCGGCGTCTGCTGCTCGAACATCTCGTAGTCCTGGTCGAGGAGTCCCCCGGAGGCGTCGATCATGCCGATGTGGTCGTAGCCGTCGTGCCCCTTCATCGCGCCGGAGCCAACCTTGAGGCCCATGAACCCGATGTCGACGTACTTGTCGCCCTTCTCCGGGT
>JADLBN010000103.1 GCA_020847675.1 Burkholderiales bacterium | reverse complement strand
CGCCGCCACGCGCGCGGTCGCCTCGCGCGTGGCGAACGGATCGTCCGCCAGCGACACGACGAGTGCATCGGCGCGAAAGGCATCGAAGCGCGCGATCACGCCGTCGATGCGCTCGCGGTCGGGCTGTCCGTCCGGAAGGCGCAGGTTCCACCACGGCTCGGGCTTGCGACGCGACGACCAGTCGCGCGCGACGCCGGCCGGCAGACGGTCGGGCATCCCGAACCGGCGCGCCGGCACGTAGCCGACCGCTCGCGCAACCGCCGGCATCGCCAGATGCCAGGCAACGAACATCGGAATGCGGGCGCGTCGGGCATAGTCGCGCCAGTAGCCGGTGTGCGTCCCCACGAGAGCCAGGCGGTCCACGCGCTCCCCCTTCGGGATGAGGCCGCACACGAAGCCGCCGATGCTGTGTCCGACCACGGCCGACTTCGCATCCGGGTAGCGGGATTCCATGAGGGCAACCGTGGCGGCACAATCCTTGCTTCCCCAGTCTTCGACGCGGGCTTCGAATCCCCGGAGTGATGGAGGTGCCGAGGCCCCAACACCGCGATAGTCGTAGGTGAGCGCCGCCGTTCCGCGGTCGGCGAGCCATTCGGCGAAGCGGTCGTAGTACCGGGCAGGAATGCCGGCCCCGGCGTTGACGATGGCCCAGCGTCGCGGGATACGGCCTGAATCGGGTCGCCAGAGCGTGGCGGCGAGCGGGTAGCCGTCGGAGGCTGGGACGATGAGCTTTTCGGCTGTGGCCAAGGCGGATATCCGGAAACGGTCGCGTCGGGGCGCATGCGGCAACGCCCCCACGTAAGATACCGGGTTGAGCAACGCACGATGAAGACATCTGGCGAGGTGAAGCGGCAGTGGACGACCGCCGAGGGCTGGCGGTCGATGATCGCGCGCACCGATCGACCGGAGTTCGAGCAGGCGATCCTGCGGGTCGTGCTCGTCGGCCTGGTCTACGTCTACATCCTGTGGAGTGTGAACCGCGACGGGACGCTCGACCACCACGAACTCAGTTTCGTGATCGCCTGCGGCGGCATCTTCGCGCTGTCGCTGATGCTGCTCCTCTTGGTACTCGCCAAGGGTGGCCAGTCGGTCCCGCGTCGCGCGATCGGGATGCTCACCGACAACGGCGCGACCACCTACACACTGCTCCAGATGGGCGAAGGCGGCGCCTTCGTCCTGGGGGTCTACCTGTTCGTGGCGTTCGGCAACGGCTTCCGCTTCGGCCGCCGGGCGCTCCACGCTTCGCAAGCGCTGTCGATCGTCGGCTTCTCGCTCGTGATGTGGCTGTCCCCTTTCTGGTCGCTGCACGTCATCGTCGGCATGGGCCTCATGGTGGCGCTGCTGGTGCTGCCGTTCTACGTGGGCGTGCTGACCCAGCGGATCACCGAGGCGAAGCAGCGCGCCGACGAGGCGAACGCGGCGAAGGGGCGCTTCCTCGCCAACGTCAGCCACGAGATGCGCACGCCGCTGAACGGCGTGATCGCGATGTCCGACGTGCTGCGCGAGACCAACCTGAACGAGGCGCAGCGCGAGATCGTCGAGACGATGACGACCTCGGCGCACCTGCTGCTCGCGCAGATCGAGGACGTGCTGGACATGTCCAAGATCGAGGCCGGGCGCGTGACCATCGAGGCGCGGCCCTTCGACTTCGGACGCATGGTCACCGGGACCGTCAAGGTGATGCTGCCGCAGGCACGGTACAAGGGACTCGCGATCAACACGGTGATCGAGCCGTCGGCCGCCCGCTGGTTCTCGGGCGACCAGCACCACATCCGGCAGGTGCTCCTCAACCTGCTGTCGAACGCGGTCAAGTTCACGGAGAAGGGCGAGATCACGCTCCGGGTGCGCAGCACGCCTTCGGAGGCCGATGGCGCGACGGTGCGCGTCGAGGTCCAGGACACCGGCATCGGCATCCCCGAAGCCAAGCAGGCCGCCATCTTCGAGCCGTTCACCCAGGCCGACGACTCGGTCACGCGCGTGTACGGCGGCACCGGTCTCGGCACCACGATCGCCCGCCACCTGGTGATGCTGATGGGCGGGAGCATCGGACTCGCGAGCACGGTCGGTCAGGGCAGCCTCTTCTGGTTCGAGATTCCCCTCGCCCATTCGCAGCCGCAGGGAATCGACCTCTCCGACGAACTCGCCGGCGTCACGCGCACCTCGGCGACGATGCAGGCGTCGACCGCGCCGGTCGGTGCCGGCGCCAAGGTTCACAAGATCCGCGGCGCCCGCATCCTGGTCGCCGAGGACAACGCGACCAACCAGCGCGTCGCGCAGCTGATCCTCGAGAGCGGCGGCCACCTCGTCACGCTGGTCGACAACGGCGAAGCCGCGCTCGACGCGCTCGAGCGCGGCGGCTACGACCTCGCGCTGTTCGACCTCTCGATGCCGCTCGTGTCGGGCCTCGAGGCGCTCAAGCTCTACCGCTTCACGACGGCGAACCCGATCCCGGTCCTGATCGTGTCGGCGAACGTCACCACCGACGCGATCGCGGAGTGCGACCGCGCCGGCGCGGCGGAATTCGTGCCCAAGCCGCTGCGCGCCTCGCTCTTGCTCGACGCGGTCGAGCGCCACCTCGCTGCGGATTCCGTCAGGCAGGCTCCGCCACCTGAGCGCGTCGAGGAGCGCCCGTCGCTGACCGTCGTCGAGACGCCACCGCTCGACCCCGGCGTGCTCGGGGACCTGGCCGGGCTTTCGTCCGATCCGACGTTCGTCGACCGGCTGCTGCGCGGGTTCAAGGGCGACACCGAGCGGCTCGTGCGCGAGATCGGCGACGCGCTCGCGGGCCGCCGCTACGACGTCGCGAAGGACGCCGCGCACGCGCTCAAGGGCGGCGCGGCCTCGGTCGGCGCGATGCAGCTCCTGCAGGTCGCTACACGCATCGACAAGGCGACGCACGATCAGCTGCGCCTCAAGGCCACGCCGTGGACCGAGGAACTCGTCGACTGCGCGAACCGCACGCTCTTCGCGCTGGAAGACCACCTCGAGAAGCGCCGCAAGGCACGGCAGGGCGGAACCCCCGAGGCCTGACGAACGCGAGGCGGCGCCGGCCCCCCGGCCGGCACAGCCGTCACGCGATACCCGGCCGGCTCAGTCGCCGGCGCCGACAGCGATCGGCACCACGTTCGACACGGCCGATTCCAGCACCACCGCGTCGTCGCCCGCGCGCCGCTGCTGCGCCCGCACGATCCGATCCATCATCCGAAGGTCCCGCTCGGAGAGCTTGAGCGCCGCGTCGGCCCACAGTTCGACGACGCGCATCAGTTCCTCGTGGGTCAGCGGGTTCATCTCGCGCGCGACCGACTCGATGCCGCGGCGGCCATTGCCCGAGCGGGAGTGCTTGCGCACGTAGCTCTCGACCGCCGCCTGACCGGTTCCGTTCGGCGTGATCACGTCGACGACGCCAAGGTCGTAGAGTTCGCGGGCCGAGTACATCCTGCCGCTGGTGACGAGCTCCTCGGTGATGCGACGTCCGACCTTCCGCGACAGGAAGCTGTAGGCGCCCATCCCCGGGAACAGGTTGAATAGGATTTCGGGGAAACCCATGCGCGCGTCCTCCTCGGCGACGAGCACCGAGGTCGAGAGGGCGCACTCGAAGCCGCCGCCCAGCGCATCGCCCTGGACCAGCGAAATCGTGGTGATCGGCTGGTGGCAGTTGTGCCACCAGCGATACAGGATGTCGACGCAATCGCGTCCGTAGCGCACGAGCGCGGCGCGGTCGCGGCGCTGGATCGCCGCCTTGAACAGCGCGAGGTCGCCGCCGAGGTTGTAGACGCCCGGCGCCTTCGACGCGATCACCGCGTACCGGATCTCGCCGCTCTCGCCGCGATCGTCGTTCATCGTGCCTGCGCTGTTCTCGATCGAATCGAGGTAGCCGGCAATGTCCGCGAGGAGCGCGGGATTGAAGTTGTGCTGCGGTTTCGGATCCATCCACGCCCAGTAGATGCCGAGGGCGCGGTCGAAACGCGTCTCGAGCTGGGCGAAGCGGGGCGTGGACAGGTAGCGGACGTCGGCAATCGCGTTCATGGCGGAACTCCCTCGGGGGCGGAAGAACGACTCGATACACGGAGACGCGACCGATTGTGGCAAACAAGGTTTGCCGGTGCAAATTGTTCATGGAGCCGGTTGCTCCGAATCAAGGAGTTCGGTCGGGAAGTTCGACCTTGAAACAACAAACTAGGCATTATTGTATGGTACATGATGTAACATTCTGACGTCCGTGTCACCGAGTTGTCCACCCCAAGTCCTTGGGTTTGGATGCTCCTGCGACCCCCAGAGATAGCGGCCGGTGCGGTGAAGCCCCGGACAACGGGCAGGTCCCGGCAACGACGCAACGGCGCTGCCCGCGGCCGGGCCCGGAGGGGACGGGGATCCTTTCGACTGGCGGGCAGGACTTCGACGGCGCCAAGGCGCGGCGCGAAGCCGCGGTCAGAGCGCGGTCCAGCGACCGTCGACCAGCCCCTCGATCGGGCGGAACGACGCCTTGTAGGCCATCTTGGCGGCCTCGGCGATCCAGTAGCCCAGATAGACGTACGGCAGGCCGAGGTCCGTCGCGCGCCGGATCTGCCAGAGGATGTTGTAGGTCCCGTAGCTCGACCGCGCGACGTCGGGATCGAAGAACGTGTAGACCGACGAGAGCCCGTCCGCGAGCCGGTCGACCAGGCTCACCATCCGCAGCGCCCGGCCTTCGCGGAACTCGACCAGATCGGTCGCGACGTTGCTGTGAAGCAGGAAGTGCTGGTACTGCTCGCGGCTGTCGTGGTCCATGCCGCCGCCGGGATGGCGGTGCCGCTGGTAGCGGAGGTAGAGCGCGTAGTGTTCCGGGTCGTAGGCGAGGTCGCGTCGCGTGACCGCGAGCGCGCCGTGCGCGCGCGCCACTCGCCGCTGAGTCCGGTTCGGGCGGAAGGCAGCGACCGGAACCCGAACCGGCACGCAGGCGCGGCAGTGGTCGCAATAGGGACGGTAGGTGAACGCGCCGCTGCGCCGAAAGCCCAGCCGCACGAGTTCCCCGTACACGCGCGAGTCGATCAGGTGCGATGGCGTCGCGACCTGCGAGCGCGCCAGCCGGTCCGGCAGGTAGCTGCAGGGGTACGGCGCGGTCGCGTAGAACTGCAGCGACGCGAGGGGGAGGTCGTTGAGCTTGCTCAAGGGGCGATCGGGCGCCGGTCCGCCGCTGGCTCCTCCGGCCATCGTCCTGCGACCCAGGAAACCGGCGGCGCGTCGGAGTGTATCAATCGGCCGAGCAGCGCCGCAAACTCGCGCCGCGGGATCGCCCGCGCCCCGAATGCGGCCAGGTGCTCGGTCTCCTGCTGGCAGTCGACCAGTTCGACGCCGTCCGCCCGGAGCTTGTCGAGCAGGTGGACGAATGCGATCTTGGACGCGTCCGTTTCCCGCGCGAACATCGACTCGCCGAAGAACACCCGCCCCAGCGCGAGGCCGTAGAGGCCGCCCGCGAGTTCGCCGTCGCGCCAGGCCTCGACCGAGTGCGCGACCCCGCGCCGGTGCAACTCGACATAGGCCTCGACCATCGCCGGCGTGATCCAGGTTCCGCGCTGCTTCGCCCGCGGCCCCGCGCAGGCGCGGATCACCCGCTCGAACGCGGTGTCGGCGCGGATCTCGTAGATCCGCTGGCGGACCCGCTTCGCGAGCGATCGCCTCACGCGGAACTCCGCGGTGAAAAGCACCATGCGCGGATCGGGGCTCCACCAGAGGATCGGCTGGCCGCGCGAGTACCACGGGAAGATGCCTCGCCGGTAGGCGTCGACCAGTCGCCGCGGGCCGAGTTCGCCGCCGGCCGCGAGGAGACCGTTGGGCTCGCGGAGCGCGTGTTCGAGCGGAGGGAACGGGTCGTCCGGGGAAAGCCAGGGCAGCATGGCGTGATCGTGGCGGCGGCTCGCCACCGGTCAGGCCGTATGATGCACCGATGAACGACGGCACCGCCCTCGCCCGCTGCGCATGGTGCGAAGGCAGCGATCTCGAGCGCAGCTACCACGATCGCGAGTGGGGCGTGCCGGAGACCGGCGAACGCGCGCTGTTCGAACTCCTTACACTCGAAGGTGCGCAGGCCGGCCTCGCGTGGCGGATCATCCTCGCGAAGCGCGACGGCTACCGGCAGGCGTTCGCGGCGTTCGATCCGGCCCGGATCGCCCGTTTCGACACCCGTCGCATCGACCGCCTCGTGGCCGACCCGTCGATCGTGCGCCACCGCGGCAAGGTCGAAAGCGTCGTCGCCAACGCGAGGGCGCTTCTCGCCCTGCAGCGGTCCGGCGGTTCGCTCGCTGCCCTGATATGGTCGGTCGTCGGTGGCCGGCCCCGCCAGCCCGGGTACCGCGTCCCGGCGGACGTGCCTGCCCGCACCGCGGAGTCCGATGCGTTGGCGAAGCTCCTCGCACGGAACGGATTTCGCTTCGTCGGTTCGACGACCTGCCAGGCGCTGATGCAGGCCGCCGGCCTCACCAACGACCACATGACGGGCTGCCACCGGCACGCGGAGGTCGCGGCGATGGGATCGGGCGAGGTCATGGTCGTGCCTCCGCTGGTGTCGTCGCCGCGCACACGTCCGACGACGCGGGGCGCGACCCGGTCCCCTTCCGGCACCGGCCGCCGGCGGCGCTGAGCACCGCCCGGGTCCGCCTTCGCGGCACGCTCAGCGCGCGAGCGCGCGCATCGTCGGCGAGCGGAAATCGCGCCGCCACAGCACGATCAGGATAAGCGCGGTCAGCGCCGCGAACAGCGCTACGTGGAGGAACCAGCCGAGCGCGGCGAACCCGAAGTAGTAGCTGCGCACGCCGCGGTTGAACTCGTCGCCGGCGAGCGTGTTGATGCGCGCGGACTTCTGCGCGTGGTCCTCGAGAACGTCCGGCGCGCGCGAGCGGTCGGGCGTCGCGCCGATCAGCGTGAGCAGCAGCGTGTACTGGCGGTGCGCCCAGGTGAACTTGAAGTACGCGAACACGAACACGCTGATCAGCAGCAGGAGCTTCGCCTGGACCAGGAGGCGCGACTGCCGGCTGGCGAACGGCAGGTCCTGCGCGAAGTTGAGCAGCGAGTCGAGCGCCCCGGCGGTCGCGATCAGCGCGGCGACGATGTAGATCGACGTGTTCGCGTAGAAGGTCACGCTGTTGATCAGGTGGCCGGTGAGCGCGGCGTCGAGGACCCGCTGCTCGCGGACGACCATCTGGCGGCCCCATTCGAGCCGCGCCTGGTGCATCAGCGCGCGGATGCCGCGCGCGGCCCCCATCTCGCGGTCGGCGTAGCGCGTGTAGCCGAACCACGCGGCCACGAAGAACGCGAGCGCGAGCACGTCGGCCAGCGTGATCTGCAGCAGCAGGGACTCGAAGGTATCCAGGCGGGCGGGCAGCAGGACAGGGAGCGAAGTGTACGGTGCAATGAAGCCGACTGGCATGACGCACTGCGCCATGGCCGAAGGCGCGCTCCACGCCTCCGGTAGAATCGCCCCGGCGCGCCCCGGTAGCTCAGTGGATAGAGCAGTCCCCTCCTAAGGGACAGGTCGCACGTTCGATTCGTGTTCGGGGCGCCACGTTCAGAGGTCAGGAGTCAGGAGCCAGAAGTCAGAGGCGGCGGAGTCTCCCGAGGCGGCGCATCGAGCGCCGGGGCAGGTTTTCGTTACCCGGGACGCCGGAGCGGTAGCGTCTTGCGTCGCGGCGCAACGGCCGCCGGCAGGGACGCCGGATGATCCCGCCCGGCGCCGCGGATGCCGGCAGGAAGCGGAACTGGCACGCACCTGTCGGCCGGCGGACAACGTGCGCGTCGGGCTCGCCCCGCTCGACCGCCGCCGCGCCGGTCTCGCCCCGATCCCGCGCCGCGGGAGACGATGGCCTACCCGACGCGCGATCCTTCGGTCGCTTTCCAGCGCCGGTGCACCCACCACCACTGTTCGGGCCGGCGGACGACGAGCCGCTCGAGCGCGGCGTTGAACGCGCGCGTGTTCGCGGCGACCTCGACGCGGGGATCGGCGTCCGCGACGGCTTCGAGCGGCCGCTCGAACCGCAGCACGTGCGTGCCGTCGGGTTCGCGCCACGAACTGGCGGGCACCACCGGCGCGCCGGTGGCCTGCGCGATGATCGCGAGGCTGCGGAACGTGCCCGCCGGATGACCAAAGAAGTCGACGACCACGGCGTCGCGCCCGCGCGCGTGCTGGTCGAACGGGAACACGACCAGATCCCCCGCCTCGAGCCGCTCGCACAGTGCGTCGAGCGAGCCGCGCTTGGGGAGCACGCCGAAGCCGGCGCGCACGAACCGGCGCGTGACCAGCGCCTCGAGCCAGCGCGGCTTGATCGCGCGGCGCACGAAATGAAAGCGCCCGTGCGCCTCGGGAAACTTCTGCACCCCCGCGACCGTCGCGACCTCCCAGTTGCCGAAGTGCCCGGTGAGGATCAGCACGCCCTTGCCGCGCGCGTGCGTCTCGCGCAGCCCGCCAGGCCCTTCGAGGTTCTCGACCCGCACCAGCGCGGCCTTGCGCGCCGGCGAGAGCCAGCGGAAGCGCAGGAACTCGCCGGCGAGCCGGGCGAGGTGCGCGTAATGCGCCTGGGCGAGCCGGACGATCTCGGACTCGTCGATGCGGCCGCCGTACACGCGCTGCAGGTTCCCGATCACCACGTCGCGGCGCAGCGGGAGAAACCGGTAGACGAACCGCCCGATCGCGGGAACGTCGATGGGCGCGTGCTCGGCAATCGCGACCGCGTTCGCGCTCGTCGCGTCGTGCGACATCGACAGCGCGATGCGGCCGATCCGGTAGCGCCCCATGACGGCCTCGGCCGCCGCGCTCGGGACGACCTGCGGCGCACCGTAGGCGTCGCGCTCGACCGAGAAATCGGCCGCGGCGATCGTCTCGAGCGCGGTCTCGCGCGGGAACAGCTTGAGGCAGGCTTCCTTCGCGGCGAAGCGCGCGGCGAGCGAGGCGTTGCGGCCGGGCCCCTCGCCCGCGTCGGCGAGTTCGCGCGCCGAGTAGAGCCGGGCCAGCGCGGCGGCGTCGCTCGCTTCGACCAATCGCGCGACGCGCGCGACTTCGACCGTGTCGATGCCGCAGCGCTCCCTCGACTCGGCCATGGCGCGCCCTCTCCCCGTGCCCTGCCGCGTCAGCCCCGCGCCCGACACGGCGGCGCAAGCGGACCGTCGTGGAGGTTCAGGACGCCCTCCCGCGCGAGGCGGGCCGTCGCCCGTCCCGCACCTCCGGAGGAACGGCGGCGACCGCGGGGCCCATCGCCGGAAGTCACGCGCCGCGAACGACCAACGCGGCGTCGGTTCCGCCGAAGCCGCGCGACAACACGAGCGCGACGTTGCCCCGCGGCTCACGCGGCTCGCGCGCGACCGGGAGCGACGCGAATTCGGGATCGACCCGGTCGAGCACCGGAATGCCGGGCACGACCCCGCGACGAAGCGCCTCGAAGGCGAGCACCGTCTCGATCGCGCCGGCCGCCGCGATCAGGTGCCCGATCGCCCACTTGAACCCGGTCACTGGCGGCGCGTGCGTGCCAAACGTTTCGAGGATCGCGAGTGCCTCGCTGCGATCCGAAGCCGGCGTGCCGTTGCCGTGCGCGACGATCATCCCGATCTCGCGCGCCGTAACGCCCGCGTCGTCGAGCGCCGCGCGGATCGCCTGCGCCGGACCGCTGCCGTCGTCGCGAACCGCGAGCAGCCCTTCGCTCTCGGTCGCGTGGCCGGAACCCAGGATGCTGCCCAGCACCGGGGCGCTCCTCGCCTTCGCGGAAGCCTCGGTCTCGACCACCAGCGCGCCGGCGCCCTCGCCCATCAGGCTCCCGTCGCGCGACGCGTCGAAGGGCCTCAGGATCTCCTTCGCGAGGAGGCCTGCCCCGTGGTAGTAGAGGACGTTCTGCGGCTCGATCGGCGTGTCGTGCCCCACCGCGACCGCGCGGTCGGCCTCGTCGTTGGCGACTCCGGCGGCAGCTTCGACGATCGAGAGCATCCCGCTCACGCTGTGATTGGTGATGCAGGCGTTCGGGCCCTTGAGGCCGAAACGGATGCCGACGTGGCACAGCACGTTGTTCGGCAGCGACTTGAGGAGCCACATCGGGTTCACGCCGCTGCCGAGTTCGTGGCCGAACGCGGGCAGCGCGCCGCCGGTCTCGCCGATCAGCGGAAAGTAGTCGTACTGGTTCTGGTAGTTGCCGCCGCCCGAGCCCGCGTAGAGCCCGGTGCGCTCCGAGAAGCGCGCGCCCTCTTCCCCGGAGAGTCCGTCGCGATGCGCGTCCAGTCCCGACGCACGAACCGCCTCGCTCGCGGCATAGAGTCCGACGACGTCGGTGCGCCGGATGACCTTGAGGAGCTTCCGATCGCCGGCGAGCGCGGCGGCGTTGTAGTCGGCGATCTCCGCAGCGACCGGCCGCGGCCAGTACGTCACGTCGAAGGTCCCGATCGGCGCGAGAGCGCTCCGCCCTTCGAGCACCGCATCGACGATCGCCCCGGGCGACTTCCCCGCGCCGCAGATCGCGCCCAGCCCGGTGACGACGACGCCCTTCACGCTCGCCTCCGTCCGCCGTCGTAGTCCGGATGACGGAACGCGAGGCTGCTGTTGCTGCCGCCGAAGCCGAACGAGTTCGACATCGCGACGCGTACGCTCTGCGCGCGCTCCCGTCCGACGACCAGGTTCAGCGCGCAGTCCGGATCGGGATTGGCGTAGTTGGCGTTCACCGGCAGCACGCCGTCGCGGATCGCGAGCGTGCAGACCACCGCCTCGACGGCCCCGGCCGCCGCGATCAGGTGGCCCATCGTGCTCTTGGTCGAACTGACCGGCACGCGCGCGATCCCGTCACCGAACACCGCGCGCATCGCCGCGCTCTCTGAGGCGTCGTTCATCGGCGTCGAGGTGCCGTGCGCGTTCACGTAGTCGACGTCGGACGGCGATGCGTCGGCGTCGGCCAGCGCCCAGCGCATCGCCTGGATCGGCCCGTCGCCGGACGGGTGCGAATCGGTGATCCGGTAGCTCGACAGCGAATTGCCATCGCCCGCGAGTTCCGCGTAGATGCGCGCTCCGCGGGCCTTCGCGAGATCCCAGTCCTCGAGCACGACGAACCCGGCGCCCTCGCCCAGCACGAAGCCGTTGCGCGTCGCGTCGAACGGCCGGCTCGCCTTCGACGGGGCGTCGTTGTCGGCGGACACCGCGCCCAGCAGGCAGAAGCCGGCGAGTCCCACCGGGTTGATCATCGAATCGAAACCGCCGGCGAGCGCGCGGTCGATCGTGCCTCGCCTGATGAGCTTGAGCGCGGTGCCGATCGCCTGACCGCCCGACGCGCAGGCGGTGTGCACCGAGGTCGAGTAGCCGCCGATGCCGAAGCGGCGCCCGAGGAGCGCGAGCCCGGCGGTCGTCTGGCTGCGGCAGAACACCATCGGGTCGCGGCCGGTGTCGCTCGCGACCAGCCGCTCGGGATCGACGGCCTCCCCGTCGCCCGCCGCGAGACCCAGCGTCGAGAGCTCCGGCCACGCCATGCCCATCATGCCGGTGCCGACCGACAGGCCCCAGCGTTCGCGCGTCTCGTGCGTTGGCTTCACGCCCGCGTCCGCGATCGCCTGATCCGCCGCGGCGAGCGCGAACGCGTGCGCGCGGTTCGCGAACTTGAGGAGGCGCCGGTCGTCGATCACCGCGCGCGCGTCGAAGCCCTTCACTTCGGCGGCGATCCGGGTCGAGAAGCCGGATGCGTCGAAGATCGTGATCGGAGCGCCCTGGCTCCTTCCTGCGCGCAACGTCGCCCACGTGGACGCTACGTCGTTGCCGGCGGGCGTGACGAGCCCGATCCCGG
Organism: Burkholderiales bacterium; assembly: GCA_020847675.1. GTDB lineage: Bacteria > Pseudomonadota > Gammaproteobacteria > Burkholderiales > Casimicrobiaceae > VBCG01. The sequence goes on along the minus strand of JADLBN010000103.1, from coordinate 22,689 downwards.
TGATCGCCACCCTGCGTTTCGCCGTCATCGCACACGCTCCAGCGATACCTTCGCCGTGGCGGCGGGCTTGCCCTGCATGCGGGCCACCACCCGTCCCGCGAGCGCGCCGTCCCCGTCGAGATCGACGAAGACCGCGAGCGTCTCGCCCGGCGGCATGAACGCGCGCACCTTGACGTCCTGCATGCCCACCACGCGCGCGCCGTCGCCCGCCGCGCGCGCAGCGAGGCTGCCCAGCGCGTCCATCAGGAGCGTCGCGGGGAACACCGGGCGGCGCGGAAAGTGGTCGGCGAAGTAAGGGGCATCCGCGGGTATCGCGAGACTCGCGCGGAGCCTGCGTCCCGCCTCCAGCTCCTCGACGGCGAGTTCGGGAGCTGCCACGCCGTCGAAGCGATCCGCGGGGGCGCCTGCGCCGATCAGCGTCTCGAAGTCGGCGCGCATCGCGGCGGGGTCGTCGAACTCCGCCGCAGGCAGCATCGGACCGAGCGCGTGCTCGAGCACCAGCGCGACCTCGCCGCCGACCAGCGCGCGGCCATGGTAGGCGACGTCGGTGTCGGTCGCGCTCTCCATCTCGACTTCGAGGTCGAGCGCGTCGCCGGGACCGAACGGCCGCCCGAACCGCGTCTCGCCAGCGAGTCCGGCCACCGGCCGCACGCGAAAGTCGAGCCGGCTCATCGCGGTCCAGGCCGCGAGCTGGCCCACGGCCTCGGCGGCGAGGCTCGCCGGGAAACGGCTCGCGCGGGCCGGAATCGCGTAACGGCCGCGCACTGTCGCGCCGGGCGCGTGCGCGAGGATGCGGTCTACGAACGAGAACGCGCGGAAGCGTCCCGGCATCTCAGGCCCGCAACGCGCTTCGGGGGGATGTCACCGGCGTCCGACGGGCCGCCCCGAGGACGCCGGACCGCCCCCTGGGGGGAGGCGCGCGCAGCGCGCTTCGGGGGGGAGTCATCCGCTCCGCTGCGCGCGGATCACGAGCTTGCAGAACGTCTCGGTGGTGAACAGTCGCGGGATCTCGACCACCTTGAGCGGCGAGCGGAAGCGCTCCGGGGGCACCTCCGACAGGAACGCCTTCAGCTGCGCGAGTCCCTGATCGGTCACGATGCCCTTCTGCTCGAACTCCGCCTCGGAGAGCGTGCCGCGCGAGTCCTCGACGATCTTGCCGCGCGGGATCTTGACCTTGAACGCGCGCTCGAGCCGGAACACGAGGTCGAGGAAGTCGATCGACTCCGCGCCGAGGTCGTCGATCAGCGAGCTGTCGCGCTTGACCTCGCCCTCGTCGCAGCCGAGCGCGTCGGCGATCGTCGCCGACACCTTCGGATAGACCGCGTCGATGTCCTGCTGCGTGATGTTGTCCGCCATGCCGATCACTCCATCTTGAATCCGCCGTCCACGTGCAGCACGGTGCCTGTCACGTACGACGCGAGATCGGACGCCAGATACCACACGGCGTTCGCGACTTCGTCGACCGTCCCGTAACGCCGCAGCACGATGCGTTTGAGCGCCTCGTCGCCCGCGAGCTCCCGCACGTCCCTCGACATCTCGGTGTCGATCACCCCCGGCGCGACCGCGTTCACGCGAATGCCGCGCGGGCCGAGTTCGACCGCCATCGCCCGCGTGAACGCCTCGATCGCTCCCTTGCTCGCCGCGTAGTTCGACTGGCCCCTCCCGCCGCGCGTGGCGGCGACCGAGCTCAGGTTCACGATGCGTCCCGACCGGCGCGAGGTCATGTGCGGCGCCACCGCGCGCGTGACGTTGAACAGCCCCGTCACGTTGGTCTCCAGCACGGTCCGCACGTCGTCCGGCTCGAGCGCGACCAAAAGGTTATCACGGATGACCCCGGCATTGTTCACCAGCACGTCGATGCGCTCGCGCCGCTCGATCACGCGCTCGACCGCGTCGACGCAGGCCTGCGCGTCGCGCACGTCGACCCGGTCGGCGGCCACGCTTCGGCCGGCCGCGCTCGCCGCGTCCACGACTTCCCGCGCCGCGGCGTCGTTGCTCGCGTAGAGGAACGTCACGTCCATGCCGTCGGCGGCGAGGCGCCCGACGATCGCGCGGCCGATGCCGCGCCCGCCGCCCGTGACGAGCGCGGTCCTTCCCGCGAGTCCGGACACGGGCGCGCTCATCCGGAGACCGCGAAGCCGCCGTCGACGAACAGCGTCGTGCCGTTGATCTTGTCCGCCTCGGGCAGACAGAGCAGGTAGATCGCGTTCGCCACGTCCTCCGGCGCGAGCGTCGGCCCCGCGGGCGTGCGCGCCGCGTACTCGGCGAGCAGCGCGTCCCGGTTCGGGAAGTACCCGAGCGCGTCGGTGTCGACCACGCCCGCGTTCACCGTGTTCACGCGGATGCCGCGGGGTCCCAGTTCCTGCGCGAGCGAGCGCACGAGCGCCTCGAGCGCGGCCTTCGAGGCGCCGACGAAGCCGTAGTTCGGGATCGCGCGGTACGCCCCGAGACTCGACAGCGCGACGATGCGCCCGCCGTCCTTCATGCGCGGTGCGGCGTGCTGCGCGACGAGCGCGAGCGCGAACGCGTTGATCTCCATGCACCAGCGCCAGTGCTTGAGCTTCATCTCCATCGCCGGCTTCAGCACGCCGGACGCCGCGTTCGACACGACGATGTCGAGCCGGGGGAAGGCAGCATCGAACGCGGCGAACATCTCGTCGACGCTGTCCGGATCGCCGACGCTGCCCTGCATCGTCGTGGCCTCGCGCCCCAGCGCGCGGACTTCGGCCGCGAGCGCCTCGGCCTCGTCGTGGCTGTTGTAGTAGTTGATCGCGACGTTCGCGCCCGAACGCGCGAGCTTCAACGCGGTGGCGCGGCCGATGCCGCGCGCGCCGCCGGTGATGAGCGCGGTCCTGCCAGCGAGCGGAAGCGTCATGCGAGCGATCGGCGATAGGCGCGGGAGCGAAGGCCGCCACGGATCGCCATTCTAACCGCCCGCGGCCAGTACGCGCTCCGCGCGCACCATGCGCTGCAACTCCAGCACCCAGTGCTTCTTGATGCTGTGCCAGACATCCGCGGCCCAGAGCGCCTGCCCGGCGGCGACCCCGGGCGGGTCGTCCGCGCGAGGCGCCCGTCCCGGCACGTAGTCGTCGATCCAGCGGCGCACCGGGGCGTCGTCCAGGAAGTCCCTCGACAGCGGGGCCAGCACGTGGCTGGTGGTCGTCGGCAGCGCGACGTTTCGCACCTTCGCCGTTCCCGCCGCCACGTAGGGAACCTCGAACGGCGTTCCCGGAAACGACAGGGCGAACGGGTCGTCATCGATGTCGAACCCGGTGAACTCGACGGCCGTGTCCGGAATCTTGCGCAGGCTCGTGAAATCGTCCCATTGGTTGGGCAGGATCAACGACCAGCCGCCCGCGCCGATCGCCGACGCATAGCTCACCGGCACCCCGATCGCCGGGCGCATCCGGCCGGTATAGGGGTCGACAATCGCGTCCCGCGTTTCGACCGCGTCGGTCACCGGATTCCACACCTCGAGCGACGGGCGGTAGACGCCGGCCAGTTCCTTCAGCACCTTGACCGCGTAGAGCCCGCCCTGGCTGTGGCCGACCAGCATCGGGCGCATCGCGTCCTGCTCGTACTGCCAGGCGAGAATGCCCGCGAGTCGCGGCGTGTACCCATAGGGACTGTACGACCAGGCGCCGCTGGCCGGATCGCGGATCTTCGCCTCCGGGTAGCCCATGCCGGCGAGGAACGACCCGAACGACTCCATCGCGAGATAGACCGGGTAGATGCCGCCGTGGATCAGCATGATGCGCGGCGCGGGCGCCTGCGCCAGCACGTTCGCGACGTCGCTCGCGGAAACGTGCATCGGGTCGAGTGCGAGGATCCGGTCGCCGAGATCCCGGCCGATCGGGTGGGTGCGAAGCACCGTATGTTCGCCCGCCTTCGGCTCGAGCGTCTCGACCGCGAACGGCGCGGTGGCCGCGCATCCGGACAGCACAAGCGCGGCGACCAGCGCCCACGTCGACGCGGCGCGCTTGCAGGCAGACGTCATCTCAGGGAGCGAAGGGTGGCAACGAAACGTTCGACGACGGCTCGCGCGTCGGCCTCGGCCACGGCGGCGGGCCGGAAGGATACACCGATCCCGAGCGCGTTCCCCGCGAACGTCGCCGCGACGACGATCGGCGCGAGCGGACCGGTCGAAACGCCGCGCCGGTACGCCGCCGGTCCGCTGCCCGCCTCCGGCGACATCGCGTTCCACAGACCCGGCACGGCCAGCGTCGTGAGCCCTGCCCAGGCCGGGTAGTGCTTCGCGAACAGCGAGTCGCGCATGTCGTCGCGCACGACGCGCCAGGCGAGCCCCGACAGGCCGATCGCGAAGAGCGACCGCAGGTAGCGCCGCTTCGCACGGAGGTCGCGGCTCTCCGCATGAACCGCGCGGATGACGTCGTCGAGCGCCGCGTTCAACGGATCGGCGTACGCGGCCCGGAACGACGACAGGAACTGCCCGAACACGCGTCCCGCGGGTCCGGCGCAGTCGCCGCGGATGTTCGCGATCGACGCGACGGCAATCTCCCGGCGCCGCGATCCCGCCGCCGGCGCCGGACGAAGCGGTGCGACGGCGCGGATCAGCGCCGCCATCAGCACGTCGTTGCGTGTCGCTCCGCAGCGCTCCGCCGTCGCGGCGATCCGGTCCACGGTCGCGGCGTCGATCTCGGCCATCACGAACGCGTTGCGGCCGTCCCGCACTTCGAGTCCCGGAGCCCGTCTCGCCCGCTTGCCACGGGCGGCGAGACGGGGCAGCGCCGCTGCCGCCGCGACCGAGCGCAGCGGATGGCGGGCACCCAGGCGACGGTCGCGCGCCGGATGACGCTCGAGGCGGTCGAGCGGAGCTGCGCCGAGGTAGCGGGCGCACAGCGCGCCCAGCAACGCGACGGCCGAGTCCCCGCCCGCGACCACGTGGTCGTAGGCGAGCACGAGCCAGAAGCGGTCGCCGTCGTCGATCGCCGAGAATCGGATCGGAGCGTGGGAACCCGTGCGCGCGAACGGCGCGTCGAGCGAGCGCTCGATCGTCGAGCGCAGCGCCTCGTCGATCGCGCCCGCGGGCACCACGACTTCGAGAACCACCTCGGCGGGTCCGCCGCGCCACTCGTAGCGCGCGCGCGCCGCGTCGAACGTGTAGCCGGTGAGGCCGGCCTCCTCGAGCGCCGCGGCGAGCGTCGCGCGCAGGTGCGCCTCGTCGAGCGGCCGGTCGACCCGTGCGGCGTGCACCGCGTTGTACGGGTGCCGCGAGCGCCAGCGCAACATCATCGCCTGGAACAGGTTGAAGGCGCCGCGCACTCACCCCCCCCGTTGCGCCTGCGCGGCGCGCTGCGCCTCGGCGCACCACGCCCGTTTGACGTCGTACCAGAGCTCCGCGGCCAGCACGAGGTTGGTCGTGTCCGGACCCTCGGGCCAGGGTTGCGAACCGCCGGGCCGGTAACGCTCGATCCAGGTCCGCGTCGCGACGTCGCGGGCGAGGTGCTCGGTGAGGGGCGCGCCGATGTGGCTCGTGGCGGCCGGCAGCACGACGTTGCGCACCTTCGCGCTGCCGGTCGCGACGTACGGGTCCTCGTCTCCCGCGAACGCGCCCGCGATCGGGTCGAAGGGAATCGTGAAGCCGGTGAACCGCTCGGCGCTGTCCGGCACCTCGCGCAGCACGCGCGCCAGCTCGAACTGTCCGCGCAGGATCCGCGGCATCCGGCCGGTGGCGATCGCGGCCGCGTAGGGGAGCCGCAGTTCGGTCACCGGCGTCGCGCGCCGCGTCACCGGATCGGTGAACCGGTCGCGCGGCTCGGCGTTCCCGGTGCGGGGATCCACGACCGCGACGTCGCTCCCGCGCAGTCCGGCGAGCGCGCGCAGCGTGTCGATCACCACGCCGCCGCCCTTGCTGTGCCCGACGATCATCGGCCGCACGCCGTCGTGCTCCGTCTGCCACGCGAGCATCCCGGCGAGCAGGCGTCCGTCGAGGTCGCTGTCGGTCGTCATGACGCCGGTGCGCGGATCCGCAAGCTGGCGCGCCGGGTAGCCCATCGCGGCGAGGAAGGCGCCGAGCGGCTCCATGGTCACGAGCCCGAGCGACCCCTGGAGCAGCACGATCCGCGGCGCCGAACCTGACGGCAACTCGCGCGCGGCAAAGCTCTCCGGGCGTTCGCAGTCCGGAAGATCCGCGGCGAGCGGCCGCGCCGCCGGGGTCGCGGCGAGCACTGCGGCGAGCGCCGCGGCCGCAAGCGCGTCAGCGGCTCGCGAACAGGGGCGGAAGGAAGCGTCCGGTCGAGCGGAGGTACGCGGCATACGTCTCGCCGTGCATGTCGAGCAGGTGCCGCTCCTCGTTGCGGGCCTTGAGGTTCAGCAGCGTCGTGTTGGCGAGCGCCACCGCGAGCATCGGCAGCGTCGGCAGCACGATCGCGCACGCGGCGACGAGCAGGATCGACAGCGTGTAGATCGGATGCCGGATCGACCGGTACATCCCGCCGGTGACGAGTTCGGTGCGCTCGCCGGGCGTCACGGCCATGCGCCAGCTCCGTCCCATGCGCTTCCAGCACTCGATCGTCGCCACGAGCGAGGCGAGCGCCACGACCCCTGCGACGCCGCGCAGGTTCGCATACGCCCCTTCGCGCGCCCAGGCCGGAACCGAGAGCTGCGGTGCGCGGCTCGACCCGGCGATCATCGGCAGCGCCATCCAGAAGATCACCATCGGGACCCAGACGAGCCACATCGCCTGCTCGATACCCTGCTCGGGCACGACGCCCGCGAGCCGGCGCGTGCGACGGCGCACCCGCCACGACATCGCGCCGACGATGAACCAGTAGATCCAGACCGAGGCGGTGGCGGCGGTGAGCGGCAGGTCGTTCATGTCGGGTTCGCGCAACGGGCGGTCGCGCGCCGTCCGATTGTACCGTCGGCGCGCGCGCAGGGCCGGCCGCCGCCCTGCCCTATAATCCTGCGCCCGGTCCCTGGGCGCGCGTCCCGCCACGGAGATCCCCGACGTTGCCTCCCGTCCGCTACCGCATCGCTTCGCGCGATCCCCACGCGCACCTGTTCACGGTCGACTGCACGGTCGAGGAGCCGTCGCCGGACGGCCAGCGCTTCGTGCTGCCGTCGTGGGTGCCGGGCAGCTACCTGATCCGCGAGTTCGCGCGGCACGTGGTCGCCGCGCGCGCGAGCGCCGCAGGCAAGCCGGTTCGCCTCGAGAAGCTCGCGAAGGACACCTGGCAGGCGGCGCCCTGCCGGGGTCCGCTCACCGTCACGATCGACGTCTACGCGTTCGACCTCTCGGTGCGGACCGCCTACCTCGACGCCAACCGCGGGTATTTCAACGGAGCCTCCGTGTTCCTGCAGCCCGAAGGCCGCACGGACTCCCCCTGCCAGCTCGAGATCGCTCCGCCCGCGCACGCGGAAGGCGCGCGCTGGCGCGTCGCGACGACGCTCGCTCGCGACGGCGCGCCCGCATGGGGATTCGGGCGCCAGCGCGCGTCGGGCTACGACGAACTGATCGACCACCCGGTCGAGATGGCGGACTTCCAGCACCTCGCGTTCGAAGCCGGCGGCGCCACCCACGACGTGACGGTGAGCGGGCGCGCGCGCTTCGACCACCAGCGCCTCGCGCGCGACCTCGCCCGCGTCTGCCAGTGGCAATGCGACCTGTTCGGCGGCGGGCCGCTTTCGCGCGCCCCGTTCGACCGCTACCTGTTCCAGGTGACCGCGGTCGGCGAAGGCTACGGCGGGCTCGAGCACCGGACCAGCACGAGCCTCCTGTGCTCGCGCCGCGACCTGCCCGCGCCCGGCGTCGAGCGCGTCAGCGACGAGTACCGCAACTTCCTCGGCCTCGCGAGCCACGAGTACTTCCACCTGTGGAACGTCAAGCGCATCAGGCCCGCGGGGTTTTCCCCCTACGACCTCGCGCGCGAGGCCTACACGCGCCAGCTCTGGGCGTTCGAGGGCATCACCTCGTACTACGACGACCTCGCGCTCCTGCGCAGCGGCGTGATCGGCGAGGAGAGCTGGCTCGAACTCGCCGGCCGCACGATGACCTCCGTGCTGCGCACGCCGGGGCGGCGCGTGCAGAGCGTCGCCGACGCGAGCTTCGACGCCTGGATCAAGTACTACCGCCCGGACGAGAACTCGCCCAACGCCGGCGTGAGCTACTACGCGAAGGGCGCCCTGGTCGCGATGGCGCTCGACCTCACGCTGCGCGAGCGCGGAAGCTCGCTCGACCAGCTCCTGCGAACGCTGTGGCAGCGCCACGGCGTCGCCGGTTCCGGGGTGCCGGAGGACGGCATCCGCCGGCTTGCGCTCGATCTGGGAGGCGGCGACCTCGGCGCATTTTTCGACGCGTACGTCGACGGAACGGAAGAACTGCCGCTCGAATCGCTGCTGCGCGGGCACGGCGTCGCGTTGGCACTGCGCCCCGGCAAGGGTCCGAAGGACCGGGGCGGCAAGCGCGGCGAGGGCGAGGCGAACCGCGCCTCGCTCGGCGCGACCTGGTCGCGCGAGGCGCGGCTGCAGCACGTGTTCAGCGGCGGCGCGGCCGAACGCGCGGGCCTCGCGGCCGGCGACGTGCTGGTCGCGATCGACGGCGTGCGCGCCACGGCCGAGCGCCTCGACGCACTCGCCGCGGACGGCAATCCGGGCGAGCGCGTCGCGATCCACGCGTTCCGCCGCGACGAACTGATCGAGGCGACGCTCGTGCTCGGGGACGCACCGCCGGACACGGCCTGGCTCGCCCCCGACGAGTCCGCGTCGCCGCAGGCGCTCGCCCGCAGGCAGGCCTGGCTTGGCGATGACGCCGCGGTCAGGCCCTGACCGCGGGATTGAGCGAATAGCGCCCGGTGACCGAGGCCTGCGCGAGCACGGCGCCCGCCATCGCGCGGCGCACCTCGGCAAGGCCGAACCGTCCATCGACCGCGAGGCGGCCGGCCGAGAGCGCGAAGAGCGTGAACACGTAGTGGTGCACGATCGCGTCGTTCCACGGCGGACAGGGACCGTCGTAGCCGTGGTAGTCGCCGGCCATGTCCTTGTCGCCGGCGAACCAGCCGGTGTAGTCGTTGATGCCCTGCCGCGCACCGTGCTTCGCCGCCGGTCCGGGCTTCCCCCGGGGCGTCACACCGTCGCAGAACTCGCCGCGCGCGATCGCGTGCAGCGTCGGCGGCAGGTCGATGAGCACCCAGTGGCAGAAGTCCACCCGCGGCAGCGAGGCCGGCACGACACGCCCTTCGCGGTTCACGTCGTCGCCGCGCGAGGGCACGTCGGAATCGACGCACAGCAAGGCGAACGACCGCGTCCCTGGCGGCGCCCCGCTCCACGCGAAATCGGGGTTGCGGTTGGCCGAGAGCGCGACGTGCGTCGTCGCGTCGGGCTTGCCGAACGCGAACTCGGCGGGAATCGCGCCGCCGTCGGCGAACGCGGTGGTCAGGAGCCTCATGATCGTTTCCCCCAGTGCGGCGGCCAGGTCGCGTCGAGGTACGGCAGCGCCTCGATGCGCCGTTTCCACGCCGCGAGCGGCGGCGGCAGCAGTGCGGCCGCGTCGAACTCCGGCACGCGCTGCCGGCAGCGGTCCATGAACGCGACGAACGGATAGAGCGCGAAATCGGCCGCCGAGAGCGGCCCGGCGAGGAAGTCGCCGTCGAGGTAGCGCGCGAGGAAGGCGAACTCGTCGGCAACCGCTTTGCGCGCGGCGTCGAGCTTCGCGGCGTCACGCGCCTCGGGCTTGGTGTAGAGGACCTCCTCGACGACCTTGCGGGTGGCCTCGTCGGTGTAGTCGTCGATCTCGCTCACCAGCCGGCGGACCGTCGCGCGCCGCCGCACGTCTCCCGGAAACAGCCGAAGACCCCGTTCCGGATACGCTTCGTCGAGGTATTCGACGATCGCATTCGACTCGTAGAGGGTGAACCCGCCGTCGACGATGGCCGGCACGCGGTGTCGCGGGTTCACCGCGGCGAACTCGGGCTTGGCGGTGTCGCCCGCCGAGAACGACAGGACACGGCGCTCGAACGCCATTCCCTTCGCTTCGAGCGCGAGGTGGACGCGCCAGGCGTAGACGCTCCCCGACCCGTAGTAGAAGACGACCGGCATCTCAGCGCCCTCCCTGGTCGCGCCTGCCTTCCGCGGCTTTCGGCGCCACGCCGCGCAGTGCCTCGAGGGATGCCTTCTGCAGTTCCATCGTCTTGATGCTCATCTGCAGCATCGTGAGGCTCATCGCGAGCCAGTTCTCGATCACCCGCAACTCGCCGATCTTGCGCTCCACCTCGGCCGGATCGAGCGTGGCGAACATCATCGCGGGGTTGGGGAACGGCATCGCGCCGGCCGCCGTCGCGGGTGCCGCCGGAGCGCCGGGCATCCCGGGAACGCCGGGCATGCCGAAGCCGGGCATCGGCACGCCCAGCGGATTCCACATGCGCTGCATGAATTCGAGCGCCTGCTGCGGGGTCGGCAACCCGGACGGGGGTTGCGCATCGTCGGGAGGTTTGGCCATGGCGGCTCCGGAGCGTCGCGGGGGGGATTCGGCTAATATGCTCGCGCATGGCGGAACCCGGCGCAACCTTGCTCGCGCGTCTCGCCTCGATCGTCGGCAGCGGGAACCTGCTCACCTCGGTCGACGACGTCGCGCCCTACGTGACCGACTGGCGCGGACGCTTCCGCGGTGCGGCGCTGGCGGTCGTCCGCCCGGCCGACACGGGTGAGGTGGGGGAGGTCGTTCGCGCCTGCGCGGCAGCCGGGGTGCCGATCGTGCCGCAGGGCGGCAACACCGGCCTGTGCGGCGGCGCCACGCCGCACGAGGGCGGCGGCGAGATCGTCCTGTCGCTCGCGCGCATGAACCGCATTCGCGCGATCGACGCCGACAACGCGACCCTCACCGCCGAGGCGGGCGCGACGCTCGCCGCGGTGCAGGCCGCCGCGAACGAGGCCGGACTCGCGTTCCCGCTGTCGCTCGCCTCCGAAGGGTCGTGCACGATCGGCGGCAACCTCGCCACCAACGCGGGCGGGACCGCGGTGCTGCGCTACGGCAATGCCCGCGACCTCGTGCTGGGCGTCGAGGTCGTGCTCGCGGACGGCAACGTGCTCGACCTCCGCCGCGCGCTCCGCAAGGACAACACCGGCTACGACTTGAAGCAACTCTTCGTCGGCGCCGAGGGCACGCTCGGCATCGTCACGGTGGCGGTGCTCAAGCTCTTCGCGGCACCTCGCACCCGGATCACCGCGCTCGCCGCGCTCGGCGGCGTCGGCGACGCGGTGAGGCTCCTGCACCTCGCGAAGCAGGCGCTGGGCGACCGGCTCGTCGGCTTCGAACTCATGAGCGATCTCGCGCTCGGCCTCTCGCGCAAGCACCACGCGGGCACGCCCGATCCGCTGCCCGGCCACCCGTGGTACGCGCTCTTGCAGGCCGACGACAGCGCGGACGACCGCGGCCTCGCCGACCGCGTCGAGGCGATGCTGGGCGGCGCGATCGACCGCGGCATCGCGCGCGACGCCACCGTCGCGCGGTCGGTCGCTCAGGCCGACGCGCTGTGGTCCGCGCGCGAGGGCATCTCGGAGGCGCAGCGGCGCGAGGGCCCCAACCTCAAGCACGACATCGCGCTGCCGGTGTCCGCGATTCCCGGCTTCCTCGAGGAGGCGGAGCGCGCGCTCTGCGCGGCGTTCCCGGGCGTGCGCTTCGTCGTGTTCGGCCACCTGGGCGACGGCAATCTGCACTACAACCTGTCCGCGCCCGCGGGCACCGCTCCGGAGTCCTTCGTCTCGTCGTCGAGCGTCGAGCGCGCGCAGCGCATCGTCCACGACCTGGTCGCCTCGCGCGGAGGTTCGATCTCGGCCGAGCACGGCATCGGGCAGCTGAAGCGCGGCGAACTCGCCCGCACCAAGGCTCCTCTCGAACTCGCGCTGATGAGGCGCATCAAGGCGGCTCTCGACCCGGCCGGTATCCTCAACCCCGGCAAGGTCCTGTAGGGCTTTCCCGTCCCGTTCCGGAACGCACCTCTTCCGATGAACCGATCCAGCCAACCCGCCACCCCCCGGTCCCACGGACGTCTCCGGGGACGGGAGGAAGATCCGCCGCCCCCGGCGTCGCCTGCCGCGCCGGCACCGCGGGCCGGCGCATTGCGCGTCCGCGACTTCTGCCGCGACCTCCGGAATCCCGCATGAGCCGCCTGATCTTCTGGATCGTCCTCGCGTTCGTCGTACTGTTCGCGATCCGCCTCGTCGGATCGGCGCAGGCGAAGAAGCGGCGCGACCGCAATGCGGCGGGCAACCTCGGCGGACCGACGGTCCGCTGCGCGAACTGCGGCGTGTTCCTGCCGCGCGCCGACGCGGTCAAGGCCCGCGACGGCTACCGCTGCCGCGAGCCCGGCTGCCTGCCGAAGGGCTGAGGCGCGCCGCCATGCCCGACCCCGCCCCGGCGATCCCGCCGTTCGAGCCCCCGCCGCTCCCCGCGTCGGTGACCGACTCGGGCCGGCGGATCCTGTGGATCATCGGGCTCTACCGGGCGGTGTGCGGCGCCGCGCTCTTCGGCATCGCGCTCCTCGTCGACCTGAAAGGCGTGACCGCGATCACGCCGAACGCCTTCATCACCGGCACCGCCCTCTATTTCATCTTCGGGCTCGCGACCTTCGCCTGGGTCCAGATGGACCGGCTGCCGCTGACGCTGCCGCTCCTCGCGCTCGCACTGCTGGCCGGCGACATCTTCTTCCTGTCGCTGGTCATCGCCGCGGGTGGCAACACCGTCGCGCCGATCCCGATCCTGCTGTTCCCGCAGCTCGCCGCGAGCGGCTGGCTCCTGCGCACGCAGACCGCGTTCTTCCACGCGGCGCTCGCCGCGGTCGTGCTGCTCGGCCTCGATGTGTGGCGCGCGATCGAAGGCAGCATCGGCGGCGCGCAGATCGTGCAGACCGGGATCGTCGGCTTCGGCTACTTCGCGACGGTGGGCATCGCCGTCGCGCTCGGCCGCTACACCAAGGCTTCCGAGGAGCTGGCCGCGCAACGCGGCATCGACGTCGCCAACCTCGAGCAGGTCAACCGGCTCATCATCCAGGACATGCAGGACGGCGTGCTGGTCGTCGACCTGAACGGCGTCGTGCGAGGCCACAACGCCCAGGTCACGCGTCTCCTTGGCGGATTCGGCCGCATGCGCGGCGGCATGCGCCTCGCCGAGTTCAGCGCGACGCTGCACGACTACTGGCGGCGCTGGCAGGACGATTTCACGATCGCGCTGCCGCCGCTCAAGGTCGATCTCACCCAGCGCCTGCTCCGCGTGCGGCTGGTCCGCATCGGATCCGGGTTGAACGGCGGGACGCTCATCTACCTCGAGGACCTCGGCCGTGCGCAGTCGGAGGCGCAGCAGATGAAGCTCGCCGCGATGGGGCGCCTGACGGCGTCGATCGCCCACGAGGTGCGCAATCCGCTGTCCGCGATCAACCAGGCCGCGCAGCTCCTCGAGGAGGACGGCGCGGTCGCCCAGGAGGGACTGCGGCTCCTCGGCATGATCCGCAACAACAGCAAGCGGATCGACCGCATCGTCGGCGAGGTGCTGCAGTTGAACCGCCGCGACCGCCAGCAGCCGGAGACGATCGCGCTCTCCGAATTCCTGCGCTCGCTGGTCGAGGAGATCGTGCAGGCCGAGAACATCCCGCCCGGGAGCGTCCAGATCGCCGTTCCCGACGACCTCATGGTGATCTTCGACCGCGGGCACTTCAACCAGATCGTCTGGAACCTCGTCCGCAACGCGTGGCAGCACTGCCAGAAGAAGCAGGCGAGCGTGCGCCTCGCGGCGCGGGCGGGGTACATGGGTGACGCCGTGATCTTCGAGCTGGTCGACGACGGCCCCGGCATTCCGGCCGAACTGCGGAGCCAGATCTTCGAGCCCTTCTTCACCACGCGACCGGGCGGAACGGGACTCGGACTCTACATCGCGCGCGAGCTCGCCGACGCCAACGCAGCGACGCTGGAGCTCCTGCCCAAGTCGCCCGGGGCGCAGTTCCGCATGACGCTCAAGCGCGCCTCGACGGCCATCGCCGCGAAGACGGCCTGACAAGACGCAAAGGGGAGACCACCGTGACCCGAAGAGTCCGCGCCCAGCCGAAAGTGCTCGTCATCGACGACGAACCCGACCTGCTCGAGCTCCTCGAGCTCACGCTGTCGCGCATGGGCCTCGACACCGAGCGCGCGTCGACCGTCGCCGAGGCGATCGCGCTGCTCGACCGCGAGAGCTTCGACCTGTGCCTCACCGACATGCGCCTTCCCGACGGCGAGGGCCTGCGCGTGGTCGAGCACATCAACCAGCACGGCCTCGACGTGCCGGTTGCCGTGATCACGGCGTTCGGCAGCGCCGAGAACGCGGTCGCCGCGCTCAAGGCGGGGGCGTTCGACTACCTCGCGAAACCGGTCGCCCTCGAACAGCTGCGCGCGCTGGTGAAACAGGCGCTCAAGGTGCCCGACAAGCCGGCCGGCGCGACGCCGGGCGCCACGCAGCTCCTCGGCGAGTCGGCCGCGATCGTGAACGTTCGCGGGCTGATCGAGCGGCTCGCGAGGAGCCAGGCGCCCGTGTTCGTCAACGGCGAATCCGGAAGCGGCAAGGAACTCGCCGCGCGCATGATCCACCACGGCGGGCCGCGCGCCTCGCAGCCGTTCGTCGCGGTCAACTGCGGCGCGATTCCCGAGCAGCTCATGGAGAGCGAGTTCTTCGGCTACCGCAAGGGCGCGTTCACCGGCGCCGACGCCGATCGCGACGGCTTCTTCCAGGCCGCGAACGGCGGCACGCTGTTCCTCGACGAGGTCGCCGACCTGCCGCTCGCGATGCAGGTGAAGCTCCTGCGCGCGATCCAGGAGAAGAAGGTCCGCAAGGTCGGCTCGACGGCCGAGGAGCCGGTCGACGTGCGCATCATCAGCGCCACGCACAAGAAGCTCCCCGCACTGGTCGAGTCCGGCGCGTTCCGGCAGGATCTCTTCTACCGGCTGCACGTGATCGAACTCGCGATGCCGCCGCTGCGCGAGATGCAGGAGGACATCCCGTCGATCGCCAACGCGATCCTCGCGCGGCTCGCGCGCGGCCAGCCCGCGCGGCTCGAACCCGACGCGGTCGCCGCCCTCGAGCGCTACGCGTTCCCGGGCAACGTGCGCGAACTCGAGAACATCCTCGAGCGCGGGCTTTCGCTCGCGGCCGATCCGCAGCACATCAGCGCGGCCGACCTGCACCTCACGCCGGACGCGGACGAGGAGGACGCGGCGATGCCGCCCGGAGACAAGTGGCCGCTGCAGGACTACCTCGACCGGGTCGAGCGCCAGGCGATCAACGAGGCGCTCGAGAAGACACGCTTCAACCGGACCGCCGCCGCGAAGCTTCTCGGCATCACGTTCCGGGCCATGCGCTACCGGATGGAGCGCCTGGGCATCAAGTGAGCCGGCCGCGAACCCGGATCGCAGCACGGCGTCGTGCAGGCGCGGCGGACGCGCGCCCGGCCTGAACGGCCCACGGCCTTGCAGCCTCCGGCAAGCGCGCCCGCGAACGCTCAGCGCCGGTCGCGCCGGCGATCCCGCGGCTGCGAACTCATCTGGCCCATCACGGTGGTCGGATCCTCGTTGGCGCGCATCTCCGCGCGCGTGGTCCGCCGGTCCTTCGGCTTCGACTTCCGCAGGCGCTCGTCGCGCGTGCGCGTGTACGCCTCGAGGCTGCGTCGCCGGCGGACGATCACCCGGCGCACGGCGATGAAACCGGCGACGAGCAGCACGAGCGCGGGCAGGCCGATGGCGAGGTCCACGCCGGGATTGTCGCATCCGGCGCGGCGCATCCGCACCGCCCGGACCGGTCCGGGCGACGGACGGATCGCCGCGTGAGCGCGAGCCGCGGGTTCGACCGCCTCGGATGGCTCGCGGGCGCCCGGCGCGTCGCTTCGCCGAACGCGGACGATCGTCCGGTCGGCACCGTGGTATCGCTCGTCGTCGTCCACGGAATCTCGCTGCCGCCCGGACGCTTCGGTGGCGACGCGATCCTGCGCCTGTTCACCAATCGCCTCGACGCGGACGCGCACCCGGCCTTCGCGGCGATCGCCGGGCTCAGGGTCTCGGCGCACTTCCTGATCCGTCGCGACGGCGCTCTGGTCCAGTTCGTGCCCTGCACCCGCCGGGCGTGGCACGCCGGAGCGTCGTCCTGGCAAGGCCGCGAGCGCTGCAACGACTTCTCGATCGGCATCGAACTCGAAGGCACCGACGACCGTCCTTACACCGGGCGGCAGTATCGGCGCCTGGCGGCGCTGGTGCGACGGATCCGGACCCGGTGGCCGGCCGGCGACATCGCCGGCCACAGCGATATCGCGCCCGGGCGCAAGACCGACCCGGGCCCGTCCTTCGACTGGTCTCGGCTTCAGCATCTGCTGGCTGACCGGCGGCTGCGGACGGCCTCGCTTCAACCCCGGGACCCGCAGCGTCGGGCGCGCCCAGGCTAGATCGTCCCTCCGGGCCGGTTCGGTCGGAACGGCGTGCCCTTCGGAGGTCCCGCTCGCGCCGGATCGCGCCCGGAGCGGCGGCTCATGCACGATCGGCCGCCTCGGGCAGCGAGGAAGACCATAATTTGAACATGGTCTTCCGCGGCCCGCTGTCTCCGGAGCGCGCCCGCCGCCCGCCCGCCAAAAGGTCGCGTTCGGCGCACGCTATAATGCTCGATTCCCTTCGCGGCCTCGCTGGCGGGCCCGACCGGATCCCATGCAGCTTCTCGCCGACTACTTCCCGCTGATCCTGTTCTTCGTCGCCTACAAGTGGCAGGGCATCTACGCCGCCACCGCGGTGGCGATCGTGGCCTCGGTCGCGCAGATCGCCTGGTTCGCCTGGAAGCGGCGGGTGTCCGCGGTGCACTGGCTCTCGTTCGCGATCATCGTCGTGTTCGGCGGCGCGACGCTCATGCTGCAGGACGAAACCTTCATCAAATGGAAGCCGACGGTACTCTACGCGCTGTTCGGTCTGGTTCTCGCGGGCGGCAAGGTCCTGTTCGGCCGCGACCTGATCGCGGCTCTGCTGAAGGACGTCAAGGTTCCCGCCCCGGTCTGGTCGGTCGTGACCTGGTCCTGGACCGGCTTCTTCGCGGCGATGGCGCTCGCCAACTGGTACGTCGCGTTCCATTTCCCCACCGATACCTGGGTCAATTTCAAGGTGTGGGGCGGCATCGGCCTGGTGCTGGTCTTCGCCATCGGACAGGGGCTCTGGCTCGCCCGCCACATGGAGGACCCGGCTCCCCAGCCGCACGGGGGAGCGCCGGGACCTTGAACGCCACCGACATCGGCCGAACCATCGCCACGCGGCTCGCGGCGCTGGATCCCGTTCACCTCGAACTCGAAGACCAGAGCGCGGCTCATGCGGGACACGCGGGCGCGGCCGGCGGCGCCGGGCACTTTTCGCTGGTCATCGTGTCAGATGCGTTCTCCGGGGCCGGGCGGCTCGCCCGCCACCGCGCGGTGCTCGACCCGCTGGCCGACCTGATCCCCCATCCGGTGCACGCACTGGCGATCCGCGCGTACACCCCCGACGAATACTTCTCCTCCCACGAAAGGACCGCTCGATGATCCGCACCACGCTCGCGCTCGCCCTCCTGGCGGCGCTCGCCCTCCCCGCCGCGCACGCCCAGGCGCCGGCAGCCCCGAAGGCCGCCGTGGCGGCCAAGGCCGCCGACGCCGGGAAGACGCTCTACTCGCCGGCGGTGTTCGACGCGGTGCTGAAGGACCGCACGTCGCAGGGACAGCCCGACACGCCCGAACTCCGCGCGGCGATCCGCGAGGAACTCAACACGCGCGAACTGCTCGCGCGCGAGGCGCGCAAGAAGGGGCTCGACAAGTCCGGCGACACCAAGGCGCAGATGGACCTCGCGGCGCAGACCGTGCTGGTGCGCGCCTACGTCGCCGACTGGGTCAAGGCCAACCCGATCCCGGAGGCGGATCTGCGCAAGGAATACGACGCGATCAAGAACCAGATCGGCGACAAGGAATACAAGGTCGCCCACATCCTGGTCGCGACCCAGGACGAGGCCAAGGACGTGATCGCGCAGCTCCAGAAGGGCGCCAAGTTCGCCGACCTCGCCAAGGCCCGCTCGACCGATCCGGGCTCGAAGGACAAGGGCGGCGACCTCGACTGGAACGCGCCCGCGAACTTCGTGAAGCCGTTTTCGGACGCGATGGTGAAGGCCGAGAAGGGCAAGTTCACGCCGCAGCCGGTGCAGACGCAGTTCGGCTGGCACGTGATCCTGGTCGAGGACGTGCGCGACGCCAAGGTGCCGTCGTTCGACGAGGTGAAGCCGCAGCTCGCGCAGCGCATGCAGGCGCAGCACCTCGACAAGTACTTCCGCGAACTGCGCGCCAAGAACGGCGTCTGATCTCGGGCGGTCTCTCGCCCGCCCCGAGGGCGGCCCGGATGGGCCGCCCTTTTTCGTTCCGGGCGCCCGTCGCGCCGGGGCGTTCGATGGTATCTTTCGCGCAGGCCGCGGCAGCAGCGTCCGCCTCGCTGGCGGCGCGACGATCCCGCCCGCGCCGCGAGGGAGGAAACGCATGCCGCCGGTCCGCAATCCCAAGGAGTTCGGCTCCGGTCTGCTGTTCGCGCTGTTCGGCATCGCCGCGATCGCGGTGGGTGCGTCCTATCCGGTGGGTACCGCCGCGCGGATGGGACCCGGATACTTTCCCCGCGCGCTGGGCCTCATCCTGCTCGCGATCGGCGCCGTCCTGATCTTCCGGGGCCTGCGCACGCAGGGAGCGCGCCTCTCGATCCCCACGCTCAAGCCGCTCGCGATCGTGCTGGGCAGCGTCGTGCTCTTCGGCGTCGCCGTCGTGCCGCTCGGACTCGTGCTCGCTGCGATCCTGCTGGTCGTGACCTCGAGCGTCGCGAGCCACGAGCACAACTGGAAGGAATCGATCGTCGCGGCGGTGCTGCTCGCGGCCTTCGTCGTCCTGGCGTTCAGCTACGGGCTCGGGCTGCAGCTTCCGACCTGGCCCGCCTTCGTCGGGCGCTGACGCGATGGAATTGCTCGACCACCTCGCGCTGGGCTTTTCCGTCGCCTTCACGTTCCAGAACCTGCTGCACGCGTTCTTCGGCGTGCTGCTCGGTACGCTGATCGGGGTCCTTCCGGGCATCGGCCCGGTGCCGACGATCGCGATGCTCCTGCCGGTCACCTACGCGCTGCCGCCGATCTCGGCCCTCATCATGCTCGCCGGCATCTACTACGGCGCGCAGTACGGGGGATCGACGACCGCCATCCTCGTCAACCTCCCGGGCGAGTCCTCGTCGGTGGTGACCTGCATCGACGGCTACCAGATGGCGCGCCGGGGCAAGGCGGGCAAGGCGCTCTCGGTTGCGGCGCTCGGATCGTTCTTCGCCGGGTCGGTGGCGACGCTGGTGATCGCCGCGTTCGCGCCGCCGCTGTCCGAGTTCGCGCTGAAGTTCGGCCCGGCCGAGTACTTCTCGCTCATGGTGCTCGGCCTCATCGCTGCGGTGGTGCTCGCCAGCGGGTCGCTCCTCAAGGCCATCGCGATGATCGTGCTGGGCCTCCTGCTCGGCATCGTCGGCACCGACGTCAACTCGGGAATGCTGCGCTACACGTTCGGCA
Source organism: Burkholderiales bacterium (assembly GCA_020847675.1). Classification (GTDB taxonomy): domain Bacteria; phylum Pseudomonadota; class Gammaproteobacteria; order Burkholderiales; family Casimicrobiaceae; genus VBCG01. The sequence continues at coordinate 3,140 of JADLBN010000103.1, read as the reverse complement.
TCGCCGAACTGTCCGACGGCATCGGGTTCGTCGCCGTCGCGATGGGACTCTTCGGCTTTGCCGAGATCATCGTCAACCTCGAGCACCGGGGCCATCGCGAAGTGTTCACGGACAACGTGACCGGACTGTGGCTCAAGTGGCAGGAGTTCAAGGAGGCGCTGCCGGCGATCCTGCGCGGCACGGCGATCGGTTCGGCGCTGGGGATCCTGCCCGGCGGCGGCGCGATGCTGTCGGCGTTCGCCTCCTACACGGTCGAGAAGAAGATCGCGAAGGATCCGTCGCGGTTCGGGAAGGGCGCGATCGAGGGTGTCGCCGGCCCCGAGAGTGCCAACAACGCCGGCTCGCAGGCCTCGTTCATCCCGCTGCTCACGCTCGGCATCCCGCCCAACGCGGTGATGGCGCTGATGGTCGGGGCGATGACCATCCACAGCATCCAGCCCGGCCCGCAGGTGATGACCAGCAACCCGCAGCTCTTCTGGGGACTGATCGCGTCGATGTGGATCGGCAACGTGATGCTGGTCGTGCTGAACCTGCCGATGATCGGGATCTGGGTGAAACTCCTCAAGGTTCCGTACCGGCTTCTCTACCCCGCCATCCTGCTGTTCTGCTGCATCGGCGTCTACAGCCTCAACAACAACGTGTTCGACGTCCTGGTGACCGCGGTGTTCGGTGTGCTCGGCTGGGTCTTCGTGAAGCTCGAGTGCGAGCCGGCTCCGCTGCTGCTGGGCTTCATCCTCGGCCCGATGATGGAGGAGAACCTGCGGCGCGCGCTCCTGCTCTCGCGCGGCGATCCCATGGTGTTCTTCACCCGGCCTCTGTCGCTCGGGATGCTGATCGCGGCCGCGCTGCTGCTCGTCATCATCGTGCTGCCGGCGGTCCGAAAGACGCGCGACGAAGCGTTCCAGGAAGAGTCGGCGTAAACTGCGGGTTCGTGCGAACGCCCGGGCGAAGGAAGCCCGGGCGCCCGTTCGCGCGCCATCCCGAGGAGCCTGCCATGCAACGCGACGCTCACGGTCCGGCCACGTTCGGCTGGGCGCTGCCCTACCCGTCACGACGCCAGCCGGTCCTCGCCCGCAACGTGGTCGCCACGAGCCAGCCGCTCGCGGCCCAGGCCGGGCTGTCGATGCTCGCGCGCGGCGGCAACGCGGTCGACGCCGCGCTCGCCACCGCGATCACGCTGACGGTCGTCGAACCGGTCAGCAACGGCATCGGATCGGATCTCTTCGCAATCGTCTGGCACGGCGGCGAACTCACCGGGCTCAACGCGTCGGGACGCGCACCCGCGGCGGCCAGCGCGTCGCGCCACGCGGGCCGGTCCGCGATCCCGGAGCGCGGCTGGGAAGCGGTGACGATTCCCGGCGCGGTGTCGGGCTGGGTCGCGCTGTCGAAGCGCTTCGGCAAACTGCCCTTCGCCGACCTGTTCGAGCCGGCGATGCGCTACGCGCGCGACGGCTACCTCGTGTCGCCCACCATCGCCGCCCAGTGGCAGCGCGCGGTCGGCGTGCTCCCGCACGACCTGGGCTTCGCCGAGCACTTCCTGCCGCACGCTCGCGCGCCGCACCCCGGCGAGACCTTCGCTTGCCCGCCGATGGCGCGCACGCTCGAGGCGATCGCATCGTCGAAGGGCGAGGCGTTCTACCGCGGCGCGCTGGCCGAGGCGATGGTCGCCCACGCGAAGCGCCACGGCGCCGCGCACGCGGCGCAGGACTTCGCCGCCCACCGCGCCGACTGGGTCGTCCCGCTCGCGTTCGACTACCGCGGCACCACGGTCCACCAGATCCCCCCCAACGGTCAGGGCATCGCGACGCTGATCGCGCTCGGCATCCTGCAGTCGTTCGAACCCGGGACGCACTCGCCCGACTCGCTCGCCTCGCAGCACCGCGCGATCGAGGCGATGAAACTCGCGTTCGCCGATGCGTACCGCTACGTCGGCGACCCCGCGCACATGCGGGTCAAGCCGGAGGACCTGCTCGACCGCGGCTACCTCGCGTCGCGAGCCCGGCTCATCGACGAGAAGCGCGCGCAGGACTTCGGGCCGGGAAGCCCGCCGAAGGGCGGAACCGTGTACCTCGCGGCGGCAGATTCGCAGGGCACCATGGTGTCGCTCATCCAGTCGAACTACATGGGCTTCGGCTCCGGCGTCGTGGTGCCTGGCACCGGCATCAGCCTGCAGAACCGCGGCGCCGCGTTCTCGCTCGAACCGGGCCACGCGAACCTGTTCGAAGGCGGCAAGCGCCCCTACCACACGATCATCCCGGGCTTCCTCACGCGCGGCGGCGCGCCATTCGCGGCGTTCGGCGTCATGGGCGGGCCGATCCAGCCGCAGGGCCACGTTCAGACACTCACCCGGATCCTCGACCACGGCGCCAACCCGCAGGCCGCGCTCGACGCGCCGCGCTGGCGCTGGAACCGCGAGGGCACGCTCGACCTCGAACCGGCGATGGACGCCCCGGTGCGCGAGGGACTCGACTCGCTTGGTCACCGGATCGTCCAGTCGAGCGACAGCTACATGGACTTCGGCGCAGGGCAGTTCGTCGTGAAGCTCGGCGACGGCTACCTCGCCGCGTCCGACGCGCGGCGCGACGGACAGGCGGTCGGATTCTGACCGCGGAAAGTGCGGCAATCACCACGAGGAATCGCATCATGACGGACAAGCGCAAGCTCACCACCGCGTTCGGCTGCCCGGTCGCCGACAACCAGAACACGATGACCGCCGGCCCGCGGGGGCCGGCGCTCCTGCAGGACGTCTGGCTGCTCGAGAAGCTCGCGCACTTCGACCGCGAGGTGATCCCCGAGCGGCGCATGCACGCGAAGGGCAGCGGCGCGTACGGCACCTTCACGGTGACGCACGACATCTCGCGCTACACGCGGGCGAAGCTCTTCTCGCAGGTCGGCAAGAAAACCGATCTCTTCGCGCGGTTCACGACCGTCGCCGGCGAGCGCGGCGCGGCCGACGCCGAGCGCGACATCCGCGGCTTCGCGGTCAAGTTCTACACCGAGGAAGGCAACTGGGACATGGTCGGCAACAACACGCCGGTCTTCTTCCTGCGCGACCCGCTCAAGGTCCCCGACCTGAACCACGCGGTCAAGCGCGACCCGCGCACCAACCTGCGGAGCGCGCAGAACAACTGGGACTACTG
>JADLBN010000102.1 GCA_020847675.1 Burkholderiales bacterium | reverse complement strand
GAAGGGAACGGCAGCGGGCGCGTTTCTCGCCCGGGCGCGCCCGCGTTTCGTGGTCGTCGGCCGCCTGGAACGGCACCGCCACGGACCGGTCGACGTGGCCGGCGTCGACGCGCTGGGCGACGTGGTGTGGCGGCAGGGGCAGACGTCGATCGTCAGGCTGGGAAGCATACCGGGCACGCCGTGAGACGGCTTTCCATTCTCGCCGCGCTCCAGTACTACCTGCCGCATCGCAGCGGCTACACGCTCCATGTCCAGCGTGTGGCCGAGGCCCTCGCCGCCCGGGGACACCGCGTGACCGTGCTGGCGGCACGGCACGACCCGGCGCTGGCCGCACGCGAGACCGTCGCGGGTGTCGACGTCGTCCGGCTCGCCGCACCGTTGCGGGTGAGCCGGGGGGCGCTGATGCCGGGCTACCCGCTTGCCGCGTGGCGGCACGCGCGCGCAGCGGACGCGGTCTGGGCGAACTCGCCGATGGCGGAACTCGCGCTCTGGGGAGCGATGGCACGCCGGGCCGGAGCGCGACTCGCCGTCACCCACCACGGCGACCTGCACCTGCCTGCGGGGCGGTGGAATCGCGCGATCGAACGGGTGACGCTCGCCGGCTGGCACATGGCCGCGAGGCGCGCCGACGCGATCTTCGCGTATTCGGCAGACTACGCCGCACACAGTACCTGGCTTGCGCGCTGGCAGGGCAAGGTCGTGGTCAATGCCCCGCCGATCGTGCTTCCGGAACCGGATCCGGCGGCTTCGCAGGCGCTGCGACGCGAGCTCGCACCCGAGGGCGGGCTGCTCGTCCTGTTCGCCGGGCGTTTCGTTCGCGAGAAGCGGCCCGACCTGCTGCTCGATGCGATCGCGCCGCTTCGCGTGCGGCACCCGGGTCTGCGCGTGGTGTTCGCCGGCGAAGAACGCCCGGGTTACGAGGACACGCGGTCGGAGCTCGGTCCCCGCATCGACGCTGCGCGCGACGCGGTCCGTTTCGTCGGCCTCATCGACGACCCGCAGGCGCTCGCGAACCTGTACGCTGCCTGCGACCTGCTCGTCCTGCCGTCGCAGACCGAGTGCTTCGGCCTTGTCCAGGTCGAAGCGATGCTGTGCGGTACGCCGGTCGTCGCGAGCGACATTCCCGGCGCCCGCGTCCCGGTGCTCGAGACCGGCGCAGGGCGCCTGTTCGACTGCGGATCGGTCGCGAGCCTGGTCGAGGCGATCGACGACGTGCTCGTCCATCGCGAACGCTACCGGCCCGACCGCGCTCGCATCCGGCACGCCTTCGACTTCGCGCGCACGATCGACGTCTACGAGCGCACGTTCTCGGGGGAAGCGTGACCGCTGCCGCGTCGACGCTGGACCGGTTGCTCGCAGGCGAAGCGGACCCGGTGTTCGCTCGCCGGGTCCGCACCGTGCTGGGCTGGCTGCCCCCCGATCCGGATCCGCGCAACGTCTACGTCGACGTCGGCTGCGGTCGGGGATACTACCTGCACTACTACGCCGCGCTGGGGCAGGGCAGGGTGGTGGGCATCGAGCGCGACCGTCGCATCGCGGAACTCGCTCGTCGCGCGCTCGCGAACGAGCCTGCGGCACAGGTGACGGTCGGAAGCGCGACCGCGCTCCCGCTGACCGGCGCCTCGGTGGCCGGCATCGTGATGAGCGAGGTCCTCGAGCACATCGAAGACGACGCCGCGGCACTTCGAGAGGCGGCGCGGGTGCTGCGTCCCGGAGGAAGCGTCGCCCTCACGGTGCCGCACGGGCTGTATCCGTGGCTCTGGGATCCTGTCAACCGCACGCGCGAGCGCTTCGGCGCGCGGCCGGTGCGCGACGGCGCTCTCGCCGGGATCTGGGCCGGGCACCTGCGCCTGTACGCCGAAGCCGAACTGAAGGCGCTCGCCGAGGAGGCCGGGTTCGTCGTCGTCGAGGTGCGGCGCTTCGGCCGCTGGAGCTGGCCGTTCGCGCACAATCTGATCTACGGAATCGGCAAGCCGTGGCTCGAGTCGGGCAAGGTTCCCGCGGCGCTCGCGCGCGCGGTCGACCGGAGAGGCGGGGAAGGCGCCTCGTCGCCGTCCGCGTGGCGTGCGCTGCGGGCGGCATTCCTGTGGCCGGACCGCTACAACCGGGACGACGAAGGTCCGGGCGTGCCGACGGTCAACCTCGCCATGTGGCTGCGCAAGCGGTGATGCGGCGAGGCACGCTGTTCACGACCGAGGCGAGCGATGGCGGCCCGAGTTCCCGGGGGGCCGTGTCGCGAACGGCGGAGCATCGCTGCGAGCCCCGAGCTGCCGCCACGGAGATGAGTTCCGCTGCACGGTTCCTGGCATGAAGCACGCGCCCGACGCACCACCGCCTGCGACCGCGCCGCGCGGAAGGTGCGCTGCCTGGTTTCAAGCCCTGCGGCCTCTTCATTGGGTGAAGAATCTGCTTGTGTTCGTGCCCGCGGTAGCGGCGCATCGCTTCGACCGGACGACGCTCGACGCGGCGATGGCGATGTTCGCGGCGATGGGTCTCGCGGCTTCGGCGATCTACGTCGTCAACGACATCGCCGATCGCGAGGCGGACCGGCGTCACGCGCGCAAGCGGCGGCGCCCGTTCGCCTCCGGCGAGCTGAAACCCGCGGCAGGGTGGGCGGTCGCGGCGGCATTGCTCGCGCTCGCGGCGACGATTGCGATCACGCTCCTGCCGGCCGCGGCCACGATTGCGCTCGGCGGCTACGTGATCCTTGCAATGTCGTACTCGTTCGCGATCAAGCGCCGGGTCGGACTCGACGTCGCGGTGCTCGCCGTCCTCTACGCGGTTCGCATCCTCGCCGGCGGCGCGGCGACGGGCATCGAGGTGTCCTCCTGGTTGCTCGCGCTGTCGCTCGCGCTGTTCGCGAGCCTCGCGCTGGCGAAGCGCCACGCGGAGGTCCGCGAGTCGGCAGCAGGTTCCGCCGACCGGCTCCCGGGACGCGGCTACCGGCCGCGCGATCTCGGCTGGTTGCGGGTGGCGGGGATCGTCTGCGGAGCCGCTGCGTCGGCGGGGCTCGTCTTCTACGCTGCGAGCCTGTCCGGCGCCCGCTACTACGCGCGCCCGGGCTGGCTCTACGTGCTCGCACCGATCGTGCTCGTCTGGGTTCTGCGCGTGTGGACGCGGGCGGCAGGCGGCCGCATGCACGACGATCCGCTCGTCGATGCGATGACCGACCTGCCCGGCCTGGCGCTCGTCGCGACAGGGGTTCTCGTCTTCGTCGCCGCGTTCTGACACCCGCGATCGACTCGCGCGCGCCTTCGCGAACGATGGGGACGTCCGGACGCCTGGCTGGGCGCGTCCGCCTCAGAACACCGGCCAGCCGTCAACCACGCGGCGCGGGAGTTCGTAGATCGCGCTGTCGCCCTGACGGAAAGCGACGCGGGCGCGACCGCCGGCGACCCAGCGCTCGAATCGTGCGAGGGCATCCTCCGGGTAGATCGCCCGCTCGAGGCCGCCGACGACGATGTAGCGAATCCGGTAGTCCAGGACGGCTCGCCACACCCGGGCATCGTCGGGGGAGCGCCAGAGGGCGTCGACGTTCGCGACGCGCAGGTTGACCAGGTCGCCCAGCGGACGCACCGGGCGCTGCTGCGTCTCGTGCCAGCGATAGCCGAGCGGCGTGGGCTGCCCGGTGAACGACGCGATGCGCCCTCCGTACTGGTACTCGGGAAGTTGCGCCTCGAGAACCACGTCGCCCGGCGCGGCGTTCGCGGCGAGCCAGTCGACGATCGCGCGGTCGCCAGAGAGCGGGATGCTTCGCCCATCGCGATCGAGACGCGCGGAGTCGAGGAAGGCGAACCCGTCGAGCGTCAACGGACGTTCGCCGGCGAAGCGCGCGGAGGCCCGGCCCGCCGTACCGAGAGGCACATAGGCGAGAGCGACGAGCGCGAGGGCCGCGAACACCGGGGCCCACACGCGTCCGGGCGGACGTGCGAGGAGCGCCGCCGCTGCGGGGCCGGAAGCGATCGCCATGGCGAGCCACGCCTGCAGGTGGAACTTGAAGTAGGTGTTCTGTCTGCCGATGTCGCTGCCTACCACGAAGAACTCTGGCGCGAGCTGGACCGCGAAGGCCACGGCGACGATCGACGCGATCCAGCGGCGCGCCGCCGGCCGGCGGGCGTCGACCGCTTCGCGGAGCGCCAGCGCGACGACCGCCAGCATCGCGCCCGACGCGCCTGCGGGAATTCCCTGCCACGCGGCCAGTGCGAGCCCGACTGCCGACGCGAGCGTGGCGACGATCGCGACCGCAAGGAGACCGGCGCGCGTCCACGCGAGTGAACGCGGCAGCGAAGCGGCGTTCGAGGCCTGTCCGGGCGCGAGCAGAAGCCACGGCAGCAGCACCCACAGGAACAGGCCGACCATCTGCAGCCAGACGACGAGCGGGGTGCCGGCGCCCCGGTAGAGCGCGACGCCCGTGCCGCCGGTGACGAAGGCCGACGTGAACGGCCACGCGATCGCGAGTTGCAGCGCCGCGAAGAGCAGCAAGGCGCCGCCCGCACGCCGCCATCGCTCTCGGTCGCTCGACCGCGAGATGGACGAGACGACGATCGCGCCTGTCGCGACCGCGGTGAGGAGCGGCCAGTCCCAGCTGTTGGCGGTTCGCGCGAGGGCCGTGGTGGCCGCGACGAGCGCAACCGCAGCGAGCCGGGCACGGGTTTGCGACCTCCGGTCGAGCGCGATCCAGCCAGCGATGCCCCAGGTCGCGATCGACAGCGGCATCGCGAGCAGGTGCGCGTGCAGGTCGGCGTGCAGGAAGGTGAAGAACGGGAACTCGTGGATCTCGTGGCCG
>JADLBN010000101.1 GCA_020847675.1 Burkholderiales bacterium | reverse complement strand
GCCGTCGACCGTCTCGCGATCCATGTTCCGCCTCCGTGGTTGCTACGCGCTGCCCGGGTTGCCGTCCATGCCGATCACCCGAGGCGCTTCCAGCGGCCGCGCGCGGATCGTCTTCTCGCGTTTGAGGTAGCGCTCGACCAGTTCCCACACCGGCTCGGTCGCCGCCGCCTTCGCTTCCTCGGACACCGGCGCCCACCCTGCGACCTTGTAGGTCCTGTCGGCCTCGATCGGCTTGCCGGCGAGTTCCATGCGCTTGATGCGTTCGCCTGTCGCGGCGTTCGGATCGATCGCGTAGTGCAGGCCCCCGACGCGCACCATGTCGCCGCCCTGCTGGTAGTACGGGTCGGGATTGAACAGGTTGTCGGCGACGTCCTCGAGGATGGTCTTGATCATCGACCCCTTCAACTCGCTCACCGTCGTGTACGGGTAGGTGATCGCCGTCTGGTCCATCAGGTGCTCGCGGCGGATCGCCTGCCCGGGCAGGAGCGTCGTCCCCCAGCGGAAGCCGGGCGAGAACGCGATCGGCGCGTCCTTCTCAGCGCGCAGCGCATCGAGGATCACCTGGTCGAAGCTGCCGTTGAAGTTGCCGCGCCGGAAGAGCAGCGTCTCGGTGACGGCGAGCGGCTCGTCCAGCTTCGCCGCGAACGGCGCGCGCACCTTCGCGATCAGCGCGGCCATGCCCGGGTCCGCGGGGAGGAGCGACGCGAACACCGGAACGAGCCGGTAGCGGAAGTCCGCGACCTTCCCGCCGCGCACGTCGAGATCCAGCACCGCGAGGAACTTGCCGTTGCTGCCGGCGTTGGTGACCAGCGTCTTCCCGCTCCGGTTGGCGACGATCGTCGGGCTCGGCACGCCGTCGTGCGTGTGCCCGCCGAGGATCGCGTCGATGCCGGTGACGCGCGAGGCGAGCTTCAGATCGACGTCCATGCCGTTGTGCGACAGCAGGACGACGGCGGCCGCGCCCTTCGAACGCGCCTCGTCGACGACCTTCTGCAGTTCCTGCTCCTGGATGCCGAAGGTCCACTCGGACACGAAATAGCGCGGGTTGGCGATCGGCGTGTACGGGAACGCCTGCCCGACGATCGCGACCGGCACGCCGTTGACCGGCCTGATCACGTAGGGCGCGAACACCGGGTCGCCGAAGTCGGCGGTCTTGACGTTCTGGGCGACGAAGTCCACCTTGCCGGCGAAGTCGCGCTCGACGATCTCCTTCACGCGCGCCGCGCCGAGCGTGAACTCCCAGTGCGCGGTCATCACGTCGACGCCGAGGAGCTTCTGCGCGTCGACCATGTCCTGGCCCTTCGTCCACAGCGCGGTGGCCGAGCCCTGCCAGGTGTCGCCACCGTCGAGCAGCAATGCCCCGGGGCGCGACCCGCGGAGCTTGTTCACCAGCGTCGCCAGGTGCGCGAAACCGCCGGTCGCGCCGAACGCCTTCGCAGCGTTCGCGAAGTCGAGGAACGTGAATGCGTGCGCCTCGCGCGTCCCGGCCGCGATGCCGAAATGGCGCAGGAAGGCTTCACCCACGAGATGGGGCGGCTTCCCGGCCGCGGCTCCGACGCCGAGGTTGACCGACGGCTCGCGGAAGTGAATCGGCAGGAGCTGCGCGTGGCAGTCGGTGAAGTGCAGCAGGCTCACGTTCCCGAAGCGCTCGATGGCGTCGTAGAACGCGGCGCCCGCCGAGAGGTCGAGCGCCGCGCGCGATTCGAGCGGCAGCCCCGCGGCGGCGGCGGCCGCGAGCAGTTGCAGGAACTCCCGCCGGGTCATGCCGGCCGCTTGGCGGCGAAGCGGCCGAGCGCGGCGACGTCTTCCGGGAACATCTCGCCGATCTCCCGGAACACGATGCGGCCGCGGTCGACGACGAAGATCTCGGGCAGGCCCTCGCGCTTGCCGAACCAGCGCGCGCCGTCCTCGCCGGCCATCGCCGCCGCGAACGTGTAGCCGTGCTCCTTCATATAGGCCCGGGCCTTCTCCGGGTCCTTGTCGATCGACAGCGCGAGCACGGTCAGCGCACCGCGATGGCGCTCCGCGAGCGCCTGGAGGTGGGGGTTCTGGCGCTTGCAGAACGGACACCACGACGCCCAGAACTCGACCACGACCGGCGGGCCGTCGGCGAGTGTCCGGGCGCCGAGCTTGCTCCCGTCCAGCAGCGTCACGTCGCGCCATGCAACCGTGTCGCCGACCTTCGCGGCGCCGCCGGCGGGCTTCGCGGCGCGCGCCGCGGTCACGGGCAGCGCGAGGCCGCCAGCGGCGGCGGCCAGGCGTCGCAGCGCGGACCGGCGATCGGTCACTGGTTGACCGGCGAGGCGGGATCCATCAGGAGCGCCACGACGTCGCGGACCTGCTGCTCGGTCAGGATGCCGTTGTGGCCGAAGCGCGGCATATTGGTGCAGGCGTTGAATGCCTCCGAGTTCCACACCTTGCCCCAGGCGTAGCGGCGCATCTCGTCGGTGTAGCCGCGCAGCTTGCCGAAGTGCCACAGCGACGGCCCGATCGTGCCGTAGCTGATCTCCGCCTTCGACAGTTCGTGACAGGCGTAGCAGTTCGCGCCCGACGGCTTCTTCGGGTCGTCCGAGTACTGCCCGCCCTGTCCGAGCTGGGCGATCTTCTCGCCCGACTTCCAGTCGCCGACGTACTTGCCGTCCGCCGGATACTTGATCGTCGCGAGGTTGGACTTCTCGATCTTCTCGGCGACGCTCCTCGGCAGCTCCTTGCCCGCGTACTGGCTGCACAGCGCCTGGGTCTCGTCCTGGTTCAGCCGGTCGAGCTTCGCCTGGCCGTGCTCCTTGAACGACGCCTTCATCACCTGCAGCGCCTTGGCGCTCGTCTCCGCATCGCTCGGCTTCGGCTCCATCGACGCGCATCCGACGACGGCCGCGGCCGCGAGACCCGAGGCGAGCGCAATCCTGATCGACTTGTTCATCGCATCCTCCCGGGGGTCAGCGCTTGATCGCCGGCGCGTCGAAGGGCGCGCCGTTCGCGTTGTAGGCGAGGAACGTCGTCAGCGCGATCGACGCGGGCGAGGCGAACTCGAGTTCCGGGAAGCGCTGCTGGCGGAAGCAGTCGTTGAGCCGCCACTGGAAGGTGCGAAGCTCTCCCTGCGAGACGCGGTAGGCGGGCCAGGTCGAGTAGCCCTTCTGGGCGCCGGCCTTGGCCGTCAGGTTGGGCAGGTCCTGCAGCCGGATGCGCTTGCCGTCCTCGCCGTGGCAGGTCGCGCAGGCGAAGTCGTGCGGGCCGCCGCGGAAGTAGAAGATCTTCTCGCCGAGCGCGAAGGCCTCCTTCATCTGCGGGTTGTCGAGACGCACGTTCATCGGGATGCCGCGCGACTGCGACGTGACGTAGGCGACGAGCGCTTCGTTGTCGGACTTGCGGTTGGAGCTGCCGTACGGATTCTTCTTCGCGTCGGCCTCGCTCAGGCCCTGCAGCGTCACGCGGCACCAGACGAGTCGCGTCTCGAGATCCATCACCCGGCCCGCGTCGGCGAAGTAGCGCGGAAGCTCGGCGTAGGCGCCCTTGACCACGCCCGGCCCCTTGCCGAGATCGCACTGCTCGAGCGTCGCCTTCTTCGGGCCGGCCGGCGTGCGCCACAGGCCCTCGCCGCGCATCTCCCACAGGTCGGCGGGATTGCCGTCCTGCAGTGCCTGCCGGTACTTCTCGATCTCCTCGGTGGCGGAGCCCTGCGCGAGCGCGAGCGGCACTGCGCAGGCAAAACCCGCCACGGCGACCGCCGCGCGAATGCGTTGTCTCATGTCGTTGCCTCCTCGAGAGTCGGGAACGCCGCGTGCACGGCGCCCCATGCGGTGCCGCGCCTCGTCGCGTCGCGATCGGGCGCGGTCGTGGTCCGCCGGTTCAGGCGATCGTCGCTTCGTCGCTGCGCTTGTCGCCGCGGTTGTCGACCCAGTTCACCTGGACCTTGTCGCCCCTGGCGCCGCCCTTGAATCGGAACGACAGGAACGGGTTCTTCGCGATCGCCGGCCCCCACTCCGCCGACAGCACCGTCTTGCCGTTCCACGTCGCGGTGACGTTCTGGATGAACCACGCGGGGATCACCTTGCCCTGCGCGTCCTTGCGCTGGCCGGTCTCCATCTCGTGGCTCATGAGCACCTTGACCTCGGTCGTGTCGCCGGCGAGGTTGGCGCGAATCTTCATCGGATCAGCCATGGCAGTATCCTCGGTAGTCTGTCGAAGGAAAGATGAACGGCGGTCGCTTCGCAGCGTGCTATCCGCCGCACCCGCCGAGGGTGACCTTGATTTCCTTCGACGCGACGTGGAACTTGCCGTCGGCCTTCACCAGCGCGTAGACGTTGCTGCTCTGGCCCATCTTGATGCGCGTGGTGACCGCAGGCTCGGTGCCCGGCGGAATGTCGAACACCGCCGCGAGCATGTTGGGGTTCTTCTCGACCAGGATCGCGATCGACTCGGTCTTGGGGATCGAACTCGAGATCCCGATGGGAACGACCGCGCCGTTCTCGGCGATGTCCGGCGTCGACACGAACGCGATGTCCTTGCTGGCCGCGGCGGAACCGCCGCCCAGCGCCTTGACCGTCGCGTCGAGCGAGTGCGTCTCGAACGCGGCGGCATTCCAGGCGGCTTGCGCCTCGCCCGGCTTCAGCCATCCTGCCGCGGCGAGGAGCGTGAGCAGCGCCGTGCCCCCGCCCGCCTTCAATACGTCCCTGCGTCCTGCATCCATCACGCCCTCCCGGTGAGTCGAGCCTGTCCGCCGGGCATTCTAACCCGTCCCGCCGGCGCGCAACCCCCCCGGGAACTCCGCCGGATGGCGCACCCGGCGCCCTCGGTCACGGCCGCAAGGACGGGCGCGGCCGCGGGCTGCCCGCCCGGGCGAAGGGCCATGCGTCATCGAACGTGGGGGCGCGTCGTGCCGACCTCGCCCGGCGTTTCGCAGACGAGTGCCCGCCGGCGCGGGCGCGAATCAATGGATCGTCGCGGCCGACAGGAAGCGCAGCCTCTGCCCGCTGGCGAGCACGCAGACGCCTTCGCCGAGGTGCTCGGCGCCGTCGAAGTCCGAACGCGTGAGCGCGACCTCGATCTCGCCGTGCTTCGCCTCGAGCACGACGTCGTCGGCGTGCGTGTCCTCGTCGGGCACCCGAAGGTACTCGGTCTCGAAGACGACGCCGTCGATCAGCACGAAATCGGCGCTGCCCATCGTGTCGGAGATCGTCATCGGCTGTGTCGCCACGCGGTTCGAAGAGGTATTCACGCTCCGCCAGATGCGGCCTCGGGGACCCAGAGTCAAGTCGAGGTGCTCGCGGCCAGAACGGACGAGGCGGCCCCGGGGTTGACCCGCGGGCGCCCGCATCCGCCGAACGGAAACGCGGAGCAAGAACGCGAATCCCTCGCCGCAGCCGCGACCGGACCGGCCCCGGCGCGGGAGCCTCGCATACCCGACTCGGGAGGAATCGGCCGCTACGCCACCAGCGCGCGAACGAAATTCGGCAGCGCGAGCGACGCGCGGTGCATCTCGCCGTTGTAGTAGCGCAGATCGCCGATGCCGCGCTGCGCGACCCGGCGGTCGACCTCCGGCGCGGAGAGCCTGCGCGGGTCGAGCGTCGCCGAGCAGCACGCCATCATCCACAGTCCGCCGTAGAGCGGCACCGACACGAGATACGGCGTGACGATCGCGAACGCCGACCGCAGGCCGGTGAGCGTCTGGCGGATCAGTTCCGGGTGAGCGACCGGGCTCGCGAGGTGCAGCGTCATCGCGCCCAGCGGCGCGAGCCGCGCCGCGCAGGCGCGGTAGAACTCCGGCGTGTAGAGGTCGAGCGACGGACCGCCGGGGTCGGTGAGGTCGAGCACGATCAGGTCGTAGCTGTCCGCGGACTCGCGCAGGTAGGCGAACCCGTCGCCGATGCGAAGATCGAGCCGCGGGTCGTCGAAGGCGCCCTTGTGCACGGTGCCCAGGTACTTGCGCGCGATGTCGACGACCGCGACGTCGATCTCGGCGAGCGTCACCTTGCGCATCGACGGGTACTTGAGAAGCTCCTCGGCGGAGCCGCCGTCGCCGCCACCGACGATCAGAGCGCGCCCGGGTGCGGGATGGGTGACGCCCGCGAGGTGGACGAGGTTCTCGTGGTAGAAGAACTCGTCCTTCTCGCTGGTCATGAAATGGCCGTCGAGCCGGAACAGCCTGCCGAACGCCGCGCTGTCGTGGACTTCCACCGCCTGGTAGGGCGAGCGGAAGCGCTCGAACGCGCGGCTCGAGCGGACGAAGTAACCCCAGTCGTCGGTGAAGTACTCGGTCAGCAGGCCGGGGGCGAGATCGCCCGCGGCGTCAGCCATCCGCCCCCCCGCGGTAAATCTCCTGGAGGCGCGTCCGCTCGGGCTTGAGCGTTCGCTCGAGTTCGGTGAACAACCGGCGCGCCTTGTCGGAGTTGTCGGTCGTGAAGTTGCACACGTACACGTCGATGGTAACCGAGCCGATCTCCGGCCAGGTGTGCACGGCGAGGTGCGACTCGGCGAGGATCACGGCCCCGGTGACGCCCTGCGGATCGAACTGGTGGAACCGTTCGCCGACGATCGTCAGGCCGGCCGCTTCCACGGCGTCCAGACAGCACCTGCGCAACGCGTCCGCGCGGGTCATCTCCGGCAGCCCGGAAGGGCAGCCGTACCACTCTCCCAACAGATGGATTCCGTCCATCGACGTCTCCCTGGTGAGCGAGGTCCCGTGCCGTTGCGCCGCATTCGGCGGCCTTTGGCGTCGGAACACCCCCAAAAAGGAAACGCCCCGCCCCCGCGCGAAGCGGAAGGAAGGGCACCCCGGATCATGTCGGACAGACTCCGCGTCGCGGGAGCGAGCGGTCACGCACGACCAAAAAAAGCATTATTGCACAGAAACGGCCGTTTCCGCGATAATTTCAACTCTTTCCGCGACGCAGCCCCGCCCGGGCGAGCGCGCCGGCTTCCAGGCCATCCGATGTCGATCCCCGCTCCGACTCCCGCCCCCGACACCGAACTCGCGAACGCGATCCGCGCGCTCGCGATGGACGCGGTCGATGCCGCCAAGAGCGGCCATCCCGGCATGCCGATGGGCATGGCCGAGATCGCGCTCGCGCTGTGGCGCGGCCACCTGAAGCACCATCCTTCCGAGCCCGCGTGGTCCGACCGCGACCGCTTCGTGCTGTCGAACGGGCACGGCTCGATGCTCCAGTACGCGCTGCTTCATCTTTCGGGCTACGACCTCCCGGTCGACGAACTGAAGCGGTTCCGCCAACTCCACTCGAAGACGCCGGGCCACCCGGAAGTGCACGTGACGCCGGGCGTCGAGACGACCACCGGGCCGCTCGGGCAGGGGCTCGCCAACGCGGTCGGCATGGCACTCGCCGAGCGTCTCCTCGCGGCCGAGTTCAACCGTTCCGGCCACGAGATCGTCAACCACCGCACCTGGGTGTTCGTGGGCGACGGCTGCCTGATGGAGGGCCTGTCGCACGAAGCCTGCTCGCTCGCCGGCACCTGGGGCCTTTCGAAGCTGTGCGCGATCTACGACGACAACGGCATCTCGATCGACGGCGAGGTCGCGGGCTGGTTCACCGACGACACGCCCGCGCGCTTCGAGGCCTACGGCTGGCACGTGATCCGCGGCGTCGACGGCCACGACGTCGCGGCCGTCGACCGCGCGCTCCGCGAAGCGCGCGAGGTCGCCGACCGGCCGACGCTCGTCTGCTGCCGCACGACCATCGGCAAGGGATCGCCGCACAAGGCCGGCACCGCGGAGGCGCACGGCGCCCCGCTGGGCGAGAAGGAGAACGCCGCCACGCGCGCCGCGCTTCGCTGGAACCATCCGCCGTTCGAGATTCCCGAGGCTGTGTACGCGGGGTTCGATGCGCGAGGCCGCGGCGCGAAGCTCGTGGCCGACTGGCGGACGCGCTTCGCCGCGTACCGCGCAGCCCATCCCGCTCTCGCCGCCGAGTTCGAGCGTCGCGTCGCGGGCCGCCTCCCCGCCGACTTCGCGCAGCGCGCGTCGGCGTTCGTTTCGGCGCAGGCCGCGAAAGCCGAGACGGTCGCGACGCGCAAGGCCTCGCAGCAGGCCATCGAAGTCTATGCGGCGATGCTGCCCGAGATGATCGGCGGCTCGGCGGATCTCACCGGATCGGTGTTCACCAACTGGTCGAAGAGCATCGCGGTGTCGCGCGACGCCCCGGGCAACTACGTCAACTTCGGCGTGCGCGAGTTCGCGATGACGGCGATCGCGAACGGTCTCGCGCTTCACGGCGGCTTCCTGCCCTACCACGGGACGTTCCTCACGTTCTCGGACTACGCGCGCAACGCGCTGCGCATGGCGGCGCTGATGAAGCTGCGCCACGTCGCGGTCTACACGCACGATTCGATCGGGCTGGGCGAGGACGGCCCCACGCACCAGTCGGTCGAGCACGCGGCGAGCCTGCGCCTCATCCCCAACCTCGACGTCTGGCGCCCCTGCGACGCCGCGGAGACGGCCGCGGCCTGGGCCGCCGCCATCGAGCGCGCGAACGGCCCCTCGGCGCTCCTGTTCACGCGCCAGAACGTCGCGCCCGCGCCGCACGGCGCTTCCACGCTTGCGGCGATCGCGCGCGGCGGCTACGTGCTCGCCGACTTCGGCGCGGAGGCGAAGCGAGCCGTCGTGATCGCCACCGGCTCGGAAGTGCCGCTCGCGCTCGCCGCCCGCGACGCGCTGGCGAAGGAAGGCATTTCGGTGCGGGTGGTGTCGATGCCCTGCACGCAGGCGTTCGAACGTCAGGACGCCGCGTACCGCGGAGTGGTCCTTCCCCGAGGCGTTCCGCGCGTCGCGGTCGAGGCCGGCGTCACGGCCGGGTGGCGAAGCTACGTCGGGGCGGCCGACGACCCGCGCGCCGCGGTCGTGGGCATCGACTGCTTCGGCGAGTCCGCGCCCGCGGGCGTGCTGTTCAAGCACTTCGGCATCACCGCGGAGCGCGTCGCCGACGCGGTGCGCGGCGCGGTCGCGGGATGAGTTCGGGCGTGACGATCCGGCGCGCGACGGCCGACGACGCCGAGGCGGTCGCCCGCGTGCGCCTCGACGGCTGGCGCGCGTCGTACCGCGGGCTCGTTCCGCAGACGTCGCTCGACGCGATGAGCCTCGAAGCCAGCCTGCCGCTGTGGCAGCGCGTGCTCGCCTCGCCGACCGACCGCGCTAGCGTGTTCGTGGCGGAGGGCGCGGCCGGCGTCGCGGGGTTCGCCGCCGGCACGGGTCTCGCCGAGCCGAAGCAGGGATTCGATTCGGAGCTCACGGCGATCTTCCTCGCGCGCGAACTGCAGCGGCAGGGCCTCGGGCGCAGGCTCGCCGGCACGATCGCCGCCGACCGCGCCGCGCACGGTGCGACCGGCATGATCGTGTGGGTGCTCGCCGGCGACAAGGGCGCCCGCGGTTTCTGCGAATCGCTCGGCGCGGAACTCGTCGTCGAGCAGCCTTTCGAATGGGACGGGATGCCTCTCGTCGAGGCGGGCTACGGCTGGCGCGACCTCGGGGCGCTGGTCGCGGCTGCAGGCCTCAAAGCCCTGCACTGACCCACGCATCCAGACAACGGAGACGAACGATGACGATCAAGGTGGCGATCAACGGTTACGGGCGCATCGGCCGCAACATCCTGCGCGCGCACTACGAGAGCGGGAAGAAGCACGACCTCGCGATCGTGGCGATCAACGATCTGGGGAGCCCCGAGACCAACGCACACCTCACGCGCTACGACACCGCGCACGGCCGCTTCCCCGGCAAGGTCGAGGTCGACGGCGACGCGATGGTGGTCGACGGCGACCGCATCAAGGTGTTCGCGCAGCGCGATCCGGCCCAGCTCCCCTGGGGAGCGCTCGGCGTCGACGTCGTGCTCGAGTCCACCGGGCACTTCGCGACCAAGGAGAAGGCGTCCGCGCACCTCAGGGGCGGCGCGAAGAAGGTGATCATCTCGGCGCCGGGCGGCAAGGACGTGGACGCCACGATCGTCTACGGTGTCAACCACCAGGTGCTGAAGGCCTCGGACACGGTGATCAGCAACGCGTCGTGCACGACCAACTGCCTCGCGCCGATGGTGAAACCGCTGCACGACAAGCTCGGGATCGTCACCGGCCTGATGACGACGGTGCACGCCTACACCAACGACCAGGTGCTGACCGACGTCTACCACGAGGACCTGCGCCGCGCGCGATCGGCCACGATGAACATGATCCCGACCAAGACCGGCGCGGCCGCGGCGGTCGGCCTCGTGATGCCCGAACTTGCGGGCAAGCTCGACGGCTACGCGATCCGCGTCCCTACGATCAACGTGTCGATCGTCGACCTCTCGTTCATCGCCGCGCGCGACACGACCGCCGACGAGGTCAACGCGATCATGAAGGCGGCGTCGGAATCGGGACCGCTGAAAGGCATCCTGCAGTACAACAAGGCCCCGCTGGTATCGTCCGACTTCAACCACGACCCCGCCTCCTCGACCTTCGACGCGACGCTCACCAAGGTTTCGGGCCGGCTCGTCAAGGTCTCGTCGTGGTACGACAACGAGTGGGGCTTCTCCAACCGCATGCTCGACGCCACCGTCGCGCTGATGCAGGCGAAGTAGCCCCCGATGACGTTCCTGCGCCTTTCCGACGTCGACGTGGCGGGCAGGCGCGTGTTCGTGCGCGCGGACCTGAACGTGCCGCTGGACGCCGCCGGACGGATCAGCGACGACACGCGCATCCGCGCCTCGCTGCCGGGCCTCCGCGACGCGCTCGATCGCGGCGCCGCGGTCATGGTGACCTCGCACCTCGGCCGGCCGGCGGAGGGACAGCTCCGCCCCGAGGATTCGCTCGCTCCGGTCGCGACTCGCCTCGCTGAACTCCTCGGGCGGCCGGTGCCGCTCGTGCGCGACTGGACCGGCGGAGGTGCCTGGCACGATGCGCTCGCGCCCGGGCAGATCGTGCTGCTCGAGAACTGCCGGGTGAACCGGGGCGAGAAAAAGGACGACGACGCGCTTGCGAAAGCGATGGCGGCGCTGTGCGACGTCTACGTCAACGACGCATTCGGCACCGCGCACCGCGCCGAGGCGACCACCCACGGCATCGCGCGCCATGCGAAGGTCGCGTGCGCCGGGCCGCTGATGGCCGCGGAACTCGACGCGCTCGGGCGCGCGCTGGCGAACCCGAAGCGGCCGCTGGTCGCCATCGTCGCGGGATCGAAGG
>JADLBN010000100.1 GCA_020847675.1 Burkholderiales bacterium | reverse complement strand
CGTCGAGTGCCTCTCCGACCATTCGAGCGCCTGCCCGATCACGCCGATTTGCCGCCTCACCCGGGTGCTGGTCGAGGGTTTCGACGCGCTCTACGATCACCTCGACCGCTACACGCTCGCCGACCTGATCGGCAACCGGCGCGCGCTCGCAGCCGTGCTCGTCGACGCACCGGGGCGAGCGGCGAAGCGGGGCGCCGCCCGCGCGCCAGCGGCACGCTGAGTCGCCGGGCGCGTCCGCGCGCAAGGCACACGTCACCGGGACGCCAGCGTCGAACCGTTCCGGGCAGCCGCGCCTGCGCGAACGGCGCACGGTCCGCGGAGGCTTTCGCCGCCCGACGCGCGAACGAAAGCGTCAGCCATCGCCGCAGGCGCGGTGGGACGGCGACCGACGGCGAATGCGGGTTCGCCTTCTGGCGAATCCCGGGCACCGGCGCAGAATGGTCTGCAGCGACGGCGGCACAAGCCGCTGCCGCTCCGCCGGAAGCCGGCGCCGCGGAAGTGCTCGCGTCCGCCGGCCCGTCCAATGAATCCCGTCCGCGCCAGCATCATCCCGTTCGAGGAGGCGGTGAACGGCCTGCGAGTCCGCAGGAGTCGCCGCGCGGCGCGGCATTCCCGCTCCCTGGAGGATCGCTCATGAAGCTCGACGACGTGCGCGCGAAGGCGTGGGCCATGCCGCTCACCAGCCCGATCTACCCGCGTGGTCCCTACCGTTTCGTCAACCGCGAATTCCTGGTCGTCAGCTATCGCACCGATCCGAAGCTGCTCGAAGCCGTGGTGCCCGCGCCGCTCGAACCCGCCCCTGGCGCGATCGTCAAGATGGAGTTCATCCGCATGCCCGACTCGACCGGCTTCGGCGACTACACCGAGGCGGGGCAGGTGGTGCCGGTCGTCTTCGAAAGGCAGCCGGGCACCTACTCGCACAGCATGTTCCTGAACGACGACGCGCCTATCGCCGGCGGACGCGAGATCTGGGGCTTTCCGAAGAAGCTCGCCGGTCCGAGCCTGCGCGTCGACAAGGACGTGCTGGTCGGCACGCTCGACTACGGCGACATCCGCGTGGCCACCGGCACCATGGGCTACAAGCACCGGTCGTTCGACCCCGCGAAGGCGCTGGCGGCGGTCACAGGCGCGAACTACCTGCTCAAGATCATTACGCACGTCGACTGCACGCCGCGCGTTTGCGAACTGGTGCGCTACCGCTGTCAGGACGTCGTGATCAAGGGCGCGTGGGAAGGCCCCGCGGCGCTGCAGCTGTTCGAGCACGCGCTCGCGCCGGTGGCGCGCCTGCCGGTGCTGGAAGTGGTCGGCGCGGTCCACATCCTCACCGACCTGACGCTGGGACTGGGCGAAGTCGTGCACGACTATCTGTCCGAGCGTTCCGCCGGGGCGAGGCGGCAAGCCGCGATGGCGACCGGGTGACGATTCGCGCCGGCCGGCAGCGGCCGGGCGCGACGTTGCCCTCGACGCTGCATCGAGGCCGACGGGGCCGCCGGACGGGCGGAACGCAGCGCGACCGGATGGGCGCACCGAACACGCGCCGTCCCGATCATCGTAGACTGCGGCCATGTCCCTGGCCGTCCTGCTTGCGCTGCCCTTCGCCGGCAGCGCCCTCGCCGCGCTGTTGCCCGCGCACGCCAGGACGACGGCGGCGAGCTTCGCCGCGCTGGTAGCGCTCGCCTGCGCCGTCGGGGTCGGCTTCCAGTTCCCGGAGGTGCGCGACGGCGGCGTGCTGCGCGAGTCGTGGGCGTGGATGCCGGGCCTCGGCATCGCGTTCACGCTGAGGCTCGACGGGTTCGCGTGGATGTTCGCGATGCTGGTCACCGGCATCGGCACGCTGGTGGCGGTGTACGCGCGCTACTACATGTCGCCGGCGGACCCGGTGCCGCGCTTCTTCGCGCTGTTCCTCGCGTTCATGGGCGCGATGCTGGGCGTCGTGCTCGCGGGCGATCTCGTGGTGCTCGCGTTCTTCTGGGAGCTCACGAGCCTCGTCTCGTTCCTCCTGATCGGCTACTGGCACCACCGCGCGGACGCGCGCCGCGGCGCGCGGATGGCGTTCGTCGTCACCGGAGCGGGCGGACTGTGCCTGCTAGCGGGCCTGCTGGTGCTGGGACACATCGCCGGCAGCTACGACCTCGATCATGTACTCGCCGCCGGCGGGCGCATTCGCGCGCACGAACTCTACCCGGCGGCGCTCGCGCTCGTCCTGCTCGGGGCCTTCACCAAGAGCGCGCAGTTCCCGTTCCACTTCTGGCTGCCGCACGCGATGGCGGCGCCCACGCCGGTCTCCGCCTACCTGCATTCGGCGACGATGGTGAAGGCCGGCGTGTTCCTGCTCGCGCGACTGTGGCCCGTACTCGCCGGCACCGAGGCGTGGTTCTGGACGGTGACCCTCGCCGGCGCCACGACGCTTCTCGTCTGCGCGTATCTCGCGATGTTCCAGCGCGACCTCAAGGGACTGCTCGCCTACTCGACGCTGTCGCACCTCGGGCTCATCACGCTGCTCCTCGGCCTCAACAGCCCGCTCGCCGCGGTCGCGGCGGTGTTCCACGTGATGAACCACGCGACGTTCAAGGCGTCGCTGTTCATGGCCGCGGGCATCGTCGACCACGAGACCGGGACGCGCGACACGCGGCGGCTCTCCGGACTCTTTCGCGCGATGCCGATCACCGGGACGCTCGCACTGGTCGCGAGCGCGGCGATGGCGGGCGTGCCACTCCTCAACGGGTTCCTGTCGAAGGAGATGTTCTTCGCCGAAACGGTATTCGTCGCCGCGCACCCCGGCGTGGAGGTTGCGCTGCCGGTCGTGGCGACGCTCGCCGGCGCATTCGCCGTCGTCTACGCGCTCCGCTTCTCGGTCGGCATCTTCTTCGGCCCCGCCGCGAGCGACTTGCCTCGCCCGGCGCACGAACCGGTGCGCTGGATGCGCCTGCCGATCGAACTCCTGGTGGCCGCCTGCCTCGTCGTCGGCATCGCGCCCGCGTGGTCGATCGGCCCGACGCTCGCCGCGGCGGCGAGACCGGTCGTCGGCGGGACACTGCCTGACTACAGCCTTGCGATCTGGCACGGTCTCAACGCGCCGCTCGCGATGAGCGTGATCGCACTCGCGCTCGGGTTCCTCGCGTGGCACGCTCTCGCGCCGCGGCTCGCGCGCGGCGAGCTCGCGCTCGCGCCGATCCTCGGGCCATGGGACGGGCAGCGCGCGTTCACCCGCACGCTCGCGGCGCTCGCGCGCGGATCGGGATCCGTGCTTCGACTGGCCGGGACCACGCGCCTGCAGTCTCAGCTCGCCTGGATCGTGGTGACGGCCATTGGCGTGTCGCTCGTCGTGTTCGCGGACCAGGCCTTCGGCTGGGGCGATCGGCCGCGCGTCCCGGTCGAGCCCGCGTTCGCGCTGATGTGGGTGGTGGGCGTCGCCTGCGCACTCGGCGCCGCGGTGCAGGCGAAGTTCCACCGGCTCGCAGCGCTGATGATGCTGGCCGGAGCGGGGCTCGTCACCTGCCTCACTTTCGCGTGGTTCTCCGCGCCTGACCTCGCGCTCACGCAGCTCGCGGTCGAGGCGGTGACGACCGTGCTGATGCTCCTCGGGCTGCGGTGGCTGCCGAAGCGCCTGCCCGAACGGGCGAAACCGGCGACGTGGCGCGTGCACGGCCGGCATCTGCGCGATTTCCTGCTCGCGGTCGCCTCGGGCGCCGGTCTCGCCGGCCTGTCGTTCGCGATGCTCACGCGCCCGTCGTCGCAGAGCATCTCGCCGTACTTCCTCGAGCACGCGCAGCCCGGCGGTGGCGGCGCCAACGTCGTGAACGTGATCCTCGTGGACTTCCGCGCGTTCGACACGATGGGCGAGATCACCGTGCTCGCCGCGGTCGCGCTGACCGTCTACGCACTGCTGCGCCGGTTCCGGCCGCCGCGCGAGAGCATCGATCCGCCTCAGCAGCAGCAGGCGCTGCCGGCAGACCTCGTGACCGACCTCGGGTCGACGCGGGACGCAGGCGACACGGCGGTCGGATATCTCGTCGTCCCCGGCGTGCTCGCACGCCTCGTGCTGCCGATCGCGCTGGTCGTCGCAATCCACCTGTTCCTGCGCGGCCACAACCAGCCCGGTGGCGGCTTCGTCGCCGGGCTCGTGGTCGCCATCGCGCTGATCGCGCAGTACATGGTCGCCGGGACGCGCTGGGTCGAGATGCGCCTGGACCCGCACCCTGCCCGCTGGATCGCGGCGGGTCTCGCGATCGTCGTGGCCACGGGACTGGGCGCGCTCGCGTTCGCTCACCCGTTCCTCACCTCGCACACCGCGCATCTCGACCTGCCGCTCGTCGGGACCGTGCACCTGCCCTCGGCATTCTTCTTCGACCTCGGCGTGTTCGCGACCGTCGTCGGCTCGACGCTGCTCGTGCTGGTTGCGCTCGCGCACCAGTCGATCCGCGCGCCGGCGGACGAGGCAGGCGGCTGATGGAGGTCGTCGTCTCGCTCGCAATCGGGGCGCTGGGCGGCTCGGGCGTGTGGCTCGTCCTGCGTCCGCGCAGCTTCCAGGTGCTGCTCGGGCTCTCGCTCCTCTCCTACGCGGTCAACCTGTTCATCTTCAGCATGGGCAGCCTGTCGATCGACGCCGAGCCGATCGTGGTCGCCGGCCGCGTCGGGGATCTTCTCCACTACACCGACCCGATGCCGCAGGCGCTGGTCCTGACCGCGATCGTGATCGGATTCGCGATGACAGCGCTCTGCCTTGTCGTGCTGCTGGCCTTCCGCGGGTTCGCCGGCTCCGACCACGTCGACGGCGCGCCGGACTCCCGCGACCACGACGACGGGAGTCGCGCGTGAGCGGCATCGCCTCGGCTCACCTCGTCGTCGCGCCGGTCGTCGTTCCGCTCGCGGCGGCCGCGCTGATGGTCGCGCTGCGCGAGCGGCGGCGCGCCGAGCGCGCGGTGGTGAGCGTGCTCTCGTCGGCCGCGTGCCTCGCCGTCGCGATCGCGCTCGCCGTGACCGTCGACCGCGACGGCGCGACCGGCGTCTACCTGCCGTCGAACTGGCCCGCCCCTTTCGGCATCGCGCTCGTCGCCGACCGGCTCTCCACGATGATGCTGGTGCTGACCTCGGCGCTGGGACTCGCCTCGTCGGTGTACGCCACCGCCCGGTGGCAGCGCGCGGGCGTGCATTTCCAGCCGCTGTTCCAGGTCCAGTTGATGGGCATCCACGGCGCCTTCCTCACCGCCGACCTGTTCAACCTGTTCGTGTTCTTCGAGGTGATGCTCGCGGCGTCCTACGGGCTGCTGCTGCACGGGTCCGGCCCGCGGCGCCTGCGCGCCGGGTTTCACTACCTCGCGATCAACCTCATCGGTTCGACGCTGTTCCTGGTCGGTGTGGCGATGCTCTATGGCGTGACCGGGACGCTCAACTTCGCCGACATGGCGGTGAAGTTCGGCGCGATTCCCGCGCCGGATCGCGGACTTCTGCACGCCGGGGCAGCGATCCTCTCGCTCGCCTTCCTCGTCAAGGCGGCGATGTGGCCGCTGGGCTTCTGGCTCGTGCCGGCCTACTCCTCGGCGAGCGCTCCGGCGGCGGCGACGTTCGCGGTCATGACCAAGGTCGGCATCTACGCGCTCCTGCGGATGGGCTCGCTGTTCTTCGTCGACGCCGACGGCAACGTCGACCGCTTCCTCGCCGGCACGCTTCTCGCGGGCGGGCTCGCGACGCTCGCGTTCGGAACGCTGGGACTCGTCGCATCGCACAAGCTCGCGCGCGTCGCATCGTTCGCGATCGTGGCCTCGTCGGGAACGCTGCTCGCGGCGGCGGGATTCGGCCTGCCCGCGCTCACGGCGGGGGCGTTGTTCTACCTCGTGCTGTCGACGGTGGCAGCAGCGACCCTTTTCCTGCTGGCCGAGCCGGTCGAGCAGACCGCGGTCCCTGAACCGACCGGGGAAGAGGAGGGCGCGCTTCCGCTGCTGCCGTTCGGACTCGAGCGCCGCGAACTCACCGCGGACGTCAACCTCGACGACGACGAGCGTGCGCTCGTCGGCCGCGTGTTCCCTGCTACTGCGGTGTTCGTCGGCCTCGCCTTCGTGGGGAGCGCGCTGATGGTGGCGGGACTTCCGCCGCTGTCCGGCTTCCTCGCCAAGGTGGCGATGCTCGCGGCGATCCTCGCGCCCGCCGAAGGCGCTGCGGGCGTGCCGGCGCCGGCCTGGGCGTTCGTCGCGCTGGTGATCCTCTCCGGCCTCGCGGCGGCGCTCTCGCTCGTACGCTCGGGAATCCGGCACCTGTGGGCGCCGACGGGCCGTCCCGCGCCGCGGCTGCGGCTGGTCGAGGGCGCACCGATCGCGATCCTGCTCGCGGCAGGTGTCGCGGCGGTGGTCGCGGCGGCGCCCGCGATGCGGTACGCGGGCGACACGGCAGCCTCGCTGCACGACGCGCGCGGCTACGTCGGCGCGGTGATGTCGGCGCGCGTGGTCGCGAGGGAGGGCTCGTGAGGAGATGGCTCCCGGTACCGCTCCTGTCGGCGGCGTTGTTCGCGCTTTGGCTCGTGCTCAATCCGCCGCTCTCCGCGCCGGCGGTGCTCGTGGCCGTGATTGTCGCGGTTCTCGTGCCGGTGGCTGCCGCGCCGCTGCGCCCGGTGCGCGCGCGCGTGCGCCGGCCGCTCGTCCTCGCAAGGCTGATCCTGCACGTCGCCATCGACATCCTGGTGTCGAACGCGCAGGTCGCGCGCGGGCTGCTGCGGAGGTCGCCGCCCTCGGGCGCCTTCGTGACCATCCCGCTCGAACTCTCGGACGCTTCCGGTCTCGCGGCGCTCGCGATCATCACGACCGGCGTGCCGGGAACCGTGTGGGTCGAACTCGCGCGCGACCGGCGCTTCGTGCGGCTGCACGTGTACGAACTGGATGACGCAGACGCGTTCATCCGCCACTACAAGGAGCGCTACGAGGCGCCGCTCCGGGAGATTTTCGAATGAGCCCCCTGCTGTCGCTCGCCATCGACGTCGCACTCGCCTGCTATGCGCTCGCGCTCGCGATCGCGCTCGTGCGCCTCTTGCGCGGACCCGCGGCCGAGGAGCGCATCCTGGCGCTCGACTTCATGGGCATCGTCGCGATCCTCGTGCTCCTCGTCGTGGGCATCCGCTACCGCAGCAGCATGACCTTCGAAGCGGCGCTCCTGATCGCGCTCACCGGCTTCGTCGCGACGGCGGCGCTCGCCAAGTTCCTGTTGCGCGGCGAGGTGATCGAATGAGCGGCGTGCCCGCGTGGGTCGAGGCGGTGGCGGCAGTGCTCGTGGTCGCGAGCGGACTCGCCGCGGTCGTCTCGTCGCTCGGGTTCCTGCGCATGGCGACCTTCTTCGCGCGCATGCACCCGCCGGCGCTCGCGAGTTCGTTCGCGGTGTGGGCGGCGGTCCTTGCGTCGATCATCTACTTCTCGGCGCTCGAGAGGGCTCCCGTGCTGCACGCCTGGGTGATCCCGATCCTGCTCGCGATCACGGTGCCGATCACGACGACGCTCCTCGCCCGCGCGGCGATATTCCGCAGACGGCGTGAGGGTGCGGACGTTCCACCGCCGCTCGGCGGGTGAAGCGGTCGTGGGCCTCCTCGGCGCACCCGTTCTTGAAGCAGCGCGGGTCGAGGGACTGTCGCGAACCGCGAAGACTCGCCGGGGGCTTCCCGCGAGAATGGCCGCGCGCTCGCACCTCTGGGGTGTCGCGCGGATTGACCGTCGATATTGTGCGCCGCACAATACCCGGTTCGACGCCCTCCGGATCGCCCATGGACCTCCCCGACAAGCTGGCGAAGAGTCAGGACCTCGCGACCAAGGTCGCGACCCTGTTCCAGAAGCGTGCGCAGGTCGCGCAGGATGCGTTTGCCGCCGAGTTGCGCCGGGCCTGGAGTGCGCCGGCGGTTGCGGCGCTGCTCGCCGATCCCGGTTCCGGCGCCAGGCTCGGGTCCGACTGGTACGGGTACGCGGTCGATGCCGCGCAGCGCTCGATCCTGTTCTGGGACACGATGCGCGAACGCGGCAACGCCTTCGTCGAGCACAACCGGGAGGGGCTG
>JADLBN010000099.1 GCA_020847675.1 Burkholderiales bacterium | reverse complement strand
TCACGATCGAACCGCTCGACCGCATCGCGCAGCTGGTGATCGTACCCGTCGCGCAGGCCGCGTTTCGTGTCGTCGACGCGTTCGAGGCGAGCGCGCGCGCCGACGGCGGGTTCGGGAGCACGGGGCGGTGATCGGCAGGTTGTTCGGGCGCGGGAAGTCTTCTGCAAGAGAGGCGCCCGACACGTCGCAGGACAAGCCGGCGCCCGATGGGGCGATGCTGGCGCAGGTCGACCCACTCGTCGCACGCGGCATGGCGCTTCTCGAACGCGGGAGCCAAGACCTCGCGGCGACCGTGTTCGACGAGATTCTCGCGATCGAACCCGGTCACCTCGTCGCTCTCTACCAACGCGCGAACGTGGCGCTCGGCAAGGGCGATCACGCGCTGGCGCGTGCGGCCTGCGACGCCGCGCTCGAACGTCACCCGGGGCAGGCCGACCTCGAGATGCTGTCGGGCGCCATCGCCGCAGCAGCGCACGACCCCGCGGGCGCGCTCGACGCGTTCTCTCGCGCACGCGCCGCAAACCCGGACCTCCCGGGCATCGACGCCCGCATCGGCGAGCAACTCGCGTTCCTCGGCCGCGGTCACGACGCGATCGCGGCCTACGACCGTGCGATCGTGCGCGAGCCCGGTAACTTCGCGCTCGCCGGCAGCCGCCTGTTCCTGCTCAACCACTTCGGCCTCTTCGACCGCCAGCGGACGTTCGAGGAGCACCGGGCCTGGGGAGAGCGGCTCGAGGCCGCCGTGGCGCCCGCGCGCCGCGGACACTTCAACGACCGCACACCCGGGCGGCGCCTGCGCGTTGGCCTCGTCTCGCCCGACCTGCGCAACCATCCGATCGCGTACTGGCTGGAGGGCTATCTCGCCGGGCACGACCGCGAGCGCTACCCGGTGCACGCGTTCGACGTGTCGCCCTACCGCGAGGACGCGGTGACCGCGCGTCTCAGGGGCCGTTTCGACCACTGGATCAAATGCGCGTCGGCGAGCGACGACGAACTCGCGGATCTCGTGCGCGGCCAGCGCATCGACGTGCTGGTCGATCTCGCCGGTCACACCGGACACAACCGTCTGGCGGTTTTCGCGCGCAGGCCCGCACCGGTGCAGGTGAGCTGGTTCGGCTACATGCAGACGACCGGGCTCTCGACCATCGACTGGCGCCTGACCGATGCGCAGCACGATCCTCCGGGGGCGGAGGCCTTCTACACCGAAAAGCTCTGGCGCCTGCCCGGCGTGGCCTGCTTCATGCCGGACCCGGACAGTCCCGATCCGGGGCCGGCGCCGGTCGTGCGCAACGGCCACGTCAGCTTCGCGAGCGCCAACAACTGGGCGAAGGTCACCGACGACGCGAAGGACGCCTGGGCGGCGATCCTGCGTGCGTCGCCCGGCTCGCGCCTCAAGGCGATCGCGCGCGGCGGCGACGAAGCGCGGGTGCAGGACGCGATCCGCGGAGAGTTCTCGCGGCGCGGCGTCGATGCCGGACGGATCGACGTGCTCCCGTTCCTGCCGCTCGCGCGGTTCCTCGCGTTCTTCCGCGACATCGACGTCGCGCTCGACCCGTTTCCCTATGGCGGCGGCACGACGACGCTGCACACGCTGTGGATGGGTGTGCCGATCGTCGCCCTCGAAGGCGACACCGAGCTCGCCCGCGCAACGCCCGCAGCGCTGCGGGCAACCGGCCTCGCGGACTTCGTCGGCGCGACGGTGGAGGACTACGTCGCGATCGGCGCGCGAATCGCCGCCGATCCGGCGCGCATCGCGGCTGTCCGCGCGGGCCTCCGCGAGCGGATCCGTGGCTCCGCGGCGATGGACTATGCGGGATTCGCGCGAACCGTCGAGGAGGCGTTTCGAGGGATGTGGCGCGCGTTCTGCTCGGAATCGCCCGAAGCGCCGCCCTCGCCGTTCACTTCATCGCCACGCGCGTGACGATGGTGTTCGTCGCCTTGTCGACGAACGCGTCGCTGTAGCCCAGATCCTTCAGGCGCCAGCGGAACACGTTGCCGAGTTTCGCCTTCTTGTAGAGCCCGAGTCTCCGCTCGTCGCGGAAACGGGTAGCGCGGTTCGCGAGGCCGTCGAGGATGACGCTGATCTGGTGCTTCGCACCCTCGTCGGTACGCTTCTCCGACGCGGGCGGAAAGCGCCGGCCAAGATCGTCGGCCAGCTGCGTTGCGAACGCCTCGACCTCCTTCGTGTCGAGGACCCCGAACAAGGCCATCGGTCCACCCTTCGCTTCAGTTCAGTCGGACCATTCTACACAGCCGGCGGGCAATGCCGGCGGGTCACGCTCCTCCGGGAACGCGCAGAGCATCACCACGCGGCGTCCCCCGAAGACGTCGTTCTGCCGGCGATTGAAGTTTCGCGGCGGGAACAGCCCCATCTCGCGCCGGAACGTCCGGTAACCCAGGCTTCGAAGGGCGGCCACCACTCCTTCCGGCGCGAATCGCTCGCTCCCCTCGATGTAGAGCCAGGGTCGACAGCGCCAGAGCGTCGCCTGCGCGCCCCCGAGGATCCGCGTCGCGTCGGCTCCGAACCGCACGGCCATGAACGCGACCCGGTCCAGCGACAGGCCGTCGACGTCCCGCTCGCCGGCTTCGCCGGAGGCCTGAAAGGATGGCACCTCGACGATCGAAACGTTCGCGACCTCGTTCGCCGCCAGGTTCCGCGCGAGCCGCACGCGCATCGCGCTGCGATCCTCGATCGCCAGCACCCGGCCCGGTGGCGCCACGGCGCGCGCGAGCGCAATCGTGGCGTACCCGGCACCGGCGTGCAGGTCGACGCACAGGTCCCCGGCGCGGCACAGCGACACGGCGAATGCGACGCCGGCGCGGTCGAACTCGCCGTATTGCGCGAGGGAAGCCGAAGGGACGTCCTCGGCGGGGGACAACAGCAGGTCGCCCGCTGTCGTCAGCGCGATCGCGGGCAGATCGATGCCCAGGTCGCGCGGCTCGTCGTTCGCGAGGGCCGCTGCGGGCGAAAACGACTTCTCGGGCTTCGTCGGATTGCGAAGGCGGTCCTCGAGCGCCGAGCAGACTGCGGCGACCACGCTATGCCAATCCCCGGGCTCCGGCTGGCGAAACAGGCGCATGCCCGGGTACCACGGGCTCGCATCGCCCCGCAGCATCCAGCGCATGTCCGGGGGCGACGAGATGAGCGTCCAGACCGGCACGCCGAGCGCACCAGCGATATGGGCGGGTCCGGTGCACACCGAGATCACGAGATCCATCGCCGCGATCGCATCGACGAGATCCTCGAGACCCGTGAACGACGGACCGAGGGCACGGACGCAGACATCGGCGGGGAGGGACGCGAGTTCGGCCTCGGCCGGCCCCTTCTGCAGCGACAGGAAGGTTGCGCCGCGAACGCGCAGCAACGGAACCAGGCGTTCAAGCGGAATCGATCTCGTGGCATTCCTCGGCTGGTCCTCCCTCCCGGCCCATACCAGGCCGATTCGCGGCCCGGAGCCATTCCCGAGTTCGCGCCGCCATCCGTCCACGCGCACGGGATCCGCGCGCATGTAGGGAATTGCAGCCGGCACCCGGTCCGCGGTCGTGCCGAATCGATGCGCGAGACTCATCAGTCCGACGCGATAGTCGATCGCCGGATAGAGCTCGCCGTCCGCCATCACCCGGTCGACGCCGTCGAAGCGGCGGGCGGCCTGCCCCATGTCCTTCCGGGGCAGCAGGACGACATTCGCTCCGAGATCCTTCAACGGGCGAAGGTAGCGCGCGAACCAGCACACGTCGCCCACACCCTGCTCGGAGACGACGAGCACCGTGCGTCCGGCGAGGTCCTGTCCTTCCCATTCGGGAACATGCGGGAGCCCTTGCGGCCGCAGCGGATTCGATTCCAGGCGGCGCGCTTCGTAGCAGGCCCATCCGCTCCGGAACCAGCCGCGCGCAATGAGCAACTCCGACAGCTGGAACAGCGTCGCGCTGTCGGGAACGCGGCGGTAACCTTCGAGAAGCAGGTCGGTGGCGCTGGCGAAGTCGCCGCGCAGCCGCGCGACCTCCGCTCGCCCCGACCACGTATTGACTCGCTGCCCCGTGCTCGCCGCAACGCGTGCCGCCCGGGCGAACGCCTCATCCGCGCCCGCGAGATCACCCGACCGGCTTAGCGCGGCCGCAAGCTGGCACAGGAGCACCGCATCCTCGGGCGCCATCGTGATCGCGCTCCGGATGCAGTCGATGGCTTCTCCCACCCGCCCGATCGCGGCGAGCCCGTGGGCATGCACCGACAGCGCGTCGACTCGGGACGGATCGGCCTCGACGACGGGAGCGATCGCGGCGAGCGCGGCGTCGGCATCATGTCGTGCGAGCGCCGAACGCGCGACCTCGACATCCGCCGTTCCGGGACGCGAATCGAGCTCCGAGGCTCGCCGGAAGGACGCCTCGGCCTGCACCGCTTGGCCGCAAACCCGCTCGGTGCGACCGAGGGCGAGCCACGCCGCCGACGAGCGCGGTGCAGCTCGCACGGCGTGACCCGCATGGTCGAGTGCCTCGAGGTGGCGTCCGGACTCCGCGAGCAGGCGCACCCGTTCGAGGCGAGTCTCGGCGTCGTCGGGATTCCCGGAAACCGTCGCGAGGCACTCTGCACGGGTCGCGCCGCGACCAGGGCCGGGAAGCGGCGAAGTCGATGACCCCGCGGTCGCCGCCTGCGCCTGCGTCGGCACCTCGCCGATTCGGGATTCGGGGTCGGGGCGTCCGGAAACCAGCGCCCGCAGCCAGCGGATCAGCATCGACGCGAATCAGGAGAGAGGACGCGCCGTCCGGTGCCGGAGCACCCGGAACGCACTCCGTTGCGCGCGATCAGGTCCACGCCTCGCACCCCGCAGGAAGATCGCGAAATGGCCGCTCCTCCGGCAGTGCGAAGAGCACGACGTCCGCACCGTCGTCTCCCGGACCTCGCGCCGCGCGGTAGTGATTGTCCTCGCGGTACCGGGGGACGAGCATACGGTAGACCGCGTAGCCGTGATCTTCGAGCAGGGCGCGCACCACGTCGAACGATGAGGGTTCGCCGGCCACACAGATCCACGGTCGGCACCGCCAGAGCGTGGCGGAAGCTCCCGAGAGGATCGAACCGGGGTCGATGCTTGCGTGCAGCCGGATGCCGGATACCGATCCCAGATGCAGTTCGTCGACGGTGTCGGTCGTTGCGGGCGCAGCTTCGGCGGAGCCGGCGAGCCGCCGCGCGATGACCTCGACGCGGCGAAGGCCGTGGGTTTCGAGGTTTCTCGCGAGAAGAGTGCGCGTGGCTGCGTCGGGCTCCCATGCAAGCACGATCCCCGACGCGCCGACGATCCGCGCCAGCGGCACCGTGTGTGCGCCGAACCCGGCGCCGATCTCGAGGAGCACGCCGCCTTTCGGAGTGACGCTCGCGAGCAGTTCGAGGAGCGCGCGTTGCCACTCGCCGTATCGATGGATCGCTGCGCCGGCGGGCGACGTCCCCGGAACGTACTGAAGGTAGCCGACCCGCGTCGATGCGCAGTGGGCGAGCGACGAGAACCGCACGGAGTCGAACGGCGCGACGCTCGCCGGAGGCACCGGCTCTTCAACCGGGGCGACACCGCGAATGCGTGCATCGAGCGCGCGGGCGACCGCCTCGACCGGGACTTTCCAGTCGCCCCTGGACTCCTGGCGGAAGAGCCGCATTGAGGGATACCACGACGTGCGCGATCCCGACTCGAGCCAGCGATAGTCGGGAGGCAGGGCGACCAGCATCCAGGTCTCGACGCCGAGCGCCCCCCCGATGTGCGCGAGTCCCGTGTCGACGCAGATCAACAGGTCGAGCACCGAGAGCGCGGCGGTCGCGCTGTCGAGGTCGTCGAGTTCCGGGCCGATGCCCGTCCAGTCGATGTCCTCGGGAACCTGCTCGGCCTGCCGGAGAGCGGCACCCTTCTGGATGCTCACGAAGTGCGCGCCAGGCACGCGGAGCACGGGAGCGAGCTGACCCAGCGTTACCGAGCGATGGCGGTCGCGACGGTGCTCGGGCCGGCCGGCCCAGGCGATGCCGACGTGCATTCGTCCGTCGCCGCGAAGCCGCTGGCGCCACATTTCCCGCAGCGTGACATCGGGCGTCAGGTAGGGTGTCGACGTCGGAATGGCGTCGACACGCAATCCGAGCGCCGCGGGCAGGCTCATCAGGTCGATGAAGAAATCGCAGGGCGGAAGCCGCTCCCCGTCGTCCACGACGCGATCGACACCGGGGAAGCCCGCAGCGAACTTCGCCAGCCCCTGCAAGGGCTGGAACAGGACCGTCGCGCCGCGCGCGCGCAACTCGGGAAGGAATCGCGCGAACTGCACGTTGTCGCCGATGCCCTGCTCCGCGCGCACCAGCACGGTTTTCCCGGCCAGCGGCTGTCCGCGCCAGGGCGGAATGCCGGACTCGGCCCGCATGGCGAAGAGCGGCGGCGCAAGCCAGCGATGCTCGAACATCGGCCATCCGTGCTCGTAGTCGCCCAGCGCGAGGAGCGCCGGGCCGAGCTGGAGGAAGCCCTGCAACAGTGGAGCGCGCGGCAGGGCGTCGACGAGTACCTCGGCGCCCTCGCTCGTGCGTCCGGCGTGACACAGGGCGATTCCCAGCGCGACCGCAGTGTCCGGCGGATCCTCGTCGGGAAACTCGCGCAGGAGACGCGCGAACGCATCGACCGCCTCGTCATGTCGGTCGAGCCGTCCGAGCAGCGCGCCGCGCTGCGCCTGCAGCACGCGGTGTCGCGGATGGTCGCGGATCGCGGCGTCGAGAAGCGCCAGGGCGTCGCCGGCGCGGTCCTGCGCGAGACGCACCTGCACGAGACCGAGGACGGCGTCCACGCAACCGGGCTCCCGGGCAAGCGCGCTGGCGAGCATCGCCTCGGCCTCGTCGACACGTCCAAGTGCGAGCAACACAGCCCCGACCGCAGTCCGGTCCTCGGGAGAGTGGCCGGGTCGCTCGATCACCGCCAGGCTTGCCGTCAGGGCATCCCCCGATCCTGTGACACGGGAGCGCCACGCGAGGGTGCGCAGATCGTCGAGCGTGTCGTCCGGGGCCGGCGCGACACCGTCAAGCGCGTCGAGCGCCTCGACGGTCCTGCCCCAGCTGCCGAGAATCCGGGCCTGCGCGATGACGGCCCGCCTCGCCTCGGCTCGGGATGCCCGTGGGGCGCTTGCCAGCGCGAATGCGGCGGCGTGGCGTCCTCGCGCGACCAGAGCGGCGATCTGATCGTCGAGTACGGACTCGGCGGGAGCGGCTGGGTTGGGCAAGCGGCGGGCGCGATCGGACCTGTGCGGCGGGTCTCGACACGCGAGACCGGTCCCCGATTCTAGCGTTGCAGGCGGGCAATCCGTTCCACAGGGCCGCGCGTCACTCGAAACGCCGCGTGGGTGTCGCCCCTGCGGCCGATCCCGCGGAGCGGTCCGGGCAACGCGTCGAGCGGCTTCGGTATCCTCGCCCTTGCGTGAGCCCGTTCGATACCTGATGCCGGATTCCGCAGCAACCTTCAGGAATGTGGCGACAGGGCCGGTCAACGTCCGGTCTTGCGAACCGGTGCGCCGCCACGCCGGGAACCTCGGTCAAACGCAGGTCACGGGCTTGCAAGACGCCGTCGTCGAACACGCCCAGCTCACCCCGGCCCCGGAAACGGTCGGGACACTGGGAGTCAACGTGATCGTCGCGCCCACGATGCACGGCGAGATGCCGGTCGTCTTCATGGTTACCGTGATGGCCCCGGAGGCGATCGCCATCGAAGCCACATAGGTTCCCGCGCCGCCGCTGATGTCGGCCGGAATGCTGCCGTTTCCTCCGTTGATGGACGACAGGTCCGCGCCGCTCATCAAGACCTCTGCGACTGCGGTCCGCCGCGAATCGGTCATGTGGATGCCCTCGGTCAACTGGGCACGGCCGGTATAGATCTGATACTGCGGAATCGCGATGGCGGAGAGGATGCCGATGATCGCGACCACGATCATCAGCTCGATCAGCGTGAAGCCCTCGTGGGCGCGTCGATGAATCGAGACCCGCAGCGCATCCATGGCGTCCTCCCGTTCGTCGCCGGAGGTGTCGCGCGCATCCTTGGTGGGGTCCTGAAATGTCGAGGGGACCCGCGGGTCCCCTCGACACCAACTCCAACGCTACAGGACCGGATCAGGCACAGGTGCTCGGACGGCAACCGACAGTGGCGTTGGTGGTGCAGGTCCACGAGATCGGGTTCTCTCCACCGGAGGCGGTGGGCGTCAGCGTGACGGCCTTGCCGGACACGCAGGTGGCAACGCCAGAGGAGTTCATCGTCACCGTGATCGTACCGTTCAGCGTCTCGACGTCGGAGGCGTACTTGCCCACGCCACCCGAAGCATCGGCCGGGATCCCGGCGACCGAACCGGTGCCGTCCGCGCCGGTGAACGAACCGTTCACCTGGTAATACTCGGCAACGGCGGTCTTGAGGCCCGACGCGATCACGATCGCATCCGACAACTGCGCCCGGCCGGTGTAGTTCTGGTACTGCGGAATCGCGATGGCGGCCAGGATGCCGATGATCGCCACCACGATCATCAGTTCGATGAGCGTGAAGCCTTGCTGAATCCGTTTCATGATTTCTCCTGTGTGGGTGACGACCCGGAAACCTGCTGTCGCAGCGATGCTGGATCCTTCAGAGCAACCGCTGTGCCAGGCCGACGAAGGGGAGTTCCACCGGAGGAAACCTGCCGCAACACGCTGATTCTCCAGCGCATTCCATCGACGGACGGCGGCATGGATCTGGCCATGACGTCAGCATGGTCGACTGCGCGCGTCCGACGCGAACGCGCCTGACCGTGACGTGCCGCGTCAGGTGACGCGCGGCGTCACCCGGCTGGAAGGAGTTCGAGCCTCGTTCCGGCGACCTCGAAGCCGTCGCCCGGCGCGAGAGCGCGGCCCTCGGACGCAACGGGCTCGCCGTTGACGGTGGGCGGGTGCGACCCTTCGCGGGGCACCAGCACCCATGCGCCGTCGCGCCACACGATCGCCGCCACCTGGACGCCCACGCGGCCGACGACGAACTCGTCGCGCGCGATCGGCACGACACGACCGGCGGACGGCCCGGTGAGCACCTGCAGGCGCGCGCGAATCCGCCGCTCGGGCTCCGGATCGGGAGGGTCCGGCGGGACCGCCCCGGCGGATTCGGCCCGCGCGCTCCGGATCGCCTCGAGGTCGGGGGCGAATCCGGGAGGCACCTCTTCGGTCGTTTCTTCGAAGGTCCCGCTACCCGCC
This sequence comes from Burkholderiales bacterium, assembly GCA_020847675.1. GTDB lineage: Bacteria > Pseudomonadota > Gammaproteobacteria > Burkholderiales > Casimicrobiaceae > VBCG01. Next base: position 30,369 of record JADLBN010000099.1, on the reverse strand, counting down.
GAGTCCGGCGCGATGGGACGCGACCCGGCCTGCGGCGACGATCGCACCGATCCCTGCGGATCGCGCAAATCCGCCGCGAGATCCTCGTCGATCGGGCCGGACGCTCCGGACGCCTTGGCGATCGGGCGCGCCGGGGCGACGCGCTCGCTCAACTCACGGCGATCCTCGCGCGCCTTGACCGCGGCCGGGGCGTCGGCCTTGCCGGTGTCGTCCGCGACGTAGACGAGGAGCTGGCGGCCGATGTCGATCTGGTCGCGGTCGCGCAGGAAATGCTTGGCCACCGTTCGCCCGTTGACCAGCGTGCCGTTGGTGCTGCCCAAATCCTCGAGGAACGAGTCGGCGAGGATCGTGACCACCGCGGCGTGCTCGGCGGAGACCGCGGGGTAGGGCAGGCACACGTCGTTGTCGGCGCGCCGGCCGATGGTCACGCGCTCCTTGCCGAGCGGGATCTCGACCGGCGTGGCGTCCTTGAGGAACAGGACCAGCTTGCCCATGGCGAGCTAGCCTCGCCCGGACCGTGCAGGTCCCGCCATCGGCCGTGCGGACGACCCGGCGGGCGGGAGGACCGCGATCGCGTCCACGGATGGGGCTCCTTCCGTCGTTATCCCGCGAGGTGCGTGCACAGCGCGCTTCGGGGGGATGTCATCCGGCCTTCTTGCGCGCGAGGAAGCGCTGCGCCCACCCGGTCGCGGGCAGGAACTCGGGCGGCACGCGCACCAGGATCACCGAGACGTTGTCGCGCCCGCCGTTCTGGTTGGCGAGGTCGATCAGGTCGGCCGCGGCGACCGCGAGTTCGCCGCGCTTGCCGTCGACGACGTCCTGCACGATGGCCGGATCCACCATGTCGGTGAGGCCGTCCGAGCACAGGAGGTAGATGTCGTTGGGTTCGAGCCGGTACTCGGCGATGTCGGCGGGCACGATCGCCTCGATGCCGAGCGCCCGCGTCACGAGGTTCTTGTTGAGCGAGTACTTCGCCTGCTCTGCGCTGATCTGGCCGCTGTCGATCTGCTCCTGCAGCAGCGAATGGTCGTGCGTGAGCTGCTCGAACTTCTCGCCGCGGAGCCGATAGCAGCGCGAGTCGCCGATGTGGCCGATCGACACGCGGTTGGCGAAGAACACCGCGGCGACGATCGTCGTGCCCATGCCCGCGCACTCGGGCCGCGCCTGCGCGGCGTCGTAGATGCCCTTGTTCGCCGCGGCGATCTGCTGTTGCAGGAGTAGCGCAGCGTGCGATAGCCCGCTCTGCGAATCGACCTTCGAGAGTTCGCGGCCCGAGGCGAGTTCGGGCAGCATGCCGCCCGACACCACGTTCACCGCGATGCCGCTCGCCACCTCGCCCGCGTTGTAGCCGCCCATGCCGTCGGCGAGGACCGCGATGCCGGCGCCCGGATCGACGAAGACCGCGTCTTCGTTGTGCGAGCGAACCATCCCCGGGTGCGACAGGGAGGCGACGTCGAGGTCGACGCGGTCGGTCATCGGACGCGGGGGCACGCTGGCGGGGGCGCGGAGCCCGGACGAACGCGACGGGGGTGGCGGCAGGCGGGCACGGGAAGCGAGTGTAAAAGACCGCGAGGCCGGAGGCGAGTTTTCGGGGCTGCCGCAGGTCGGCCCGCTTGGCGCCCGGTTGCGGTGCGACGCCGGCGCGCCCGGAGCTAGCCCGGCGCCGGATCCGGGGGTTCCCCCCGGCGGAGCTTCAGGAGGTGGGCCGCGCCGACCACCAGCGCGATGCACGCGATCGGGAGCGCCCAGTCGAGCCAGTGCGCGTGGGCGCTGATCCAGCCCTCGACCGCCGTGTCGGAGACCGCCATCTCGCCGGCCACGTAGCCCAGCAGGCCGCCGCCCGCGATCACGAGGGCCGGGTAGCGCTCGATCGCCTTCAGGATGAGCTGGCTCCCCGCGACCACCAGCGGAATCGAGATCAGCAGACCAAACACCAGCAGGAACAGGCTGCCCTTCGCCGCCGCGGCAACGCCGATCACGTTGTCGAGGCTCATCACCAGGTCGGCGACGATCACGGTGCGCACCGCCCCCATCAGGCGCTGGCTCGCCTCGACCTCGCCGTGCCCGCCGCTGTCGTCCTCGGCGATCAGCTTGATGCCGATCCACACGAGCAGGAGTCCGCCGACGATCTTGAGCCACGGCAGGTCGAGCAGCGCGACGGCGAAGAAGGTGAGCACGATCCGAAGCGCCACGGCTCCGGCCGCACCCCAGATCACTCCCCACTTGCGCTGCCGCTCGGGCAGGTTGCGGCAGGCGAGCGCGATCACCACCGCGTTGTCTCCCGACAACAGGATGTTGATCACGACGATCTCGACGCCCGCCAGCCAGAACTGGGGCGACCCGAACTCCAAGAGCGATTCTCCTCCGGCGCCCCTTGCGCGGCCCCGCGTCCTACAGCACCGACTTCAGGAGCTTCCCCATCTCCGCGGGGTTCCTGGTGACCTTGATGCCGCAGGCTTCCATCACCGCGAGCTTCTCCTGCGCCGTGCCCTTGCCGCCGGAGATGATCGCTCCCGCGTGACCCATGCGCTTGCCCGGCGGCGCGGTGACGCCCGCGATGAATCCGACGACCGGCTTCTTCATGTTCGCCTTCGCCCACTGCGCGGCGGTCTCCTCGTCGCTGCCGCCGATCTCGCCGATCATCACGACCGCGTCGGTTTCCGGGTCGTCGTTGAACAGCCGAAGGATGTCGATGTGCTTCAACCCGTTGACCGGGTCGCCGCCGATGCCGACCGCGGACGACTGGCCCAGCCCCAGTTCGGTCAACTGGCCGACCGCTTCATAGGTGAGCGTCCCCGAGCGCGAGACGACGCCGATGCGGCCCTTGCGGTGGATGTGGCCGGGCATGATGCCGATCTTCAACTCGTCGGGCGTGATCACGCCCGGGCAGTTGGGGCCGAGGAGCAGCGTGCGGCTCCCCTTCATCCGGTCGCGCGTGCGGATCATGTCGCGCACCGGGATGCCCTCGGTGATGCAGACCACGAGGTCCAGCCCCGCGTCGACCGCCTCGTCGATCGCGGCGGCCGCGAAAGGCGGCGGCACGTAGATCACGCTCGCGGTCGCGCCTGTCGCGGCTTTCGCGTCCTTCACCGTCGCGTAGATCGGGACGCCCTCGAAGTCCTCGCCGGCCTTCTTCGGATTGACGCCGGCCACGAAGCACGCGCGGCCGTTGGCGTAGTCGCGGCACATCTTCGTGTGGAAGGCGCCGGTCTTGCCGGTGATCCCCTGCGTGATCACCTTGGTGTCGCGGTTCACCAGGATCGACATGGCTACTTCCCCCTCGCCGCCGCGACGACCTTCTCGGCGGCCTCGGCCATGTTCGACGCCGAGATGATCGGCAGGCCCGAGTCGGCGAGGATCTTCCGGCCGATTTCCTCGTTGGTGCCCTTCATCCGCACCACGAGCGGCACCTTGAGCGACACCGCCTTCGACGCGGCGACCACGCCCTCGGCGATGGTGTCGCACTTCATGATGCCGCCGAAGATGTTGACCAGGATCGCCTTCAGGTGCGGATTGGTGAGCATGATCTTGAACGCCTCGGTCACCTTCTCGGCGGTGGCGCCACCGCCGACGTCGAGGAAGTTCGCCGGCTCGCCGCCGTAGAGCTTGATCGTGTCCATCGTCGCCATCGCGAGGCCCGCGCCGTTGACGAGGCAGCCGATGTCGCCGTCGAGCGAGATGTACGAGAGATCGAATTTCGACGCCTCGACCTCGGCGGGATCCTCCTCCTCGAGGTCGCGCATCTCGACGATGTCGGGATGGCGGAAGAGCGCGTTGGCGTCGAAGTTGAGCTTGGCGTCGAGCGCGACGACGCGGCCGTCCCCGGTGAGGATCATCGGGTTGATCTCGGCGAGCGACGCGTCGGTCTCGTCGAACACCTTGTAGAGACCCTTGAGCATCGCGCGCGCGGCGGGAACGCTCGCGGCGGGAATCCCGATCTTCCGCGCGACGTCATCGGCCTCGCGGTCGGTGAGCCCGGCCTTCGGGTCGACGAAGACCTTGTGGATCTTCTCCGGCGTCTTCGCCGCGACCTCCTCGATGTCCATGCCGCCCTCGGAACTCGCCATCAGCGCGACGCGCTGCGTGGTCCGGTCGACGACCATGCCGACGTAGAGTTCCTTCGCGATGTCGGCGCCCTCCTCGATCAGCAGACGCCGCACCTTCTGGCCTTCCGGCCCGGTCTGGTGGGTCTTCAACTGCATTCCGAGGATCTGTCCGGCGAGCGCGCGCACCTCGTCGAGCGAACGCGCGAGCTTCACGCCGCCGCCCTTGCCCCGACCGCCGGCGTGGATCTGCGCCTTGACCACCCAGACCGGTCCGGGCAGCGCCTTCGCCACGCGCACCGCCTCGTCGACACTGAACGCCGGCGACCCGCGCGGCACGGCGAGGCCGAACCGCCGGAAGATTTCCTTGCCCTGGTATTCGTGGATCTTCACCTGGACGCTCCGTGGCGCTTGCCGCGATTCCCGTCGTGGACACGCCCGCAACCGCAGCAAGGCGTTCATCGCACCTTCGATGCAACCGACGCTGTGTACGGGAACCGGCCCGGATCGACGCGGCGCGCATCGTCGTGCACGCCGGCTGTCTCCGGCGGCGCACTACAATAGGGCACGAGAGTCGGATTTTACGACGCCACGCGCGGGCGCCGCAACCGGAGGTTTCCATGTCCTGCGTACTCGCCCTGGACCAGGGCACCACGAGTTCTCGCGCGATCGTGTTCGACCGGGCCGGCGGAGTGCACGCGGTCGCGCAGCGCGAGTTCCGGCAGATCTACCCGCAAGCCGGCTGGGTCGAGCACGACGCGACCGAGATCTGGGCCACGCAGTCGGGCGTCCTGCACGAAGCGCTCGCGAAGGCCGGCGTCGCCCCGGGCGAGATCGCGGCGATCGGCATCACCAACCAGCGCGAGACGACCGTGCTGTGGGAGCGCGCCACGGGCCGTCCTGTCGCGAACGCGATCGTGTGGCAGGACCGGCGCACCGCGCCGGACTGCGATGCGCTGCGCGAAGCGGGCCACGAGGCCACGTTCGCCGCGAAGACCGGGCTCGTGCTCGACGCCTACTTCTCGGGCACCAAGCTCAGGTGGCTGCTCGACCACGTGCCCGGCGCGCGCGAGCGCGCGCGGCGCGGCGAACTCGCGTTCGGCACCGTCGACAGCTGGCTCGTCTGGAATCTCACCGGCGGCCGCGTGCACGCGACCGACCCGTCGAACGCGAGCCGCACGCTCCTCTACGACATCCACCGCGGCGACTGGGACGACCAACTCTGCGCGCTGCTCGACGTGCCGCGCGAGGTGCTGCCGGCGATCGTGCCGTCATCGGGCGTGTGCGGAAGTACGACGGTCGGCGGCGTGGAGATCCCGATCGCAGGCCTCGCGGGAGACCAGCAGGCGGCCCTCTTCGGCCAGGCCTGCCACGCACCGGGGCTCGCCAAGAACACCTATGGCACCGGCTGCTTCCTGCTGATGAACACCGGCGCGAACGCGGTCGAGTCGTCGAACCGCCTGCTCACGACCGTCGCATGGAAGCGCGGCGGCACGACCGAGTACGCCCTCGAAGGATCGGTGTTCATCGGCGGCGCGGTCGTCCAGTGGCTGCGCGACGGGCTGAAGCTCATCCGCCACGCGCGCGACGTGCAGGCGCTCGCCGAGTCGGTGCCGGACAACGGCGGCGTCGTGTTCGTCCCGGCGTTCGCCGGGCTCGGCGCCCCGCACTGGGACGCCTATGCGCGCGGGGCGATCTTCGGGCTCACGCGCGGCGCGTCGGGCGGCCACCTCGCGCGCGCGGCGCTGGAGTCGATCGCGCTGCAGAGCCGCGACGTGCTCGTCGCGATGCAGAAGGACGCACGAATCGCGCTCGCGGGCCTGCGCGTCGACGGCGGCGCCGCGGCGAACGACCTGCTGATGCAGCTCCAGGCCGACGTGCTCGGCACCACGGTAGTGCGCCCGAAGGTGCTCGAAACGACGGCGCTTGGCGCCGCCTATCTCGCCGGACTCGCGGTCGGGTTCTGGAACGACGCGCGGGAAGTTGCCGCCAACTGGCAGGTCGACCGGATCTTCGAGCCGTCGATGCCGCGCTCGCGCGTGGAGGCGCTCGTCGGCGACTGGGAAAAAGCGATCGGCCGCAGCAAGGGCTGGGCCTGATGCGGTCCATCGCGCGCGGGGAGGTCGGAGCAGGCGACAGGTGATGGGCGATGGGTGATGGGCGATAGGAAACCCGCGCCCTCCCGTCGCCCGTCGCCCGTCGCCCGTCGCCTATCGCCTATCGCCTATCGCCCATCACCCATAGCTCCACCGCAGGCGGCGATCACGTCCGGCCGCATCCCGCGCGTTGCGTTCTGCCCGATGCGTGCGTATACTCGCATTTCCGTGCATACACGCCTTTTGATTCCGACGCCATGACCGCGAAGGCCGGCTCCCCGGGCGCTGCGGGCCCCTGCGCCTGCGGGCGCCTGCGCCGCACCTCGCGCGCGCTCACCCAGTTCTACGACGACGCGCTCGCGCCGGCCGGCCTGCGCGTGACCCAGTACTCGCTCATGCGCACGATCGCGCGCGAGGGCACCGCGAAGGCGGGCGCGATCGCCCGCACCCACCTCCTCGACCGCACCGCGCTCTCGCGCGCGCTCGACCCGCTGGTCGAGCGCGGCTTCGTGCGCGTGACGGCCGGACGCGACGCCCGCACGCGCGAGGTGGCGCTCACGCGCGAGGGGGTTGCGGCGCTCGACGCGGCCGCCGCCGGTTGGAAGCGCGCGCAGGCGGCGGTGGCGAGGCGTCTCGGCCGGGAGCGCCTCGACGCCTTCCTCGCGGCCCTGCACGACCTCGAATCCCTCCACCCGGACGCCGGCGCGCGTCCCGCAACCAGGACCCGCCCGTGAACGCCTCTCCCCGCGCCGACTGGCGCACGCCCGCCGTCGTGCTCGTCTGCGGCGGACTCATCCTCTCGCTCGGCTTCGGCCTGCGGCACGGGTTCGGCCTGTTCCTGCAGCCGATGTCCTCCGATCTCCACTGGGGCCGCGAGACCTTCGCGTTCGCGATGGCGGTGCAGAACCTCGTGTGGGGCGCCTCGCAGCCGTTCGCGGGGATGCTGGCCGACAAGTACGGCACGGGCCGTGTCGCCGCCGGGGGGGGGCTCATCTACGTCGCCGGCCTGGCGCTGATGGCCCATCCGGCGACGCAGTGGTCGTTCGTGCTGTCGAGCGGCGTGCTAATCGGGCTGGGGCTCTCGGGCGTGTCGTTCTCGGTGATCCTGGGCGTGATCGGCCGCAGCTACCCGCCCGAGAAGCGCAGCATGGCCATGGGCATCGGCGCAGCGGCCGGATCGTTCGGCCAGTTCGCGATGCTGCCGGCCACCCAGGGCCTGATCACCTGGCTGGGCTGGAGCGGTGCGTTGATCGCAATGTCGGTGATCGGACTCGCGATGATCCCGCTCGCGCTCGGCGTGGTCGAACGGCACTCCGCGCACGCGGCGCAGGCCCACAAGCAGTCCGCGGGCGAGGCGATCCGCGAGGCGGTCGGCCACCGCGGCTACGTGCTCCTGACCGCCGGCTTCTTCGTGTGCGGCTTCCAGGTCGTGTTCGTCGGCGTGCACCTGCCGGCCTATCTCGCCGACAAGGGCTTCGCGCCCCACGTCGCGGTGATCGCGCTCGCGCTGGTCGGCCTGTTCAACATCGTCGGGACCTGGACCGCGGGCTGGCTCGGCGGGCGGATGCCCAAGCGCTGGATCCTGTCGGGCATCTACTTCGGGCGCGCGGTGGTGATCGCGCTGTTCCTGTGGCTGCCGCTGTCGCTCGCGACGATCTACGGCTTCGCGGTGCTGCTGGGCGTCCTGTGGCTGTCGACCGTGCCGCCGACCAACGGCATCATCGCCGGGGTCTTCGGCGTGCGCTATCTCGCGATGCTGTCGGGCGTCACGTTCTTCAGCCACCAGATCGGCAGCTTCCTCGGCGCGTGGCTGGGCGGTTACTTCTACGACCGCACCGGGAGCTACGACGTCGTGTGGATGATCTCGATCGCGCTCGGAATCGTCGCCGGGCTCCTGAACCTCCCGATCGACGAGAAGGAGATCCGGCGGCCGCGGATCGCAGCCGCCTGATCTCCGTAGACAGGTCAGAAGGAGTGCGAAGCCTGCCGGCCGCACTCCTTGGAAAAATCACGACGCGGGCTGCCTGACGCGGAAGGCGGCGAGAGGAAAATCGCGGGCGAAGCCCGTCGATTTTCCCGGGTACGAAAGACCGTGCGCAGTGCGAACGTTGGTGCCGGTGTTCAGGTGATCACGTCGACGGCGTCGGTGATGACGGTATCGACGCCCCACGACGACAGTTCCGCGACGCGATCGGCGTCGTTGACCGTCCATGTCGCGACCCGCAGTCCCGCGGCGTGCGCGTCCCGCACGACTTCGGCCCGGAGCAGCGTGTGCTTCGCGTCGAGGGCCACGCAGCCGAGCGCCTTGCAGCGTTCGCGCCAGTCGGGCGGCAGCGTCTCGGTGAGCCAGGCGCGCGGCAAAGCGGGCACGGTCTCCAGCGCGGCCTCGAGCGCGGTCGCCGAAAACGACGACAGGAGCGGCGGGACGTCGGCGCCCTTCCACAGCGTGGCCGCGTCGATCGCGATCGCGGCGCCGGTCTCGCGCTCGCGACCCGGCGTCGGCTTGATCTCGATGTTGAGCGCGACGCCGTTGGCGCGGCACCAGCGCGCGACCGCCGCGAGCGTCGGCACCGCCTCGCCCGCGTAGGGCGGAGAATGCCATCCGCCGGCGTCGAGCCGGGAGAGTTCGCGCCAGGGGAGCGCGTCCGCCCGTCCGCTGCCGCTGGTGGTGCGGTCGAGCGTCGCGTCGTGCAGCAGAAACGCGACCCCGTCGGCGGAGAGCTTCGCGTCGATCTCCGCCATCCGGTAGCCGTGCGCGTGACCGAGCCGCAGCGCGGCGAGCGTGTTCTCCGGCGCGAGCTTGCCGGCGCCGCGGTGCGCGCAGCGTTTCGGATACGGCCAGGGCGCGAGCGAGCTCACCGGCATTCTCAGCGGATGCGCGCGCCGGACTGCGGGTCGAACAGGTAGACGCGCGACGGGTCGGCGGCGACGTGGAGTTCGGCGCCCGTCTCGAGCGAGTCCCCGTGCGGACGCCGCACGACGGCAGCATCGGCGCCGTGGGCAACGTGGATCAGCGTGTCGGCGCCGAGCTGTTCGATCAGTTCGACCGTGCCCGCGAAGAACGCGTTGGCCGGATCGACCACCTCGAGGTGCTCCGGCCGGATGCCGACGACGACCTCGCGGCCGGTCTCGACCTGTCCCTCCGCGAAGCGCACGATGCCGCCATGCCCGAGCGCGACCTTGCCCGCGCCCGCGCCCTTCCCCGCGAGGAAGTTCATCGACGGGGAGCCGATGAAGCCCGCGACGAAGCGCGTGGCCGGATTCTCGTAGACCTCCATCGGCGAGCCGACCTGCTCGGCACGGCCGGCGTTCATCACGATCATCCGGTGCGCGAGCGTCATCGCCTCGACCTGGTCGTGGGTGACGTAGAGGCTCGTGGTGCCGAGCTTGCGGTGCAGCTTCTGGATCTCGAAGCGCATCTGGACCCGGAGCTTGGCGTCGAGGTTCGACAGCGGTTCGTCGAACAGGAAGACCTTCGGCTCGCGGACGATCGCGCGCCCCATCGCGACGCGCTGGCGCTGGCCCCCGGAGAGTTCGCGCGGCTTGCGCGCGAGGAGCGGCGCGAGCTCGAGGATGCCGGCCGCGCGCTGGACCGCGGCGTCGATCTCCGACTTCGACTTGCCGCGGATGCGCAGCCCGTAGGCCATGTTGTCGTACACGCTCATGTGCGGGTAGAGCGCGTAGTTCTGGAACACCATCGCGATGTCGCGGTCCTTGGGCTCCAGCCGGTTGACGACCGTGTCGCCGATCGCGATCTCGCCCGAGGTGATCACCTCGAGCCCCGCCACCATGCGCAGAAGCGTCGACTTGCCGCAGCCCGACGGGCCGACGATCACGATGAACTCGCCGTCGGCGACCTCGGCGTCGACGCCGTGGATCACCTCGAGGCTGCCGTAGCTCTTCCTGACGTTGCGGAACGTGACCTTGGCCATCGCTATTTCTCGGTCTCCACCAGTCCCTTGACGAACCAGCGCTGCATCGTGATCACCACCACCGCGGGCGGCAGGAGCGCCAGCATCGCGGTCGCCATGATGAGCTGCCACTCGTTGGCGGCGTCGCCGCCGACGATCATGCGGCGGATGCCGATGACCGTCGTGTACATCGACTCCTGGCTCGTCACGAGCAGCGGCCACAGGTACTGGTTCCAGCCGTAGATGAACTGGATCACGAACAGCGCGGCGATGATCGTCTTCGACAGCGGGAGCACGACGTCGAGGAAGAACCTTATCGGTCCGGCGCCATCGATGCGGGCAGCCTCGGCGAGTTCCTCGGGGATGGTCAGGAAGAACTGGCGGAACAGGAACGTCGCGGTGGCCGAGGCGATCAGCGGCAGCGTGAGCCCCGCGTAGGTGTCGAGGAGGCCCAGGTCGGAGGCGACCTTGAACGTCGGGATGATGCGCACCTCGACCGGCAGCATCAGCGTGACGAAGATCATCCAGAAGAAGAAGTGCCGCAGCGGGAAGCGGAAGTAGACGATCGCGAACGACGCGATGACCGAGATCGCGATCTTCCCGATCGCGATGGTAAGTGCCATGATCAGGCTGTTCATGAGCATCGTCGACACCGCGGCGGACGACCCCTTGGTCGAGCCCGCGGTCAGCACCTGCGAGTAGTTCTCGATCAGGTGGTCGCCCGGCAGGAGCGGCATCGGCACCTGCACGATCTGGTCGAGCGTCAGCGTGGACGCGACGAAGGTGACGTAGAGCGGGAACGCGACGACGACGACCCCCGCGATCAGCACCGCGTGCGACAGGAACGTGACCCAGGGGCGGTTCTCGACCATGCTCAGTACTGGACCTTCTTCTCGATGAACCGGAACTGGAACACCGTGAGCGCCATCACGATCGCGATCAGCACGACCGACTGGGCCGAGGATCCGCCGAGGTCGGCCGCCTTCACGCCGTCGTAGTACACCTTGTAGACCAGCGTGTTGGTGGCGCCGGCCGGCCCGCCCTGCGTGGTCGCGTCGATGACGCCGAATGTGTCGAAGAACGCGTAGATGATGTTGACCACCAGCAGGAAGAACGTGGTCGGCGACAGGAGCGGGAACACGACGGTCCAGAAGCGGCGCGCCGGCCCCGCGCCGTCGATGGCCGCCGCCTCGATCAGCGAGCGCGGAATCGACTGGAGGCCGGCGAGGAAGAACAGGAAGTTGTAGCTGATCTGCTTCCACACCGACGCGATCACGATCAGCAGCATCGCCTGGTTGCCCTCGATCACCCAGTTCCAGTCGATGCCCATCTTCTTCAGCACGTAGGTGCAGATGCCGATCGACGGCGCGAACATGAACGCCCACAGGACGCCCGCGACCGCGGGCGCCACCGCGTAGGGCCAGATCAGCAGCGTCCGGTAGACGAGCGAGCCGCGCACGACGCGGTCCGCCATCGCCGCGAGCAGGAGCGAAATCGCGAGTCCGAAGCCAGCGACCAGCACGCTGAACACCGCGGTGACCCGGAACGAGTCGAGGTAGCGGTCGTCGCTGAACAGGTCCCTGAAGTTCTGCAGGCCGACGAACTCGGTGTTGAGTCCGAACGCGTCCTGGAGCTGGGTCGAGTACCAGAAGGCCTGCGCGGCGGGCCAGAAGAAGAAGACGACCGTGATCGCGAGCTGCGGCGCGACCAGCGCGTAGGGCAGCCACGCGGAGCGGAAGACGACGCGTTTTTCCATTCCGCCCCGGCGAGTGGGTCGGCGAAGGGGCTCCGGCGCGCGGTCGGAGCCCCCGCGGGACTATCTTCCCTTGTTGGCGGCCTCGAACTTGCGCAGGATCTCGTTGCCGCGGCGCACAGCGTCGTCGAGCGCGGTCTTCGCGTCCTTCTTGCCGGCGAACACCGCCTCCATCTCCTCCTCGATCACCTCGCGCCCCTGCACGAAGTTGCCGAAGCGCAGGCCCTTCGAGTTCTCGGTCGGCGGCTTGTAGGTGAGCTGCTTGACCGCGATGTCGGCGCCGGGGTTCTTGTCGTAGAAGCCCGACTTGCGGGTCATCTCGTAGGCCGCCATCGTGATCGGCACGTAGCCGGTGCCGGTGTGCCACTCCATCTGGATCTCGGGCCGCGACAGGAACGAGAAGAACCTCGCCACGCCCTTGTACTCGGCCGGCTTGTGGCCGCCCATCACCCACAGCGACGCTCCGCCGATGATCGAGTTCTGCGGCGCGCCCTTCACGTCGTCGTGATAGGGGATGAAGTTCACCGACCAGTCGAATTTGGCGTTCTGGCGGAAATTGGCCTGCGCGCCGGTGGAGGAGGTCAGCATCGCGCACTCGCCGCTCGCGAACTTCGCCTCGGCCTGGTTGGTCCGGCCGGCGTAGGTGAACGCGCCGCGCTTCGCCATCTGGCCCAGCATCGTCAGGTGGCGGACGTGGAGCGGCGAATTGAACACGAACTTGGTATCCAGGCCGAGCATCCCGTTCTGTCTCGTGCCCATCGGCACGTTGTGCCAGGCGCTGAAGTTCTCGATGTGCATCCAGGACGGCCAGCCGCTCGTGTAGGCGCACTCCTGCCCGCGCACCTTGAGCTGCAGCGCGAAGGCGTTGAGCTCCTTCCAGGTCTTCGGTGCCTTGTCCGGGTCGAGTCCCGCCTTCTTGAACGCGTCGCGGTTCACGTACAGGACGACGGTCGAGCTGTTGAACGGGAACGACAGCATGTTGCCGTTGCGGTCGGTGTAGTAGCCGGCGACCGCAGGCAGGTAGGACTTCGGGTTGAACGGCTCCTTCGCGTCGGCCATCACCTTGGCGACCGGAACGATCGCTTGCCCGGCCGCCATCATCGTCGCGGTGCCGACCTCGAACACCTGCACGATGTGCGGCGCCTTGCCGGCGCGATAGGCGGCGATCGTGGCGGTCAGCGACTCGGGGTAGCTCCCCTTGTAGACCGGCACGACCTTGTAGTCCTTCTGGCTCGCGTTGAACTTGTCGGCGAGCGCGTTGAGCTTCTGGCCCAGGGCGCCGCCCATCGAATGCCACCACTGGATCTCGGTCTGGGCCTGCGCGGCCGTCGCGAGGCCGGCCAAGAGGGCGGCGAGCGCGACGCGGACGAGGCGTGCGGGGCGATGCGTCATGGTTCCTCCTTGGATGGTGCGTGTCCGGGCAGTCCGCCCTGGTACGGGGGCGATTCTAGGACAGGTTGCGCCCGGCGACGAGTCCCCGCTCGCCGGCTGGTCAATCGGCGTGTCCGGTCGCCGGAATCGGCGGCTGCGCGGCGGGAGCGGGCGCGACCTCGGCGGCGCGACGGCGCCGGGCGATCAGTGTGTACGCGGTAGGCACGACGAACAGCGTGAGGAGCGTGCCGAAGGTCATGCCCCCGACGATCACCAGGCCGATCGGCATGCGCGATTCGGCGCCGGCGCCCGCCGCGGTCGCGAGCGGGAGCGCCCCCAGCACCATCGCGCCGGTGGTCATCAGGATCGGGCGCAGGCGCAGTTCGGAGGCGTTGACCACCGCCTCGACCAGCTCTTCGCCCTTGTCCCGTAGCTGGTTGCTGAACTCGACGATCAGGATTCCGTGCTTGGTGATGAGGCCGACGAGCGTCACGAGTCCCACCTGGCTGTAGATGTTGAGCGTCCCGCCGAGCAACCACAGCGTCAGCAGCGCGCCGGTCATCGACAGCGGCACCGAGAGCATGATCACGAACGGCGAGGCGAAGCTCTCGAACTGCGCGGAGAGCACGAGGTAGATGAACAGGAGCGCCAGCACGAAGGTGAAGTAGATCTCCCCTCCGGACTTCCGGAACTCGCGCGACGGCCCGTCGACGTCGGTCTGCACCGTGTTGGGAAGCACCGCCCTCGCCGCGGCCTCCATCGCCTTCAGCGCTTCGTCGATCGAGGTGCCGGGCGCCAGTGTGCCGGTCACCTTGACCGCCCGCAGCCGGTTGAAGTGGTTGAGCGACTGCGGCGCGACCCCTTCCCTCACGTCGACGATGTTGGAGAGCTGCACCATGCTGCCGTCGCGGGCGCGCACGTAGATCTGGCTGATGTCCGCCGGCGTCGAGCGGTCGACCGGCGCGACCTGCACGATCACGTCGTACTGCTCGCCGTCCTTCTTGAAGCGCGTCACCTGGCGCCCGCCCAGCATCGTCTCGAGCGTCCGGCCCACCGTGTCGACGTTGATGCCGATGTCGGAGAGCTTGTCGCGGTTGATGCGGACGCGCACCTCGGGCGAATTGAGGCGCAGGTCGATCTGCAGGTTCTGGATGCCCGGGTACTTGCGGGCCTCGTCGAGGAAGCGGTCAGTCAACCGCTGCAGTTCGGGGTACGGCACCTGCGACATCAGCACGAAATCGATCGGCGTCGACCGGAACGACTGTCCGAGCGACGGCGGGTTGAGCGGAAACGCGATCGCGCCGGGAATCTGCTGCATCTTCGGTCGCAGCTCGTTGGTGATCTGCTGCTGCTTCTTGCTGCGTTCTTCCCACGGCTTGAGCCTCAGCACCGCGGTGCCGTCGGCGACGGTCGGGAAGCCGGCGATCGCCGTGTACGCAGCGGCCTCCGGGATCTCGTCGAACATGCGTTCGATCGGCCGGATCATGTCGGCCGTGTACTGGGGAGTCGAGCCCTGCGGCGCGCTGACCAGCCCGAAGACGATGCCGCGATCCTCGATCGGCGCGAGCTCGCTCTTGAGGCTCGTGAACAGCACCGCGCCCGTGCCGAGCACGCCGAGCCACGCGACGACCACGATCCAGCGATGGGCGAGCGTCCAGACCAGCGCGCGCCGGTACCCGCGCGTGAGCGCGACGATCCAGCCCTCGATCAGGTTGTAGATCCACGAGTGCCTCTCCTGGTGCCGCAGCAGGAGCGAGCACATCATCGGCGAGAGCGTCAGCGCCACGAACCCGGACACCATCACCGCGCCCGCGAGCGTGAGCGCGAACTCGATGAACAGGCGGCCGGTCCTGCCGGTCGCGAACGCGAGCGGGGCGAACACCGAGGCCAGCGTCAGCGTCATCGCGACGATGGCGAAACCGATCTCCCGCGCGCCCTCGATCGCCGCCTGACGCCGCGGCATGCCTGCCTCGATGTGCCGGAAGATGTTCTCCAGCATCACGATCGCGTCGTCGACCACCAGCCCGATGGCGAGCACCATCGACAGGAGCGTCAGCGTGTTGATGGTGAAGCCCATCGCGTACATCACCCCGAAAGCGCCGATCAGCGACACCGGGATGGTCACGATCGGGATGATCGTCGCCCGCAGGCTCCGCAGGAAGAAGAAGATCACCAGCACGACCAGCACGACCGCCTCGAAGATGGTCTCGAACACCGACTGGATCGAACGCTCGATGAACACGGCGGTGTCGTACGCGATCACGAGCTTCATGCCCGGCGGCAGGGTCTCGTTGATGTGCGCGACCTCGGCCCGGACCGCCTTCGACAGCTCGAGCGGGTTGGCGACCGCCTGCTTGATCACGCCGATGTTGAGCGAGGGCTTGCCGTTGTAGCGGGAGATCGTGCGCTCGTTGGCCGCACCGATCTCGGCGCTGCCGAGGTCGCGGATGCGGACCGGGTAGCCGCCGACGTTGGCGACGATGATGTCGTTGAACTGCTCCGGGGTGCGCACGTCGGTCTCGGCGACCACCGTGAACTCGCGCGCCTGCGACTCGATCCGGCCGGCCGGAATCTCGGCGTTCTGGCGCCGGATCGCGTCCTCGACGTCCTGCACGGTGAGCCGGTAGGCGGCGAGTCGCGTGCGGTCGAGGTTGATGCGCATCGAGACCTGCCGCTCGCCGAAGATGCGCACGTCGGACGCACCGGGCAGGACCGACAGCCGCGGCTGCACGTAGCGCTTCACGTAGTCGGACGCCTCGAGCGCCGAGAGCGACCCCGCCTGCACGGCGATGTAGATGACCGGCTGCGAGTCGGCCTCGACCTTCGCGATCACCGGTTCGTCGATCGTGTCGGGCAGTCGCGCGCGCACGCGGGACACCTTGTCGCGCACGTCCGCCGCCGCCGAATCCGGGTCGCGCTGGAGCGTGAAGCGGACATTGATCCGGCTCTGCTCGGAGCGGCTCTGCGAGGTCATCAGCTCGACGCCCTCGATGCCGGCGAGCGAGTCCTCGAGGATCTTGGTCACCTGCGACTCGACCACCTCGGCCGAGGCGCCGCGATAGGTGGTGTTGACCGAGACCACCGGCTCGTCGATGCGCGGATACTCGCGCACCGACAGGCGCGTGTAGGAGATGAGCCCGATCAGCAGGATGATCAGCGACAGCACCGTCGCGAAGACGGGCCGCCGGATGCAGATCTCGAGAAGCTGCAAGGAGAACTCCGGTCAGGACTTCGGCGCGGTCGCGCCATCCTTCGCGGGCGCAGTCTTGCCCGGTCCGCCGGCCGCGGCCGTCGTCGGAGCGGCTCCCGACTCGACCACGTGCACCGCGACACCGTCGCGCAGTTTGAGCTGCCCCGCGGTCACGACGACGTCGTCCGCCGCGATGCCGTCGAGGATCTCGGCCTTGCCGTCGCGCCGCTGGCCCACGTCCACCCGCGAGCGCTGCGCCTTGCCGTCCACGACCTTGAACACGAACTGGTCCTCGCCCTGCGGGACGAGCGCCTGCTCGGGCACGACGACCGCCTGCTGGACGCCTCCGGTCACCAGGCGCACGCGCGCGAACATGCCGGGGCGAAGCGAAGTGTCCGCGTTGCGGATCTGGGCGCGAATCACCACCGCGCGGCCGGCCGCGTCGACCAGCGGGTTGACCGCCATCACCCGGCCCTCGTAGCTCTTGCCCGGGAACGCGTCGAGCGTGATCGAGAGCGGCTGGCCGATGCGGACCTGCGTGAGGTAGACCTCCGGCACGCGGAAGTCGACCTTCAATGGATCGATCGACTCGAGGTTGACGATGTCGGTGCCTTCCTTCACGTAATCGCCCACCGACACCGAGCGCAGGCCGATGATCCCGGAGAACGGGGCCTTGATCTCCATCTTGGCGCGCTTCGCCTCGGCGAGGGCCGCCGCGGCCTGGGCGACCTTGAGGTTGTTCTCCGCCTCGTCGCGCGCCTGTCCGGAGATGAAGTTGCTCTTCGCGAGATCGACCGCGCGGTCGAACTTGGACTTCGCGAGCGTCAGGTTCGCGCGCGCCTGCTGGACTTCCGCGTCATTGACCGCCGGGTCGAGCTTAAGCAGCGTCTCGCCCTTGCCGACGCGCTGGCCCTCCTTGAAGCCGATCGCGCTGATGCGGCCGGCGGCCTCGGGCCGCACGGTGATCGACTCGTCGGAACGCAGGCTCCCGACCGCCGTGAGCGTCTGAGGAAGCGACTCCAGGACGACTTTCTGCGCTTCGACCGTGACCGCCATCGGGGCCGCCGGTCCATTTCCCGCGGCCATCGGGCCGCCTCCGCCCTGGGGCTGCCCGGCCCCGGGGAGCGAGGCGATCTTGTGCTGCCCCATCCAGTAGCCGCTCCCCGCAGCCACCACGACGAGGACGACGATGACGGCGACGGCTACGGGCTTGTTCATGGGATCGACGGTGCGCCGGGTCCCGGACCCGGGCCGGGCAAAACGGCTATTATGGGCTGGAGCGAAAACCCCGGCAAATCGCGCGGACTCCTGGTGCGTGCCTGCCGATCTTCGCGCCCCCCGACCGACCTGAGACCTTCCCGATGACTCCGCGTTCCCGATCCGCCCGGCGCCTTTCGACCGGCACCGCGCTCGCCATACTGTTCGGTGCCGCCCTGACGGCCCTTGCTCCGCTTCCAGCCGCCGCCCAGACCTTCCCGTCGAAGCCGGTCAAGCTGGTCATCCCGTTCCCGCCCGGCGGCTCGCTCGACAACGTCGGCCGGCTGATCGCGCAGAAGCTGTCGGAAGCCTGGGGCCAGCAGGTGGTGATCGAGAACAAGCCGGGGGCCGGCGGCAACATCGGCGCCGACGCGGTCGCCAAGTCGCCGCCCGACGGCTACACGGTCGTGATGGGCGCGCTCTCGACGCACGCGGTCAATCCGAGTCTCTACAGGACGATGCCCTACGACGCCGCGAAGGACTTCGCGCCGATCTCCAACGTCGCGATCACGCCCAACGTGCTGATCGTGAGCGTCAAGTCCCCGATCCATACGCTGCCCGAGCTGATCGCCTACGCGAAGGCGAACCCCGGCAAGGTCAACTTCGGGTCGGGCAGCAACGGCAGCGCCGGACACCTCGCAGGCGAACTGTTCAAGATCGACACCGGCACCGACGTGATGCACATCCCCTACAAGGGCGGTGCACCGGCGCTGCAGGCGCTGCTCGCCGGCGACACGCAGTTCATGTTCGACAACCTCGCGAACGCTATGGCGCAGGTGAAGGGCGGGACGGTGCGGCCGATCGCCGTCACCACGGCGCAGCGAAGCAAGCTCGCGCCCGACCTGCCGACGATGGCGGAAGCGGGGATGCCCGGCTTCGACATCTCGACCTGGTTCGGCCTGCTCGCGCCGGCCGGCACGCCGCCCGAAGTGATCGCGAAGTGGAACGCCGACGTGGTCAAGGTGCTGAACTCGCCCGACGTGCGCGAGAAGATGCTGGCGCAGGGCGCGGAGCCGTCGCCGACGACGCCCGCCGAGTTCGCCGCGTTCATCGCGAAGGAGCGCGACAAGTACGCGAAGATCGTGAAGGCGAGCGGCGCGAAGGTGGACTGAAGCTCCCGCGCCGGCGGGTACGTCGGGAAGCTCCTGCGAGGGTGCGGCACGGCCGCCTCGGTCAGTCGCGCCACACTCCCCAGGCGAGCGCAGCCCATCCCGACAGGAGCGCGACGCCGCCCGCCGGCGTGAGCCAGCCGAAGGTTCGCGCGCCGGTGAGCGCCAGGACGTAGAGGCTGCCCGGAAACAGCACGACGCCGGCGAGGAACAGCCATCCTGCAACCCCTACCGCCGTCGCGCCGGGACGCTGTCCCAGCACGAGGCCGGTGGCGATCAGCGCCAGCGCGTGCCAGCCGTGGTACTGGACCGCGGTCTGCCACACCGCGGCCATTTCCGGCGACAGACGGGTCTTGAGCGCGTGTGCACCCAGCGCGCCGAATGCGACTGCGGCGAGTCCGAGCAGGGCTCCGAGGGTCAGGGCGAGGCGTGCGGACATGGTAGCGATTTCCCGGGATGCCCGCCGGACGCCGGCAGGCCCTACAATTGTCGCTTCCGCGCGCCCCGCGCCGCAACGCAAGGACCTCGCTCATGCACATCAAGCGCCATCACGTCGGCAAGCGCCTCTCGGACATGGTCGTCCACGGCAACACGATCTACCTCGCCGGGCAGGTCGCCGACGACCCCAAGGCGGACCTCGCCACGCAGGCGCGGCAGGTGCTCGCGTCGATCGACCGCCTGCTCGCCGAGGCCGGCAGCGACAAGACCAAGATCCTGTCCGCGACGATCTTCCTGCCGTCGATGTCGGACTTCGCGGCGATGAACGCCGTGTGGGAGGCGTGGGTGCCCGCGGGGCAGACGCCCGCGCGCGCCACGGTGGAGGCGAAACTCGCCAACCCCGATTACCGGATCGAGATCCAGGCGATCGCCGCGCTGTAGCCACCCCCTGCGCGACCCTCCGTGTCGCGCGACTGACCGATGCCTGACCGTACTTCGACCCGATTCCCGCGGGCGCTCCACGTGCGGCGCGATCCCTGCTAACGTGCCCTCATGACCGCTCCCATCGATCCCGCCACCGCGAGGGCCGTGCTGGCCACTGGACCCCGCGACGCCGTTCCCTCCGTGCCGCGCGCACCCTTCCCGGTGGCGCGCGAAGACTTCGACCGGCTGATGGTGCCCTGCTACGCACCGGCGGCATTCGTGCCGGTGCGCGGGGAAGGCTCGCGCGTCTGGGACCAGCAGGGCCGGATGTACATCGACTTCGCGAGCGGCGTCGCGGTGACCTCGCTCGGGCACTGCCACCCGGCGATGGTTCGCGCGCTCGGCGAGCAGGCGCGCACGCTGTGGCACGTGTCGAACTGGTTCACCAACGAGCCGGCGCTGCGCCTCGCGCAGCGGCTTACCGACGCGACCTTCGCCGACCGCGCGTTCTTCTGCAACTCGGGGGCCGAGGCCAACGAGGCGGCACTCAAGCTCGCGCGCCGCTACGCGCACGACCGCCACGGGCCGCACAAGTACAGGGTGATCTCGACGCTCAACGCGTTCCACGGCCGCACGCTGTTCACGGTGACCGCCGGCGGCCAGGCGAAGTACTCGCAGGGCTTCGGCCCGAGCCCCGCGGGCATCACGCACGTACCGTACAACGACGTCGCCGCGCTCGAGGCCGCGTTCCGCGACGAGGGCGGCGACGACGTCTGCGCGGTGATCCTCGAGCCGATGCAGGGCGAGGGCGGCATGACACCGGGCACGCCCGCGTTCCTGCAGGCCGCGCGCAGGCTGTGCTCCGAGCACCGCGCGCTGCTGATCCTCGACGAGATCCAGAGCGGGATGGGCCGCACCGGCGCGCTGTTCTCCTACATGCAGAAGGGCGTGGTGCCCGACATCCTGACCAGCGCGAAGGGGCTGGGAGGCGGATTCCCGATCGGCGCGATGCTGACGACCGACGAGGTCGCGGGCGCGTTCACGGTCGGCGTGCACGGCACCACCTACGGCGGCAATCCGCTCGCCTGCGCCGTCGCGGGCGCGGTGTTCGACATCGTGAACACCACCGAGGTGCTCGACGGAGTGAAGGCGCGGCACGCGCTCTTCATGGAAGGACTGCGGGCGATCAATGCCCGCCGCTCCGTGTTCTCCGATCTGCGCGGCGAAGGCGTGTGGCTGGGCTGCGAACTCGCCGAGCCGTGGCGCGGCAAGGCGTTCGCCGTGATGCAGGCCGCGGGCGACGCGGGCCTTCTCGTGCTCATGGCCGGCCCCGACGTGGTGCGGCTCGCGCCCTCGCTCGTCGTCTCGCTCGACGAAATCCTCGAGGGCCTGTCGCGCCTCGAGCAGGCGCTCAACCGCGCGCTGGTTTAGGGGGTCACAGCCCATTCGGTCAGCCCATTCGGGGTCAGAGTCGAATTCCCCTGCCTGGTCGCCGCGATTGCGCGCGCCGCTGCAGGGAAATTCGACTCTGACTCCGAATCGCCAGCGACAGTCGACTCCAACCTCGATCATGTTCGTCGTCCGCCCGATCGCCCGCGACGACCTCCCCGCCGTCCTCGCCCTCTCGGAACACACCGGCGGTGGCCTCACGACGCTGCCGGCGAACCGCGAGCGGCTCGCCGAGCGGATCGACCGATCGATCGCGTCGTTCGCCGGCACGGCGTCGCGCGCGAACGCCTGCTACGTGTTCGTCCTCGTCGACCACGGCACCGCGGACCGGCGCGTCGTGGGCGTCAGCGCGATCGAAGCCGCGGTGGGGCTGAAGGAGCCCTGGTACAACTACCGCGTCGGAACGCTCGTCCACGCCTCCCGCGCGCTCGACGTCTACACGGCGGTGCCCACGCTGTTCCTCGCGAACGACCACACCGGCCACACCGAGTTGTGCACGCTGTTCCTCGACCAGGCTTTCCGGCACGGCCACAACGGTCCGCTGATCGCGAAGAGCCGCCTGCTCTTCATCGCCGAGTTCGCCGACCGCTTCGGCGCCAAGGTGATCGCCGAACTGCGCGGGCGACTCGACGCCGGCGGACGCTCGCCGTTCTGGGAAGGCCTCGGCCGGCACTTCTTCTCGATGGAGTACACGACAGCCGATTACCTGACCGGCATCGGCCAGAAGGCGTTCATCGCCGAGTTGATGCCCAAGCACCCGGTCTACGTCAACCTGCTCCCGGCCTCCGCGCGCGACGCCATCGGCGCGGTGCACGCGGACACCGAGCCCGCGCGACGGATGCTCGAGCAGGAGGGATTCCGCTACGACGGCTACGTCGACATCTTCGACGCCGGACCCACGGTCGAGGCGTTCCGGGACAGCATCGACGCGGTGCGCCGCTCGCGCGTGCTGCCGGTGACCTTCGACGAGATCGACCCGGTGCCGGACAACCCGGTCGGCGGCGTGCCGTGGCTCGTCGCCAGCCGCAGCTTCGGGCAGTTCCGCGCACTCGTCGCCATTGCGCCGGCGCGCGTGGACCGGCTCCCGCTCAAGCCGCACGAAGCCGTGGCGCTCGGCATCGAGGAAGGTGCCACCGTGCGCGCGGTGCCGCTGTCGCCGCGCGACCGCTGACCTGCTCCGGACCGGCGGCAGCGTCTCCCGGCGCCATCGGGATACGATCGCATCGTGGACCATCCCTTCGACGGGCTTCCCGGCCCCACGCACAACTACTCGGGCATGTCGCCC
This sequence comes from Burkholderiales bacterium, assembly GCA_020847675.1. Classification (GTDB taxonomy): domain Bacteria; phylum Pseudomonadota; class Gammaproteobacteria; order Burkholderiales; family Casimicrobiaceae; genus VBCG01. The sequence continues at coordinate 8,044 of JADLBN010000099.1, read as the reverse complement.
GGCAACCTCGCGTCGCAGAAGCACGCGGGCCTCGCGTCGAATCCGCGCGAAGCCGCGCTGCAGGGGCTCGCGAAGATGCGTGCCATGGCCTCCCGCGGCATTCCGCAGGGGGTGCTGCCGCCGCACGAACGGCCGCACCTGCCGACGCTGCGTGCGCTCGGATTCAGCGGACGCGACGCCGACGTGCTCGCGAGAGCGGCGCGGGAGGCTCCCGCGATGCTCGCGGCGGCATCGTCGGCGGCCGCGATGTGGGTTGCGAACGCCGCGACCGTCAGTCCATCGACCGACACCGCCGACGGCCGCGTGCATTTCACGCCCGCGAACCTCGTCACGCTGCTCCACCGCTCGATCGAGACGGAGACCACGACCCGCGTGCTCCGCGCGATCTTTTCGGACCCCGGCCGGTTCGTCGTGCACGATCCGTTGCCGGCGTCGGTCCCGTCCGCCGACGAGGGGGCGGCGAACCACACCCGCTTCGCCGGACCCGCCGGGGACGGACCGGGCGTCGAGTTCTTCGTGCACGGGCGCAGCGCCGTCGGCGCCGGCTCGCCCGGACCGAAGCGCCATCCCGCGCGCCAGACGCTGGAAGCGTCGGAAGCCATCGCGCGGCGCCACGGCCTCGACACCGCCCGCACCGTTCATGCGCGGCAGCATCCGGACGCGATCGATGCGGGCGTGTTCCACAACGACGTGATCGCGGTAGGTCAGATGCATACGCTGCTCGCGCACGAGCAGGCGTTCGTCGACACTCGGGCAACGATCGGAGACCTTGCCAGACTCGTCGGACCCGACTTCCGCGCGGATGTCGTCGGCCGCGACGAGTTGTCGCTGGACGACGCGGTCGCCACCTACCTGTTCAACGGGCAGCTGGTCGAGCGGCCGGAAGGCGGCCTCCTGCTCGTCGCCGCCGCGGAAGTGCGCGAGAACGCGCGCTCCTCGGCGGTGCTCGACCGCTGGACCGCCCCCGGCGGCCCGCTCGCCGAGGCGATGGTTCTCGACCTGCGCCAGAGCATGCGCAACGGCGGCGGTCCCGCGTGTCTGCGCCTGCGCGTGCCCCTCACGTCCGATGAACGCAACGCGGTTCGTGCGCGGGTGTTCCTGGACGACGATCTCGCCGGAAGCCTCGAAACGTGGATCCGCCGGCACTATCGGGATCGGCTGTCGCCCGCGGACCTCGCGGACCCGGCGCTGCTCGACGAGTCGCGCCGCGCGCTCGACGAACTGACGCAGCTCATGCGGCTCCCGTCGCTGTATCCGTTCCAGCAGGCGTGACGCCGGCGCGCCGCTCGTTGCCGCACCGGGATCGACGTGCCGTCCGTCGGTCGCGATTGACCGCGCGCGCGCCGCGCGACTAGACTCGTCTCGAAGGATCCGCGAAACGCATGCCGGATCCGCGCTTCGCGACACCGGACAGGACGAGGGCGGCCCGCCGTGGCCGCCCTTCTTTCGTCTGGATGCGCGAACTCAGGCGTCGATCGCCGCCGGCAGTCTGACGTGCCGCCGCACCGGCGAGCGCAGCATCGCTCCCGCCGCGAGCAGGAGTCCCAGCACGCCGATCGCGAGCAGCGTCGATCGCAGCCCGATCGCGGTGGCGAGCGCGCCGCCGGCGAGCGCCCCGAGCGGCGCGGCCGCCACGGTCAGGAACCGCATCGTCGCCGTCATCCGCCCGAGCAGGCGATCCGGCGTGATCGCCTGGCGCAGCGACAGGTACTGGATGCCGAACATCACGCCGCCGAAGTCGAACAGCAGCATCGCGGCGCCGAGCGCGACCGTCGCGAACCAGGCCGGGCCCGACACGAGGCCGTAGAGCTGCCAGGCGATCGCCGTCGCGGTCAGCCCGTGGACGATCATCGGCCCGACGCCGAAGCGCGAAGCGAGTCGTTCGGCGGTCGCGGCAGCGATGAGGCAGCCCGCACCGCCGAACACGTAGACCAACCCGATCGCCCCGGCCGACAGTCCGAGGTCGCGCGTCGCGAACAGGATCAGTACCGCGAGCTGCGCGTGGTGCAGGAGCTGCCACAGCCCCGCGAGCCACGCGAGCGACCAGAGCGTCGCGTTGCCGCGCACGAGCTTCAGCCCTTCGACGACCTCGCGCCGCAGGCCGGGCCGCGGACCCGGGTGGGGAACGTCGCTGGGCACCTTGAGCCTCCTCAGCATCGCCGCGGACACGAGGAAGCCCAGCGCGTCGGCGAGGATCGCGAAGGGCGCGGTGAGCGCCTGGATCAGGAATCCGGCCACGCCGGGCCCGACCAGCGCGGAGCCGGTCTCGCCGAGCGAGATCTTCGCGTTCGCCTCGACCAGCCGCTCCCGCCCGGCCATCTGCGCGAGCAGCACCTGGTAGGCGGCGCCGCCCACCACGTTCTGGATGCCGCAGAAGAACCCGACCGCGTAGAGGACCTCGATCGAGAGCCACCCGGTGAAGGCGGCGATCGGAATCGCCGCGAGCGCGGCCGCGCGGCTCACGTTCGCCACCAGGATGATCGGAAGCCGCCGGATCCTGTCGATCAGCACGCCGGCCTGCAGCGACACCAGCGCGAACGGCAAGGTCTCGAGCGCCACCAGCACGCCCATCTGCAGCGGTGTCGCGTGCAACAGGATCGCGGCGGTGAGCGGCAGCGCGAGGTTGGTCACCTGGGCGCCGAACGAGGTGATCGTGAGCGAGAGCCAGATCCGGCGGAAGTCGGCGGACCGCCACAGCCCGGTGAAATGCCCTGCGAGGAGCCGGCGGAGCGGCGGCATGGCCGTCACCGGTCCCGATGAGCCGGCGCCGCGCGGCGCGCGGTGCCGGCGCGCAGGCGCCGCGGGGCAAACGGGAGGAGGATCGCGGCGCGCAAGGAGCCGGCGATTCTACGTCCCCGGCGACCCCACCCGCAACGCCTGGCTCTGCCTGGACCTCGGTTCCCACGGACGGAACCTGGTCCGTGGGACGTCCGTGGGATCCGGGGTTGCGCCGGCCGCAGGAGCCGCGAGCCGCGCGAGCGCTACTGCCGGGTGGCCGCGCGCCGCTTCGCAACGTCGACGTCGAGGTAGGCGAACGGGTGCTGCTGGTAGCCGCTGTACTTGAACCCGCCGAGCCAGGGCTGCGTCACCACGTTCTCGTAGCGGAACACGGTGATGTTCCAAGGTGCGTAGGCGGTGACGAGCTCGTTCATCTTCTGCATCTTGCGCTCGCGCTCCGGCCCGTAGGGAAGCGAACGCGCCTCCTCGTAGAGCCGGTCGTATTCCGGCAGCTTGAACCGGGCGAGATTCGAGAAACCTCCGTTCGGCCCGTAGAGCAGGCCGAGGAACCCGAAGCCTTCGGGCGTCGTGTTGATGTTGCCCAGCGTGAACATCTGGATCTGGCCCAGCCGCGCGGCCTTGAGGAGATCGGGCCACTTCTGCTTGACGAACTCGATCCTGAGCCCGATCGCGTCGGCGCTCTTCTTGCGCAGTTCGTCGAACTGCCGGTCGATGGCCGAGGGGGCCGAAGCGAGCTTCAGCACCAGCGGCTTGCCGTCCGGCGTCTCGCGGAAGCCGTCGCCGTCGACGTCCCTGTAGCCGAAGCGGTCGAGGAGCGAGCGCGCCGCCGCCGGGTCGTAAGCCTTGCGCCCGTCGAGGTCCGGATCGTGGCCCGACATGGTCGGCGGGATCAGTTGCGTCGCCGGAAACGCCTGGCCCTGACGGATGATCCGGATCTCGTCGTCGACGTTGTAGCCCAGCGAGAACGCGCGGCGCAGCGCGATCTTGTCCGGCGTGTAGCCGCCCACCACCGGATCCTCCATGTTGAAGTAGGTATAGGAGATCGCGGGCTGCACCCCGCGCGACAGCGTCACGCCCTTCTGCGCGAGCCGCGGCTTGAGCTTCGCCGGCGGGTCGAGCACGTTCCAGGCGAGGTCGACGGGGATCGCGGCGTAGTCGACCTCACCCTGCTCGAAGGCGAGGAGCCGCGGCGTGCTCTCCTCGATGATGCTGATTTCCACCCTTCCGGCGAACGGCAGGCGCTTGCCCGCGTACTTCGCGACGATCTCGCGGTCCGCCGGGTCGCTGCTGCCAGGGAAGCGCTCGTCGCGGTAGTTCGGATTCGCCTCCAGCACGATCTTCTGCGCGCGGCGCCACTCCTTCAGGCGGTACGGCCCGGTGCCGACCGGGTTCGACATCACCCAGCCGGCGCCGTCGGCGTAGGCCTCGACGACTTCGCGGGCGACCGCGCCGGCCGCCGTGGTCGTCAGGTTCGCGAGCAGTTCGGTGTCGGGGAAGTTGAGCCGGATGCGGATCGTGTAGCGGTCGACCGCCTGGAGGCCCGCGATCGGCTTGTCGTAGTCGAACCTGCCGCCCTCGCGCGCCGGGCCGACCAGGTCCTCCATCCCGACGAAGCGCCCGTCGAACATCTGCATCGAGTTCGACCGGATGCGCGGGTCCATCACCCGCTTCCACGAGTAGACGTAGTCCGCCGCCGTCAGCTCGCGCTTCTTCCCCTTGAAGACCGGGTCGTCGGCGAAAACGATGCCGGGCTTCACGCGAATCGTCCAGGTCCTGCCGCCGTCGGAGACTTCCGGCAGCGCCTCCGCCGTGTTCGGGACGAGCTTGTACGGCCGCGCGAGATAGTCGTACTTGTACAGCGTGTCGAAGATCACGCGGTTGATCGAGTTGCTGTAGATGTCGCCGGCCGCCTGCGGGTCGAAGCCAGTCTCCGCGACCGGGAACACGGCGCGCAGCACCTTCGCGGGATCCGGCTGCGCGTGCGCGGGCACCGCGAGGCCCGCGGCGAGCGAGAGCGCTGCGGCGAAGGCGGCGAGGCGCGCGGTCATGCGAGGAGTTTCCGCACGTCGGCCTCGAGGTCCTTCGGCTCGGTCTGCGGCGCGTAGCGCTCGACCACGTTGCCGTCGCGGTCGACCAGGAACTTGGTGAAGTTCCACTTGATCGCCTCGGAGCCCAGCACGCCCTTCTTCGCGGACTTGAGATGCCTGTACAGCGGCGACGCCTTCGCGCCGTTCACGTCGATCTTCGCGAACATCGGGAAGCTGACGCCGTAGTTCAGTTCGCAGAAATGCTCGATCGCCTTCTCGTCGCCGGGCTCCTGCGCGCCGAACTGGTTGCACGGAAATCCCAGCACTTCGAGCCCCTGGCCGCCGAGCTTTTCGTAGAGAGCCTCGAGACCCTTGTACTGGGGCGTGAATCCGCACTCGCTCGCGGTATTGACGATCAGGAGCACCTTGCCCTTGTAGCGGGAGAGCTTGACCGGCTTGCCGCGGATGTCGTCGACGGTGAGATCGTAGAGGCTCGTCATGGCGGGGTTCCCGAGGCGTTCGGAGGGGAGCAGTGTAGCGCCGGAAGCGAAGGGTCCCGCCTGCGACCCGCCGGGCGCGGTAGAGTTCGACGGCGCGGGCGTCCGCCGACCGGCGGCGTCCGGCGACCGATCGGGAGCACCATGACCGCCATCGTCCACCTCGTCCGGCCCCGCGAGCACGACCTGGGCTCGTTCACCGTGCGGCGCGTGCTGCCCTCGCCCGCGCCGCGCTTCGTGGGTCCGTTCGTCTTCGTCGACCACATGGGGCCGCTCGCGCTCGCGCCGGGACAGGGCGTCGACGTGCGTCCGCACCCGCACATCGGCCTCGCCACGGTGACCTGGCTCTGGGAGGGCGCTCTCGCGCACCGCGACAGCCTCGGCTCCGTGCAGACGATCGAACCGGGCGAGGTCAACTGGATGACCGCCGGGCGCGGGATCGTGCACTCCGAGCGCACGCCGGCCGCCGACCGCGCGCGGGGGCCGCGACTGCACGGTATGCAGACCTGGGTCGCGCTGCCGCGGGAACACGAGGAAATCGAGCCGTCGTTCGCGCACCTGACGGCGGCCGAGTTGCCGTCGTTCGCGCGGGACGATGCTTCGGTCGTTGTGGTCGCCGGGCACGCGTTCGGCCGCCGCGCGCCGACGCCGACCTTCGCCGACACGCTCTACGCTTCGGTTGCCTTCGCGTCGGCGGGGGCGATCGCATTGCCCGCCGAACACGAAGAGCGGTCGGTCCATGCGGTCGATGCGGATTTCGAAATCGATGGCGAACTGCTGCCAAGGCACCACCTCGCGGTGATCGCACCAGGTCGCGCGGTCGCGCTGCGCTCGGCGGGACCCGCGCGAGCGATGCTGATCGGCGGCGCTGCGCTCGACGGTCCACGCTTCCTGTGGTGGAACTTCGTGTCGAGTTCGCGCGAGCGCATCGAGCGCGCCAAGGCGGATTGGCGCGAGCAGCGATTCGGAGCGGTGCCGGGCGAGAGCGAGTTCATCCCGCTTCCGGGAAACTGAAACCCCAACCCGGTCCGTGGGACGTCCCACGGACCTGGGGTTCAGCCTCCGGCCGCGAGCGCTGAACGCACACGCCCTGCAAGCTCGACGAGCCGCTCGAACGGCGGGCGCTTCGCCGGCCATTCGAGTCCGACGCCATCGCCCGCATGGCGCGGCAGCACGTGGAGATGGAAATGTGCGACGGTCTGGAACCCCGCCGGCTCGTTCGCCTGCAGGATCGTCACGCCTTCCGCGCCGAACTCGCGTCTCACGGTGCGCGCGAGCCGGGCAGCGAGCCGGAACGCCGCCGCGGCCTCGTCGTCGTCGATGTCGTAGATCGTGGCGGCGTGGCGCGCGGTCGCGACGATCACGTGGCCGTCGTTGACCTGCCCGGCGTCCATGAACGCGACGACGCGCTCGTCGCGGTGCACGAAGGCCGAGGGCAGTTCGCCCGCGACGAGCCGGCAGAACACGCAGGTGCTCACGCTCCGCCCCGTCCGGGCGGACCGTAACCCCCGCCGCCGGGCGTGCGCACGACGAACAGGTCGCCCGCGCCCATCTCGACCTTGAACGTCGCGCCGAAGTCCTCGCGCGACCCGTCGGTTCTCTCGACCCAGTTCTCGCCGACCGCGCCCGGAGATCCTCCCGCCACCCCGAACGGTGCGACGCGCCGGTGGTTCGCGAGCATCACCGCGGTCATCGGCTCGAGGAAGCGCAGCCGGCGCTCGCCGCCGTCGCCGCCATGGTGGCGCCCGGGCCCGCCGCTCCCGCGACGGATGGCGTAGGACTCGAGCCGCACCGGGAAGCGCCACTCGAGCACCTCGGGGTCGGTGAGACGCGAGTTGGTCATGTGCGTCTGCACGACGCTCGCTCCGTCGAAGTCCGGCCCCGCGCCCGATCCGCCCGAGATCGTCTCGTAGTACTGGTAGGTCGCGTTGCCGAAGGTCAGGTTGTTCATCGTGCCCTGCGACGCCGCGAGCACCCCCAGCGCTCCGTAGAGGCAATCGGTGATCGCCTGCGAGGTCTCGACGTTGCCCGCCACCACCGCCGCCGGGTAGCGCGGCGCGAGCATCGATCCCTCGGGGATCACGATGGTCAGCGGCTTCAGGCACCCCGCGTTCATCGGGATCTCGTCGTCGACGAGCGTGCGGAACACGTAGAGCACCGCCGCCTTGCACACGGCCGACGGCGCGTTGAAGTTGGTCGGCCGCTGCGCAGACGTGCCGGTGAAATCGATCGTGGCCTCGCGCGCTGCGTGGTCGACGCGGATCGCGACGCGGATGATCGCGCCGTCGTCCATCTCGTAGGCGAAGCTGCCGTCCTTGAGCGCCCCGAGCACGCGCCGCACCGATTCCTCGGCGTTGTCCTGAACGTGCTTCATGTAAGCGCGCACCACCGGCAGCGAGAAGTGCCGGACCATCCGGGCGAGTTCCTCGGCGCCCTTCGCGCAGGCGGCGACCTGGGCGCGCAGGTCGGCCACGTTCTGGTCCGGATTGCGCGCGGGATAGCGGCCGGAAACGAGGATCCCGCGCATCTCGTCTTCGAGGAAGCGCCCGCCGGCGACGAGTTGCACGTTGTCGAGCAGCACGCCCTCCTCGTCGACGTGCGCGGAATCCGGCGGCATCGAGCCCGGCGTGATGCCGCCGATGTCCGCGTGGTGGCCGCGGCTCGCCACGTAGAACTCCGGGACGCGGGCAACGGCAGCCCCGGTGTCAGACACCGTGTCAGACACGGTGTCTGACACCGGTTCGAGGAACACGGGCGCGATGACGGTGACGTCAGGCAGGT
>JADLBN010000098.1 GCA_020847675.1 Burkholderiales bacterium | reverse complement strand
TGGCGCTCGCCCCCGGTGCCGGTGTGGGCGGTGTTCCCGGGCCGCCGGCTCATGCCCGCGCGCACGCGCGCGTTCCTCGACGCGCTGGTCGAGGCGTTCAGCGGCCCCGAGTGCCAGGCGATCGAGGCGGCTTCGTCGCGCGAGGACGTTGCATAGCCACCGAACCTGCGGTGCGCCGCGCAGCGCCGCCGCGCTGCCTCAGCGGCACTCGCCCGCCTGGAACGCCGCCAGTGTGCAGTAGCGGACGTCCTTCTCGCCGGCGTCGCAGGCCTTCGCGAACCGGCTCTCGGCTTTCGTCGCGGGAGCGAATCCGGCGATCGGCGCGATCGTCTTGACGAGGTCGGCGACCGCCTTGATCTCCTCGGCGCCCGCCGGCTCGGTGTTGAGCGTGACTTCGGAGAGGTTGCCCGACGCGTTGTACCTGACGACGAAGCCGGTCTTGGTGAACGGCATCGCCTCGACGTTCAGGTAGTGCCGCGCGCCGGTCGGCAGCAGCACGGTCTCGTGGAACTCGACCGGCGTGCACTCCTTGTCGTCGGCCTTCGACGAAGCGGTTCGCGTGCCCGACTTCACGTAGACCTCCGGCACGTTGAACGGCAGTCCCGCCACCGGCTCGGTCGCGCCGGGATTCCCGCCCGCCTTCTCCCGGCTCACCGACAGTTTCGAGGCGCATCCGGCGACGAGCGCCGGAACCAGCAGGCCCAGAACGAGTGCGGCGCGCGATTGCATCGTGCCTCCCGCGAAGGTTCGACGGTCAACCGGACAACGCCTGCCGGTAGGCTTCGAGGAACGCGTCCCACTCGCTCCGCTTCGCGAAGTCGAGCTTCGCGTAGAGCGGCGAGGCGCGCGTCTCGGGAAAATAGATCGACAGCCCGTTCGAGTCCGCGACCGCCGCTCCCTTGCTCCCGGATGCGATCACGGCGCCCTCGACCGCCCCCAGCACGATGTCGCAGGCGTCGGCGATCGCTGCGCCGGTGCCAGGCGCCTTGAGGCGCGCGGCGAGGTGCGCGAGGTCGACGTAGTCCTTCGTGTCGTAGTGCTGCGTCGAGCGGCGCGCGCGCACGATGGCGAGGAGCGTCTCGGGGTCCGCGCATCCGGCGCGAAGCGCTCGCGCGAGGTCGTCGATCGCCCGGGCGAGGTCGTCGCAGCGCGCGAGGTCGAGGGCGGACTGGGTGACGACGTCGCTCGCGCGATACGACGCGAGGTAGGCGTCGACGATCGTCTTCGCCAGTTCGCGCGCGGTCATCGACGGCGACGCCGCGAGCTTCTTCAGGATCGCCGCGTAGGGCCAGCCGTCGGCGGGCTCGAGTTCCTCCGACCCGACCTGCACGCCCACCGCGCCGCGCACCTGGTAGGCAACCTCGACCATCGACATGAGGCAGGCATCCAGCCCCAGCACGTCGATGCGGCGGCCGAGCTTCGACTTCACCTTCGCGAGGACGCGTTCGAGTTCCAGGTTGTCGAGGAAGTCGCGCGCGCTGTCGTCGTACAGGATGCCGCGCGTGGTCACCGCCTTCGCGATGCCGGTCGAGAATACGGCGCGCCGCATCCTCGTCGCGACGCGATGGACGTCGGAAAGCCGGAGGGCGCGGGCGCGCGTCGCCGTGCCCGCCAGCGGGCGCCGCTTGTAGCGGATGCCGCGACCGGTTCCGCGCCGGACCGCACGGTAGACGTCGGTGTCGTCCCAGCCCGCTCCGTGGTTCCACAGCACCACGAGGTAGCGATCGGCCGGGTAGCCGGCGATGCCCCACAACAGGAAGTCCTGGAGCACCGCGGGATCGCCGCTGTCGGTTTCGCCGAGTTCGGCGACGCGATCCTGCGCGAGCGTGGTTCCCTTTCGCAGGTGGTAGCGCCGGGTCTTTCGCGCCGCTCCCGAGCGGTCGAACTGGGCGACGACGTCGACTTCAGCCGACGAGCCGGCTTCCTTCATCTCGCCGAGATCGACCACGCCCGCGCTGTCGAGGTTGTTGTCGCCGGCGAGGTAGACGAGCACCGTCCATCGCTTGCGCGCCGCGTCCCTGCCCGCAGGCGCGCGAGGGCGACTCGACGTGCGGGTGCTTGCCATCGTGCCTCCCCTGCAGCCCGGCAATCCGACCCTCGGGCGCCTCGACGAACCCCCGGAGGCGCCTGTACAGCACAAGTTGTTCGACCTTAGACGCGACCCTCGCGGAAGTCAAGGACGGCATCAGGAAGCCTGCGGCACCCCGGATCCCACGGGACGACCTTCAGTCCGCGGGACGTCCGTGGGATCCGGGGCGTCTCGAGCGCCCGTTCGCTTCCTTTGTCCGTCGATCCGAACTCGCCGTCCGATCGAGACCGTTTCAGTCTCATCCCGGGATGGGAAGATGCGGGTCGGGAAGGCTGCCGGCTGGGCTCCGCCGGCCTTCCCGCGCCCGAATGGCCGCGGCGCCGCGACGCCGGCGCGAGGGCCAAGCGTTCGTACGCCAGCGGCGGATCGCTGCCCGTCACCGCGCCGTTCAGCGGTCCTCCTCCCACGCGAAGCCCTCGCGGGCGACCAGCGCACCCGCAGCCGATGGCCCCATCGTGCCCGCTGCGTAGCCGTGGAGATCGCCGGACGCTGCCTCGTCGCGCTCCCACGCACGCAGGATCGGCTCGACGTAGCGCCACGCCTCCTCCTGCTCGTCGCCGGCGACGAACAGGTTGAGCCGGCCGGCGATCGCGTCGAGCAGCAGCCGCTCGTAGGCGCCCACGCGGTTCTGCCCGAACGCCTTCTCGAAATCGAGGTCGAGCGTCACCGGCGAGAGCTCCTCGGCCTGCGCGGAGTCCTTCGCGGCGACAAGGCGGAGTTCCAGCCCGTCCTCGGGCTGGAGCTTGATGACGAGCTTGTTGGGTCGCGCCGCGCCCGCGAAGAGGTTGTGCGGCGTGGGCCGGAACTCGACGACGATCCCGGCGCTGTGCACGGCGAGCCGCTTGCCGGTACGAAGGAAGAACGGCACGCCCGCCCAGCGCCAGTTCGCCACCTCGGCGCGCAGCGCGACGAAGGTCTCGGTGCGGCTGTCCGGCGGCACTCGGGCCTCCTCGAGATAGCCCGCCGCGCGAGTGCCGCCCACGGCGCCGCCGCGATACTGTCCGCGCACGACGTCGCGCAGCGCGGACGCGCCGTCGAAAGGCTTCAGCGCGCGCAGCACCTTGAGCTTCTCGGCGTGGATGTCCTGCGGTGACAGGCGCGAGGGAGGCTCCATCGCGATCATCGTCAGGAGTTGCAGCGCGTGGTTCTGCACCATGTCGCGCAACGCCCCGGTCGCGTCGTAGAACGCGCCGCGCGTGCCCACGCCGATCGACTCGGCGATCGTGATCTGCACGTTGGCGACGCACTCGCGCCGCCACAGCGGTTCGAACAGCAGGTTGCCGAAGCGCAGTGCCATCAGGTTCTGCACCGCGGGCTTGCCGAGATAGTGGTCGATGCGCAGCGCCTGCGCCTCGCGGAACGACGCACGCACGACGCGGCTCGTCGCCTGCGCGCTCGCGAGATCGCGCCCGAGCGGCTTCTCCAGCACCACGCGCACGTTCGGACCGTTCAGGCCCGCGCGGCCCAGTTGCTCGCACACCACCGGGAACAGGTCCGGCCCGGTGGCGAGGTACATGATCACCGCGTCAGCAGGCGCGCTTCGCTCTGCGGCCGCACCGGGTCGAAGCCAGTCCGCGAGCCGCGAGTAATCGTCGGCACGGGCGAGGTCCATGCGCAGGAAGTGGACGCGCGCGGCGAAGCGGTCGAACTCGCCGTCGGAAGGACGCTTGCCCTCGTCGACGTCGTCGAAGCGCTCCTTCAGCCAGCGCCGGTAGTCGTCGTCGGTCCACGCGCTGCGGCCGACGCCGA
>JADLBN010000097.1 GCA_020847675.1 Burkholderiales bacterium | reverse complement strand
CTGGCCGTGGACCTGATCGCCGCGCCGGCGATGGCGGCGGGAGAACGCCACCGCCGCGAACTCGCACGCGACGCCGAGAACGCTATCCGAACGGCTTTGGCACGACGGGGTGGCGCGACGGCACCTGATACACGCGCCGGTCCGGCAGGCTGACCGCCGTCAGCGTCCCGCCCCACAGGCACCCCGAGTCGAGCATCAGCAGGTTGGGCGCGAGGTCGAGGTCGAGCGTCGACCAGTGGCCGCACACGACGGTCTCGCGCGCGGTGCGGCGCGTGTCGTGCGCGAACCACGGGCTGAATCCCTCCGGCGCGTGGCCGCGGCCGCGCTTCTCGCGGAACTCCATGCGTCCGTCCGCCGTGCAGAAGCGCAGCCGCGTGCAGACGTTGACGACCGCGCGCAGGCGGTCGTCGCCTTCGAGGTCGTCGCGCCAGGCCGACGGCTCGTCGCCGTAGAGCACTCCGAGGAAGCGCATCGCGTCGCCGCCGGCGAGCTTCGCCTCGACTTCGCCCGACAGCATCTGCGCGTGCGCGGCGGTCCACGACGGCAGGAGCCCGGCGTGCACCATCAGGAACTCGCCTTCGCGCACCACCAGCGGGCGCGTGCGCAGCCAGTCGAGGAGGTCGTGGCGGTCGGGAGCCGCGAGGACCTCGTCGAGCGTGTCGCTGCGGTGCGGCGGGCGGATCCCCGCGGCGACGGTGAGCAGGTGGAAGTCGTGGTTGCCGAGGACGACGCGCGCGGCGTCGCCCAAGGCCTTCACCTCGCGCAGGATCGGAAGCGACCCGGGCCCGCGGTTGACGAGGTCGCCGACCAGCCACAGCCGGTCCTCGCGCGGCGAGAAGCCGACGAGCGACAGGAGCTGCACGAACTCCTCGTGGCAGCCCTGCAGGTCGCCGATCGCGTAGTGCGCCATCGCGGATTCCTGCGCGCGAGTCAAGTCTGCACACCGCGCGCGCGCGTTGATACGATGCGGCCGATTGTAGCAATCCGCCCATGTCGTTCCCGCTCAACCCCGCGCAGGCCGCCGCGGTGCGCCGCACCGACGCGCCGATGCTCGTGCTCGCCGGCGCGGGCAGCGGCAAGACGCGCGTCATCGCCGCGAAGGTCGCGCACCTGATCGCGGGCGGCACCGATCCGGCGAAGATCGTCGCCGTGACGTTCACCAACAAGGCCGCGCGCGAGATGCGCGAGCGCGTGGACCGCCTGCTCGCGGGACGCGCGCGCGGGGGCGACGCCTCGTCGGTGCGCATCCAGACCTTCCATGCGCTGGGGCTTTCCATCGTGCGCGCGGAAGCGAAGGCCTTCGGCCTGCGCCCGGGCTTCTCGGTGCTCGACCCGCAGGACCTGGAGTCCGTCGTCGGCGAACTCGTCGCGTCGGCGGACCGCTCGCGCATCCGCCGCGCCCAGTGGGCGATCAGCCGCTGGAAGAACGCGCTCTTCGCGCCGTCCGCGGCGATGCGGGAGGCGGACGGCGACGACGAGAGGGCCGCCGCGAAGGCGTACGCGCACTATGCCGACGCGCTCGCCGCGTACCAGGCGGTCGATTTCGACGACCTGATCCGGCTGCCGGTCGAATTGTTCGAGCGCGACGCGACGGTGCGCGCGCGCTGGCAGGCGCGTTGCGACCATGTGCTCGTCGACGAGGTGCAGGACACCAATCCCGCCCAGTACCGGCTCTTCCGCGCGCTGGTCGGCGAACGCGCGCGTTTCACGGCGGTCGGCGACGACGACCAGGCGATCTACGGCTGGCGCGGCGCGACGGTCGAGAACCTCGCGCAGCTCGAGCGCGACTACCCGGGGCTCGTCGTCGTGAAGCTCGAGCAGAACTACCGGTCGACCACGCGCATCCTCGCGAGCGCCAACGCGCTGATCGCGAACAACGCGAAGCTGCACGAGAAGCGGCTGTGGAGCGACCGCGGCCACGGCGACGCGATCCGCGTGGTCGCGGCGCGCGACGAGGAAGCGGAAGCGGAGATCGTCGCGTCGGCGATCTCGGCCCACCGTTTCGAGCACCGCGGCCGCTGGTCGGACTACGCGGTGCTCTACCGCGGCAATCACCAGGCGCGCGCCTTCGAGGCCGCGCTGCGCTCGCAGTCGATTCCCTACGAGGTGTCCGGCGGCCAGTCGTGGTTCGACCGCACCGAGATCAAGGACCTCGTCGCCTACCTGCGCCTCGTCGCCAACGAGGACGACGACCCCGCGTTCCTGCGCGCGGTCGCGGTGCCGAAGCGGGGCGTGGGGCGGACCACGCTCGCGAAGCTGGCCGAAGCTGCGACGGCGGCGCACTCGAGCCTCGTGCGCGCCATCCGCGATCCCGCTTTCGCCGCGGCCGCGCAGGCGCGTGCGCACGAGACGCTGTCCGCGTTCGAGCGGCTGATCGCGGACCTGCGACGGCGCTCCGCGCGCGAGCCGGCCGGCCGGCTGATCGACGAACTGCTTCGCGCGATCGGCTACGAGGACCACCTCGTCGCCACCTTCGACCGCCGCGAGGCCGAGGCGAAGTCTGCGAGCGTGCGCGAGTTCACCGCGTGGCTCGCGCGGAAGGGCGAGTCCGACCGCAAGACGCTCACCGAACTCGTGCAAGCGATCGCGCTCATCACGATGCTCGAGGGCCGCGACGGGGAAGGCGCGGACACCGTGCGGCTTTCGACGCTGCACGCGGCGAAGGGCCTCGAGTTCCCGCACGTGTTCCTCGCGGGGCTCGAGGAAGGGATCCTGCCGCACCGCGAGTCGATCGACGCGGGCACGATCGACGAGGAGCGGCGCCTGCTCTACGTCGGCCTCACCCGCGCGGAGCGTTCGCTCCATCTGTCGTTCTGCCGCACGCGCACGCGGGCGGGCGGGCGCGTCGAGTGCCAGCCATCGCGATTCATCGGCGAACTCGTGCAGGACGACCTGCGCTGGGCCGGGGCACCGCTGCCTCCTGACGAGGCTGCCCGCGAGAAAGCGGCCGGCGCGGAGCGATTGAAGGCGATCAGGGCCGCGCTCGCGGCGCGCCAGGGCGGCGGATAGCCTCCTGTCCGGCCGGTGGGAAGCCGGCAGCGCCGGATCCGCCGGGTCGTCCGAAACGAAAGACGCGGCCCTCGGGCCGCGTCCTCGCACACGCTTGCGGTTCGCCCGGGCTACTTCGCCGCAGCCACCATGTAATCGACGGCGGCCTTTACGTCGGCGTCCGAGAGGTTGGTCGCGCCGCCCTTCGGAGGCATCACGCCGCCTTTGCCGGTGAGGCCGTGGATCGCGTGATCGTAGAGCGTCGCCGTCCCCTGCGCGATGCGTGCGGACCACGCGGCCTTGTCGCCGAACTTTGGCGCACCGGCGATGCCCATGCCGTGGCACGCGGTGCAGGTGGTGTCGTAGACCTTCTTGCCGTCGGCCTTCGCCGCGGGGGCGGCGGCCGGAGCGGCGGCCGGTGCGGCGGCGACCTGGACCGGCGCGGCAGCGGCGGTCGACACGGGAGACGCTGCGGGCGCGGCGGCGGAAGTCGCGGCCGCGGGAGCGGCCTGGATCGGCGCCGGCTTCCAGTTCGCGCCGGCCGCATTCGCCATGTAGGCGACCGCGCGCTGGACCTCGGCGTCGGTCAGGTCGGGGTTGCCGCCGCGCGCGGGCATCGCCCGGATGCCCGCGATCGCGTGCTGGACCGAGAGCTTCTCGCCCTGCGCGAGCACCTTCGCCCACGCGGCCTTGTCGCCGAACTTGTGGGCGCCCGCGATGCCGGCTTCGTGGCAGGTCTTGCAGGTCTGCGCGAACACCTGTTCGCCGGTCATCATGCCCTTGGGTCCGGCGGGCGCGGCGATCTGCACGGTGCCGACCGGCGCGATGCGCGCGAGCACCGCGGCGTCGTCGCCGGATTCGTGGGCCCTGCCGGTGACGAGCTGCGTGATCAGCGCGATCAGCGTGATCGGCACGAGGAACGCGAGCACGACGACGATGACGAGCTGCTTCGGCGTCTGGATCAGGGAGGAGTGCGGATCGTGTTCGGACATGGGGACGCGGGGGAGCCGTGCGGAGCCTGCAAGCGTCGCATTATACCGGCCGGCACCCTCGATGGACGCCCGATCGCGGCGGCGGCTACAATGTCGGGTTCACGCGCCCGTAGCTCAGTTGGATAGAGTATTGGTTTCCGAAGCCAAGGGTCACAGGTTCGAATCCTGTCGGGCGCGCCAGTCTTCCGGGAGGCGCGGGCGCGCCTGCCGCGCCGCCCTGTCCGGCGCGAGCGTCTCGTGGTTCGTCGTTCTCGCGTCGGTGCCGCTCGCAGCCCTCGCCGCACCGTCGCGCTGGGGACCGACTTGGAGCGAGGTCACCGGCGCGCTCGCGGCGAAGGCGCGGATGAATCTGACGCTGGCCGTGGTCAAGAGCGTCGACGGCCGGTCGGAGTCCGCTAGGGAAGCTCTGCGAAAGTGCGTGGTGCGCGTTGGCCCGAGATCGGGATGACGGCGAGACCGGCGGCGCAGCCGGTATCGGGAATACCGGCAAGACGCCGGGCGACGCTGGCGCCCGATATCGG
>JADLBN010000096.1 GCA_020847675.1 Burkholderiales bacterium | reverse complement strand
CGATATCGGGCGCCAGCGTCGCCCGGCGTCTTGCCGGTATTCCCGATACCGGCTGCGCCGCCGGTCTCGCCGTCATCCCGATCTCGGGCCAACGCGCACCACGCACTTTCGCAGAGCTTCCCTAGCTCGCGAGCCGCTGCTTCTTGCGCAGCCTGCCGGCGAGCCGCGCCCGCTTGAGCGGGGAGAGGTAGTCGACGAAGACCTTGCCCTCGAGGTGGTCCATTTCGTGCTGGATGCACACGGCGAGGAGGCCCTCGGCGCCGAGCTCGAACGGCCGTCCGTCGGCGCCTTTCGCCCGGACGCGGATCGAGGCGGCCCGGGTCACCTTCTCGTAGTAGCCGGGGACCGACAGGCACCCCTCCTCGCACTCGGCCTCGCCCTCGGCGCGGACGATCTCGGGGTCGATGAACACGCGCAACTCGTCACGGCCTTCCGAAATGTCCATGACAATCACGCGCTTGTGCACGTCGACCTGGGTGGCGGCGAGCCCGATGCCGGGCGCGGCGTACATCGTCTCGGCCATGTCGCGGACGAGGCGGGCGACGTCGGGGGTCACCGTTCCGACCCGCGCGGCCACCTTCCGGAGCCGCGGATCGGGGTACTCGAGGATCGGAAGCACCATGATCGCTGGACAAATGCAAGTGCCGGATGCAGAATCTTTTCCAAGTCCTTATTTTGCGGCGGTTTAGGACAAACGCAAGAGCCCGACCGCAACGAAGAGGTCTTATGCGTCAACAGTTTAGCATGGGGAGGCGACTCGCCCTCGCGGTGGCCGCGAGTGCGGTTCTGGGCGCTTGCCCGGCGCTCGCCGCGGACCCGATCGTGCTGGCTCAGGGGGCGCCGTCGTCGTACACGGTGCAAAAAGGCGACACTCTCTGGGGCATCTCGGGCAAATTCCTCAAGGACCCGTGGCGCTGGCCGGACGTCTGGCGGATGAACCGCGAGCAGATCCGCAACCCGCACCGGATCTACCCGGGCGACGTCGTCGTCCTCGACTACACCTCGGACGGCCAGCCCAGGCTCTCGATCGCGCAGGCGCAGCCGGCGGCTCCGGCCTCCGGCGACGTCCGGATGTCGCCCCGCGTGCGCTCCGAGCCGTTGGACGCCCAGGCGATCCCCAGCATCCCTCCGGGCGACATCGAGCCCTACCTGACCAAGCCGGTCATCACGCAGAGCCCCGGCCTGCTCGAGGCGCCCGAGATCGTCGAAGGGCGCGAGCGCGCCCGCGTCGTGCGCGGCCAGGGCGACCGCGTCTACGTCGTCGGACTCGATCCCAAGCTCGGCGACCGCTGGTACCTCTACCGCCCGGGCAAGGCGCTCGTGGCGCCTTCGGGCGAGGTCCTCGGCTTCGAGAACCGGTGGCTGGGCACCGCGCGCGTCGACCGGTTCTCCGACGTCTCGACGGTGCAGATCACCGAGTCGAAGGAGGAGATCTTCATCGGCGACCGCCTGCTCCCGGTGCCGCGCGAAACACTGGTGAACTTCGTGCCGCGCGCACCCGAGCAGGACATGAACGGCACGATCATCGCGTCATACAGCAATGCGAGCGAGATGGGCCGCGGCGCGATCGTGACGCTCGACCTCGGACGCCAGCAGGGACTCGAAGTCGGCCACGTGCTGGCGATCTACAAGACCGTGCCGCCGATCGACGACCCGCGGCCGGACCAGGGCACGCCTTTCATGCTGCGCTTCCTCGACCAGACCACGACCTTCCTGCCGAAGAAGCAGCTGCAGGTACCCGACGAGCGCGCCGGCCTGATGTTCGTCTTCCGCGTGTTCGACCGCGTGGCCTACGCGATCCTGCTCAACACGACCGATCCGGTGGCGATCGGCGACGTGGTCCGCCGGCCCTGATTCCCGTCCCGCGGCCCGCGCCGCGACACCGTCATGGGCGAGCTCACCCGAGCGCTGGCCTGGGCCGCGCTCGCGGACGCGTCGCTGCCGACGGCGGCAGCGGTCACCCTCCTGAGGACGATGGGCTCGCCCGAGGCGGTGCTTGCGTCGTCGCGCGCTTCGATCTCGTCGGCCGCGGGCGCCGCGGTCGCGCAGCGTCTCGCGGAGCGCGATCCGGCGCGCGCCGAAGCCGCCCGGGCCTGGCTCGACGACGCGGAGCACCGCCTGATCGCGTGGGACGACGAAGCCTATCCGCGATCGCTGCTCGAACTCGCCGATCCTCCGCTCGCGCTCTTTGCGATGGGCCGGCTCGAACTCCTGTCGCGTCCGGCGATCGCCATCGTCGGCAGCCGGCAGGCGACCGCGCAGGGCGTCGAGGACGCAGCGGCGTTCGCGCGCACGCTCGCCGCTGCCGGACTCACCGTGGTGTCGGGACTCGCGCAGGGGATCGACGCGGCAGCCCACCGCGGCGCGCTGCCCACGCCCGCGTCGACGATCGCCGTCATGGGCACCGGCCCCGACCGCGTGTACCCGGCGGGCCACCGCGATCTCGCGCGCGCGATCGCGGCGCAGGGGCTGGTGGTGACGCAGTTCACGCCGGGCACGCCGCCGCTCAAGGCGAACTTTCCCGCGCGCAACCGGCTGATCGCCGGGCTCGCGATGGGCGTGCTCGTCGTCGAGGCCGCGCCGGGCTCCGGTTCGCTCATCACCGCGCGCTTCGCAGTCGAGCAGGGACGCGACGTGTTCGCGATCCCGGGCTCGATCCACTCGCCGTTGTCGAAGGGGCCGCACCGGCTGATCCGCGACGGCGCGAAGCTCGTCGAGACCGCGCAGGACGTGCTCACCGAACTCCGCCTGCCGCCGGTCGCTGCAGCCGGCGCCGTGCCGGCGATCGCGGAACCCGACCCGCTTCGCGCGCGCCTGGTCGACGCGATGGGCCGCGGACCGGTAGACCTCGAACGCCTCGTGGCGCGCACCGGCCTCCCGCCCGAGCGCATCGCCGCCGCGCTCGTGCAACTCGAACTCGACGGTCGTGTCTCACCGCTTCCCGGAGGCCGGTGGCAGCGCATGGGATGATCGCGCCCATGGGGCCATCGCGCCTCCCGCGTGCGCGGGCACCCGCCCGCGTGCGCTCGCCCGCGCGTGCGCGCACGCGCGGGGAAGCCGCCTTGCCGTATCGCGAAATCCTTCTGTAGTATCCCGCCTCCCCATGGCCAAGCGTCTCGTCATCGCCGAAAAGCCCTCCGTCGCCGCCGACATCGCGCGCGCGCTGGGCGGATTCTCGCGTCAGGGCGACCATTTCGAGCGCGACGACGCGATCGTGTCGTCGGCGGTAGGGCACCTGCTCGAGATCGGGATGCCCGAAGCCGAAGAGGTGAAACGCGGCAAGTGGACCTTCGCGCACCTGCCCGCGATTCCCTCGGCCTTCGCGCTGAAGCCGATCGAGAAGTCCGAGGATCGCCTCAAAGGCCTCTTGAAGCTGCTGAAGCGCAAGGACGTGACGTCGATCGTGAACGCCTGCGACGCCGGCCGCGAGGGCGAACTCATCTTCCGCTACCTCGTCGCCTACGCGAAGACCGACAAGCCGATCCGCAGGCTGTGGCTGCAGTCGATGACCCCCGCGGCGATCCGCGAAGGCTTCGAGGCGTTGCGCACCGATGCCTCGATGCTGCCGCTCGCCGACGCCGCGAAGTGCCGCTCCGAGTCCGACTGGCTCGTCGGGATCAACGGCACGCGCGCGATGACCGCGTTCAACTCGAAGTCGGGCGGCTTCCAGCTCACGACGGTCGGCCGCGTGCAGACGCCGACGCTCGCGATCCTGGTCGAGCGCGAGGAGAAGATCCGCGCGTTCGTGCCGCGCGACTACTGGGAACTCCACGGCACCTTCCGCGCGGCGGCCGGCGAGTACCGGGGGCGCTGGTTCGACGAGAAGTTCCGCAAGCCCGAGGACGATCCCGACGCCCGCGCCGAGCGGCTGTGGGACGAGGCGAGGGCGCGCGCGATCGCCGCGAAGTGCGCCGGCAAGCCGGGCACCGTCAGCGAGGAGTCGAAGCCCTCGACGCAGAGCCCGCCGCTGCTCTACGACCTCACCACGCTGCAGCGCGAGGCGAACGGCCGCTTCGGCTTCTCCGCGCGGACGACGCTGTCGCTCGCGCAGGCGCTCTACGAGAAGCACAAGGTGCTGACCTACCCCCGCACCGATTCACGCGCGCTGCCCGAGGACTACCTCGGTACGGTGAAGAAGACGCTCGAGATGCTGGGCGAGTCGAACGCGTACGGAACGCACGCGCGCCGGGTGCTGAAGGAGAAGTGGGTCCGGCCCAACAAGCGCGTGTTCGACAACGCGAAGATCTCGGATCACTTCGCGATCATCCCGACGCTCGCCGCGCCGAAACACCTGAACGAGCTGGAGGCGAAGCTCTACGACTTCGTCGTCAAGCGCTTTCTCGCGGTGTTCCACCCGGCCGCGGAGTTCCTCGTCACCACGCGCATCACGCGCGTCGAGGGCGAGCCGTTCAAGACCGAGGGCAAGGTCCTGGTCGAGCCCGGCTGGCTCGCGGTCTACGGGAAGGAAGCGGCGGACGACAACGCGTCGCTCGTGCCGGTGAAGTCGGGCGAGAAGGTCGCGACCACGAAGGTCGAGGTCGAGAAGCAGACGACGCGTCCGCCCCCGCGCTACAACGAGGGCACGCTGCTCTCGGCGATGGAAGGCGCGGGCAAGACGATCGAGGACGAGGAACTGCGCGAGGCGATGCGCGAGAAGGGGCTGGGCACGCCGGCCACGCGCGCGCAGATCATCGAGGGCCTGATCGGCGAGCGCTACGTCTATCGCGAAGGCAAGGACCTGCACCCGACCGCGAAGGCGTTCTCGCTGATGACGCTCCTGCACGGGCTCGGCGTCCCGGAGCTCTTCAGCCCCGAGCTCACCGCCGAGTGGGAGTTCAAGCTCGCCCAGATGGAGCGCGGCAAGCTCGAGCGCGACGCGTTCATGGAAGAGATCGTCGCGATGACGAAGCGCATCGTCGCGCAGGCGAAGAACTACGAGAGCGACACCATTCCCGGCGACTTCGCCACGCTCTCGGCGCCCTGCCCGAAGTGCGGCGGCGAGGTGCACGAGCGCTACAAGAAGTTTCAGTGCGTGAACTGCGACTTCGGATTCTGGAAGATCCTCGGCGGCCGCCAGCTCGAGCCCGTGGAGGCCGAGGTGCTGATCCGCCATCGCGAAGTCGGCCCGCTCGACGGATTCCGCAGCCGGCTCGGACGGCCGTTCTCCGCGAAGCTCAA
Organism: Burkholderiales bacterium; assembly: GCA_020847675.1. Classification (GTDB taxonomy): domain Bacteria; phylum Pseudomonadota; class Gammaproteobacteria; order Burkholderiales; family Casimicrobiaceae; genus VBCG01. The sequence goes on along the minus strand of JADLBN010000096.1, from coordinate 9,226 downwards.
GCTGAACGACGCGAACGAGGTCGAGTTCGACTTCGGACCGCGGCTCGACGACGAGGGCGCCGAGGCGCCGGACTTCACCGGCCAGGAGGCGCTCGGCCCCTGCCCGAAATGCAAGTCACGCGTGTTCGAGACGCCCGCGGCGTACGTGTGCGAGCGCGCGGTCGGTGCCGACCGCACCTGCGACTTTCGCTCCGGCCGAACGATCCTGCAGCGGATCGTCGAGCGCGTGCAGATGCAGAAGCTGCTCGCCACCGGCAGGACCGATCTGCTGCAGTTCGTCTCGTCTCGCACGCGCCGGCCGTTCTCGGCGTTCCTCGTGCGCCAGCCGGACGGCAAGGTCGGCTTCGAGTTCGAGAAGAAGGAAAAGGGCGCGGGCGGACGAGGCGGGCGGCCGCAGGCCGCCGCGCTCAAGGAACTCGGCAAGCATCCGCGCGACGGCAAGCCGGTCGAACTCCACGCCGGGCGCTACGGCCCGTACGTGAAGCACGGCGACACCAACGCGACGGTCCCTGACCGCGAGCGCGCGGACGCGATCACGCTCGACGAAGCCGTCTCGCTGATCGATGCGAAGGCCGAGCGGACGCCGACGCGGACGAAGGCTGCGCCGCGCGGCGGAGACCGCGCACCAGCTCCCGCGACCGCACCGCGTGCGCGCTCCTCCCGTTCGAAGGCAACGTCGGAGACGCCAGCGGTCAAGCGGGCTTCCGGTGGCGCATCGACGCCGCGCGCGAGAACGAAGACACCTGCAACCCCCTCCGCGCGCAAGTCCCCCGCGACGACGGCACGCAAGCGTGCGGGCGCTGCGGCGAAGAAGCCGGGGGCGAAGCGGCGCTGATCGGGGTCAGAGTCGACGCCGAATTGCGCCCTGACCCCGAATTCACTGCGGCGCGCAGAACTTGATTCCTTCAGGCGCCCAGCCGAGCACCGTGGTGAACTGCTGATAGATCGCGGGATCCGTGGTGAAACGGTGGTTGGGCGCGCCCGACTGCCCATTGTTGAACGCGCGATACACCGGCAGCGTGCCGAAGGGGCACGCGCCGGCCACCGGCACCGCGATATGGAACGCGATCTTCTCGTAGATCCAGTCCGGATTGCTCTTGATGCCGTCGCACTCGACCGGGTCGGCGGTGTAGAAGTGGGAGCCCATGACACCGAACCGGCCGGGCGTCGTGAAGAACCGGCAGACCGGAGCGGTGCCCGGAGCCGGCCCGTTCCACGCGTTGAATCCAAGACCCGTGCGGGAGAACACGCCCCCGTAGGCTCCGGCGTCGAGACCCGCGCTCTCGTCGGCATCCGCGGTCATGAAGTAGTGGTTGAATCCCGCGCGGTAGTACTCGACGGCCGGAATCCTGACGGCTGCCGCACCCTGGCCTGACGCGAGCGCCACCGCGGCACGCGCGTCGACGATGCCGGCTCCGCATGTCGCCGTCGTGCACCCCGACCCTGCGGGAAACGGCGTCGCGGTCGCCGCGAGGATCGAGCGCACCTGGCCCGGCGCAAGGCCGGGAGCGACCGCGAGCACGAGTCCGATCACGCCGGCCACCACCGGCGTCGCGAAGCTCGTTCCGGCACCGGCGGCGATGCCGAACGCATCGGTCGCCGACGTCTTCCCGTGGTTGACGAGAATCGTCATCAGCGTGGCGAAGGTCGATCCGGATCCGCCCGGCGCGGCGAGATCGACGGTGGCCCCGCGGTTCGAGTACGGCGCGCGGTCGCCGGTGGCGGTCGTGGCTGCCACCGCGATCGTCGAAGGACAGGACGAGGGCACCGACAGGTCCGCGTCGCCGTCGTCGTTCCCCGCGGCAGCGACGATCGCGCGCGTCCCGGTCGGCGACAGCGCCCGCGCGAGCATCGCGTCGTAGCCCGGACTGCACGTCCGGTCGTCGAGTCCGCCGAGACTCAGGTTGATGACCTGCGCGACGTTCGGATTCGCCGGCACGCCGGGCACGAGGAGGCCCGCCGCCCACGCGACGCCGTCGAGGATGTCGGAGTCGTAGCCGCCGCACTTGCCCATCACGCGCACCGGCAGGACCTTCGCGCGCCAGTCGAGCCCCGCCGTGTACTGCGCGTTGTTGGCGTTGGCGACCAGGATGCCGGTCACCGAGGTTCCGTGCCAGGTCGAATCGGTCGTCTCGCAATCCTCGAATTCCGGATCCGCTAGATCGGCGTCGCTGACCCAGTCGCCGGGATCGGTCGGGTCGGAATCGCGGCCGTTGCCGTCGTTCGCGACCTTGGGGTCGCTCACGAAGTCGTAGCCGGGAAGGATGCGTCCGCCGAGATCCGGATGCAGCTGGATCCCGGTGTCGAGGACCGCGACGACGGTCGTGGGCGCGCCGGTGGTGATGTCCCAGGCGCCGTAGGCGTCGACGGCGAACGAATCGCCCGCGAGATACCAGGCGCGATCCGGATCGTTGGCGATGCGGGAAGGCTTGCGCCGACGGTCGGGCAGCGCGATCGTCGCGCCGCCGCTCGCCACGGCGGCGGCGGCCGCCGCGTTCGGATCGGTGCCGTCGGGCAACTCGACGACCTGCGCGCCGAGCGCCATGCGCCGGACGAAAGTTGCGGGAATGCCCAGGTCCCGGCCCATGCGCTCGACGCGGGACTTCGGCGCGAACGCCGCCTCGACGTCGGCATCGGCGAAGACCACGATGAGTCGTGGCGGCGACGCCAACGCCGGCGCGCCCGTCATCAGCAGGAGGAGCACCACCGCACACGCGGCGTGCAGGCAGGGGACTGGGGGGGCCCGCATCGGAACTCCGGTCGTTGAACGGTGCCGGGGGCACCCCCCGGCGCCCGGCAGCGCGAGTGTAGCCGGTCCGCGGGAGGCGCTCCAGCTTCGGCCCCGCAGACTCGGGCACGAGTTTGCACTTACCAAATGTCATGTTACATTACCAACATCGCGGATCGTCGCCCGCCCGAGCGCCGGGCAACGGAGGATTCCCGTGGACTTCATCTTCATGCTCACGCGGCGCGACCGCACGATCGACGACGCCGAGGATCTCGTCGACGCGGTGGCCGATCTCGGCGTGCGCCACATCGGCTTCAAGGACGTGGGCGTGGCGAAGCCGGTGCTCGAGCGCGTCGTCGCGCGCATCCGCGCGCGCGCGGCGGTGTGCTACCTCGAGGTGGTGAGCACCACGTCCGAGTCGGTGGCGGAATCGCTCGCGGCAGGCCGCGCGCTGGGCGTCGATCGCATCCTCGGCGGGACCGATTGCGACGCGGCGGAGCGGGCGCTCGGCGGACTCGACCGCTACTTCCCGTTTCCGGGCCGTCCCTCCGGCCACCCTACGCGCCTCGGTGGTACGCCGGCCGACATCGAGCGCGATGCGAAGGCCGCGTGCGCCCGCGGCTGCGCCGGTGTCGACCTCCTCGCCTACCGAGCGACCGACGCCGATCCTCTCGCGCTGGTCCGGGCCGCGCGCAGGGGCCTGGGAGAGCGCCCGCTGATCGTCGCAGGCAGCGTGCAGTCGGCGGCACAGATCCACGCGCTCGCGGCTGCCGGCGCGGACGCGTTCACGATCGGCTCCGCGGTGTTCGACGGCACGTTCTCGCCGACCAAGGGCTCGTTGCGCGGACAGATCCTCGACATTCTCGACGCCTGCCGCAGCGCCCCGGCGATGGCGGGATGATGCAGGATTCCGCCAGCAGGAGGACGGACGGTCGCGGCGCGCCTGCGCCCGCAGGGGATCCGCTGGCAGCGCTCCTGCGCGGCGAATGGATCGACCCCGACAGCGGCAAGGCGCTGCGAGCCGGCATCGCGACCATCGCGATCGAACCCTCGCTCGCCGGACGCGAAGCGGACCTCGTCGCGGAACTCGATCTCGGAACCCGGTTCGCCGTCGTCTCCGACCGCATCACCCACGCGGTGCTGGGTGCGCGCGTCGAGCGCTCGCTCGCGAGCCTGGGCCGCGTCGACTCGATCGTGCTCGAAGGCGAAGTGCATCCCGACGTCGCGACCTGCAACCGGGTGCGCGACGCCACCGCGCAAGCGGACGCTCTCGTCGCCGTCGGTTCGGGCACGATCAACGACATCGCCAAGTACTCGGCGGCGCGCGCGGGCAAGCCCTGGGCGGTGTTCGCGACCGCACCGTCGATGAACGGCTACACGTCGGCGAACGCCGCAATCACGGTCGACGGACACAAGAAGACGCTTGCGGCGGCGCTCGCTCGCGGCGTGTTCCTGGATCTTCGCGTGCTCTCGGATGCACCATCGCGAATGATCCGCGCAGGCCTCGGGGACTCGCTGTGCCGATCGACCGCCCAGGTCGACTGGATCCTGTCGCGCGAGGTGCGCGGAACACCCTACCGCAACGCCCCTTTCGCGATGCTGGCCGGTGACGAGGCCCTGCTGTTCGAGGCGCCGGAGGCGCTCCTGCGCGGCGACGCCGACGCGATGCGCGCGCTCGCGCGCACGCTCGTTCTCTCCGGCATCGGCATGACGTTGACCGGGGGGAGCCACCCGGCGAGCCAGGGCGAGCACCTCGTGAGCCACTACCTCGACATGCGCGCTCCCGGAGGCGTCCCGCGGTCGCTGCACGGCGAACAGGTCGCGGTGGCCACGCTCACGATGGCGCGCCTGCAGCAGGCGATGCTCGACGGGCCGGCGCCCTCGGTGCACCCGACGCGCATGACCGAGGCCGCGCTGTGCGCGCACTTCGGCACCGAGGTCGGACGGGCGTGCTGGAACGACTTCACCCCCAAGCGGCTCGACGAAGCGTCTGCCGCCGCCGCGACCGGGCGCATCGCCGCGCGCTGGGACGCCATCCGGCGCGATGTCTTCGCTGCCGCGGTGCCGGCCGCGACACTCGAGGGCGTGATGCGCCGCGCGGGCGGTCCGACAGCCGCGGACGACCTCGGCATCCCGCATCGCAAGTACGCCGACGCGGTGCGACACGCGCGCTTCCTGCGCGACCGCTACACGTTCCTCGACCTCGCCGACGACGCAGGCGTGCTTCCGGCCGGCTGAAGCGCGCGACGGCGGCCGCCGCTGCCGATATGATGGGCGCGACCTGATCGACGCAGCCCTCCATGCCGCCCGCCAGCCCCGAACGCAGCCGTCTGTCGCAGCCGGAACGCCACGCCCAGATCCTCGCGCTCCTGCGCCGCGACGGCGTGGTGCGCATCGCCACGCTCGCGCGCACCTTCGACGTCACCACCGAGACGGCCCGCCGGGACCTCGACCTCCTCGCCGAGGCCGGCGAACTCCACCGCACCTACGGCGGGGGCGCGAGCCGCTCGCTCATCGACGAGCCCGGCATCGGCATGCGCGGCCTCGTGCACCCCGCGGAACGCACCCGGATTGCCGCGGCCGCCGCGTCGCTGGTCGCGAACGGCGACGCGTTGATGATCGACGCAGGCTCGACGACGAGCCTGTTCGCCGCGGAACTCGCAGCGCGGAACCTCCACCTGACGGTCGTCACCAATTGCCTGCCGGTCGCCACGGCGCTCGGCGTCGCCGAACGCTGCCGCGTGGTCCTGTGCCCCGGCAACTACGTCGCGCGCGAAGGCGGCGTGTTCGGACCCGACGCCACCGCGTTCCTGCGCCGCTTCCGGGCCAACAAGGCGTTCATCGGTGCGGGCGGCCTCGACGCGGAAGGATTGTCCGACGCCGATTCGGCCGGGTGCGCGATCAAGCGATCGATGATCGAACTCGCCGAACAGGCGTACCTGCTCGCCGACAGTTCGAAGTTCGACGCGATCCAGTTCGAGCGCGTGGCCCCGCTCGCCGTGCTGGACGGCCTGGTGACCGACAGGACGCCGCCCCGGCGGCTCACGGCGGCATTGCGGCGGGCGAAGGTGGCGATGACGGTGGCGAGGCGCTGACCCGGAATGCGGGACGCCGGCGGCCGGGCCGGCGCCCCGCTTCGGCACGGCTGCCCGGGTGCGTGTTGGTGGGTGCAACATGGACATTGTGGTCCCCATTTCCCCGTGCTATTGTCGCCGCCACACCGGCCCCGGCATCCGGCCCGTGGCGCCCGGTTCCCGAGGAGCACGGTCATGACGATTCGCAACGCGGCTTGGAGGCTTTGCGGCGCGCTCGCGCTGCTTCTCGCCTGCGCGACGGCGCGCGCCGGCGAAATCACCGTCTACACGGCGCTCGAGGAGGACGACGTGCGCGTCTACCTCGCGGAGTTCGCGAAGGCGAAGCCGGACATCAAGGTCAACCTGCTGCGCCTGTCCACCGGCGACCTCGTCGCGCGCATCCTGGCCGAGAAGGCGAACCCGCGCGAGGACGTCATCTGGGGCACGGCGGTCACGCAGCTCTCCGATCCGCGCATCCTCGAGATGGCCGAGCCCTACAAGCCGGCCGGCATCGACGCGGTCAAGACCGCTTTCAAGGATCCGCAGAACCGCTGGTTCGCCACCACCGGCTACTTCGCCGGCTTCTGCGTCAACACCGAGGTGCTCGCGAAGAAGAACCTGCCGATGCCCTCGTCGTGGCAGGACCTGCTGAACCCGGTGTACAAGGGCCAGATCGTGATGCCCAACGCCGCGAGTTCGGGCACCGGCTACCTGATGATCGTGAGCCTCCTGCAGATGAAGGGCGAGGAGAAGGGCTGGCAGTTCCTGCAGGACCTCGACAAGAACATCGCGCAGTACATCAAGTCCGGCTCGCGCCCGTGCAAGATGGCCGCGGCCGGCGAGTACGCGATCGGGTTGTCGTTCGCGTTCTCCGGCGTGAAGCAGATCATGGAGGGCTACCCGGTCAAGCTGGTGATCCCTTCCGAGGGCGCGGGCTACGAGATCGAGGTGTCGATGCTCATGAAGACCGCGAAGAACAAGGCGGACGCGAAGCAGTTCCTCGACTGGCTCTTGACGCTCGACGCGGCGAAGCTCTACGGCGAGCGCTCGGAGATGTCGTCGGTGCCCGGCGCGAAGGCCACGCCCGCGGTCCTGAAGGCGGGGCTGCCCGCCGACGTCTCGACCGTCCTCTACAAGGGCATGGACTTCAATGCATCGGCGAAGAACAAGGACGCCATCCTTGCGGAGTGGAAGAAGCGGTTCGAGCGCTGAGCGCGGCGCCGGTCGCGAGGCCGCCCGCCCGGGCGCGCTTCGTGCCGCGCGCGACCCCGGTGCGCCGGGACGCGTGAGCGCGGTCCCCGCGGCCGGCTGACCGATGCTCCTGTCGCTTCGCGGCATCCGCAAGGCCTTCGACGGCACGCCCGCGGTCGACGGCGTGAGCCTCGACATCGACGAGGGCGAGCTCGTCTGCTTCCTCGGTCCGTCGGGCTGCGGCAAGACCACGCTGCTGCGCATGGTCGCCGGCCTCGAGACGCCGGATGCGGGCGAGATCCGGTTCGCCGGGCGCGACCTCACGGCAATCCCGGCGCGCGAGCGCAATTTCGGGATCGTGTTCCAGTCCTACTCGCTGTTCCCGAACATGACCGTGGCGCGCAACATCGCCTACGGCCTCGAGTGCCGCGGCTGGAAGCGGAGCGACATTCCCGGCCGCATCGCCGACATGCTCGCGCTGGTAAACCTCTCGGAGCTGGCCGCGCGCCTCCCGCACCAGCTCTCGGGCGGCCAGCAGCAGCGCGTGGCGCTCGCCCGCGCCCTCGCGCCGAAGCCCGCGGTGCTGCTCCTGGACGAACCGCTCTCCGCGCTCGACGCCAAGGTGCGCGAAGACCTCCGCGGCGAGATCAAGGCGCTGCAGTCGCGGCTGGCGATCACGACCGTCATGGTCACTCACGATCAGCACGAGGCGATGGAGCTCGCCGACCGCATCGTCGTGATGGACCATGGGCACATCGAGCAGATCGGCCGCCCGGTGGATCTCTACGAACGCCCGGCGACGCGCTTCGTCGCCGGGTTCCTCGGCCGGATGAACGTCGTGCGCGGCATGCACGGGCACGAGGTCGCCGGCGTGAGGCCGGAGCAGGTCGGACTCGCCGACGGCGCCCCGGTTTCCGCCGAGCACCGCCGCGCGCGCGTCGAGCGCAGCGTGTTCCTCGGCAGCTTCACGCGCGTCGCGGTTCGCATCGACGGCGAGCCGCTGACGCTCGAACTCTCCGGACGGCGCGACGACCTCGTGCCAGGCGACGAGGTGACGGTCCGCATTCCGGCGAGCGCGCTGCTGAAGCTCGACCGCGAAACCTGATGCGCTGCGCGCTCGCGTCATGAACGCGCCGGCCGAAGCGCTCACGGCACCCGCGCGCAGGTTCGACGCCGACCGCCTCGTGGTGTTCGGACTCGCGGCGGCGGTGGTCGTGCCGCTCGTCGTGTTCGTCGTCGTACCGCTGTTCGCGATCCTGCGGCTCTCCTTCGTCTCGCCGGAAGGCGCGATCGGTTTCTCGAACTACGTGCGCGAGTTCTCCGACGAGCAGTTCACGAAGATCGTCCGCAACAGCCTCGCCGTCGCGGCGACCACGACCGCGATCACCGTGGTGCTGGCCTACGCCTTCGCCTGGGCGCTCGCGCGCACCGCGATGCCGTTCAAGCGGACCTGCGGAGCGATTGCGCTCCTGCCGCTGTACGCACCGTCGCTCGTGCAGGCGCTCGGCATCCTGTTCCTGCTCGGCCGCAACGGCATCATCAACCGCAGCTTCGACCTCGGCATCGACATCTACGGCTTCTGGGGCATCGTCATCGCCGACGTGTTCTACAGCTTCCCGCACGCGTTCCTGATCCTTTCGGCGGCGCTCGCGATCGGCGACGCGAGGCTCTACGAGTCCGCGCGCATGCTGGGCGCGGGACCGCTGCGGATGTTTCGCACGATCACGCTGCCGGCGACGCGCTACGGCATCGTGTCGGCGATCTTCGTGGTGTTCACCATCGTCATCACCGACTTCGGCAATCCGATGGTGATCGGCGCCGACTACAGCGTCCTCGCGACCGAGATCTACAACCAGGTGTCGGGGCAGGGTCGCATGGAGCTCGGGGCGGTGATCGGCGTCGTGCTGCTGATCCCCGCGGCGGTGGCGGTGGTGATCGAGCGGCTGGTGATGCGGGCCCACAGCGCGGCGATCACCGACCGCTCGCAGCCGCTCGCCATCGTCGCGAGCCCCGCGCGCGACCGCCTCGCCCTCGCGTTCTCCGCCGTGATCTGCGCCGCCATCGCCTCGATCGTGGTCATCGTCGTGGTGGCGAGCTTCGTGAAGCTCTGGCCCTACAACATGAGCCTGTCGCTGCGCCACTACCGCTTCGAGGTGCAGAACGGCATCGCGCCGCTGTGGACGAGCATCGTGGTCTCGCTGATGGCCGCCGGGATCGGCGCCGTCGTGTCGGT
>JADLBN010000095.1 GCA_020847675.1 Burkholderiales bacterium | reverse complement strand
CGCAAGGGCGGACCGGCGATCCTGTTCGAGTCGCCGGCCGGAGGTCGCCGCGGCCCGTCGGGCGCGACGATTCCCGTGCTCGGCAACCTGTTCGGCACGCCGGGACGTGTCGCCCGTGCGATGGGCGCGGATCCGGTGAACTGGCGCGAGAGCCTGCGCGAGATCGGGCGACTCCTCGCGTTCCTCAAGGAGCCCGAGCCGCCGAAGGGGTTGAAGGACGCGTGGCAGAACACGCGGCCGGTGTTCATGAAGGTGCTCGATATGGCGCCGAAGGAGCGATCGTCCGGGCCCTGCCAGCAGGTGATCTGGGAGAACGCGGACGTCGACCTCGCGCGCCTGCCGGTGCAGACCTGCTGGCCCGGGGATGCGGGGCCCCTCATCACCTGGGGACTCACGGTGACCCGCGGTCCGAACAAGTCGCGCCAGAACCTCGGCATCTATCGCCAGCAGGTGATCGCCCGCGACAAGGTGATCCTGCGCTGGCTCGCGCACCGCGGCGGCGCGCTCGCCTTTCGCGACCACGCGCGCGCGCATCCGGGCACGCCGTTCCCGGTCGCGGTCGCGCTCGGCGCCGATCCGGCGACGATCCTGGGCGCGGTGACGCCGGTGCCCGACACGCTGTCGGAGTATCAGTTCGCCGGTTTGCTCCGCGGCGCGCGCACCGAGATCGTCCGTTGCGTCACCCACGCGCTTCAGGTGCCGGCTTCGGCGGAGATCGTGCTCGAAGGTCACGTTCGCCCCGATTCGGGCGATCCGACCGGCTACGAGCACGCCGACGAAGGCCCGTTCGGCGACCACACCGGCTACTACAACGAGGTCGAGCGCTTCCCGGTCATGACGATCGACCGCATGACGATGCGGCGCGACCCGATCTACCACTCGACCTACACCGGCAAGCCGCCCGACGAGCCCGCGATGCTGGGCGTCGCGCTGAACGAGGTGTTCGTGCCGCTGCTCCAGAAACAGTTCCCGGAGATCGCGGACTTCCACCTGCCACCCGAAGGCTGCAGCTACCGCATCGCGGTCGTGTCGATGAAGAAGCAGTATCCGGGTCACGCGAAGCGCGTGATGTTCGGCGTCTGGAGCTTCCTGCGCCAGTTCATGTACACGAAGATGATCGTGGTGACCGACGACGACGTCGACGTGCGCGACTGGAAAGAGGTCGTCTGGGCGCTCACGACGCGCGTCGACCCCTCGCGCGACACGCTCATCGTCGAGTCCACGCCGATCGACTACCTCGACTTCGCCTCGCCGGTGTCCGGGCTCGGGAGCAAGATGGGCATCGACGCGACGTCGAAGTGGCCGGGCGAGACGACGCGGGAGTGGGGCCGCCCGATCGCGATGGACGAGGCGGTCGCCGCGCGCGTCGACGCGTTGCTGCGGGAACTCCCGGTTCACCGAAGTCCTGCGTGATCCGCGAACGCGCGACGCCCCGGAACGCGCAACGGACGAGGGACCGGCCGCCAGTCGTGTCAGGCCCCGCTCCCCGGGCGGACGACGGTGCCACGGTCAGCCTTCACCTCCGATCGGACACCCGGCGCGTTCACTCGGGCGGCCGGACCACGCAGGTGCTCGCGATCCGATCGACCGGTTCACGCGCCGTCGCGCGCGCCGCGAGCATGCGCGGAGTTTTCCTGACGCAGCGGCGGGGACTGGCGCGCCGAGGCGGCGCGCCGCGCAAGGCGTTCGATCGCGGCGAGCACGAGCGGCAGGGGGTCCGCCGGCGCGTCGGGCGTGTAGCGGAGCACGACGTTTTCGAAGAACGTCGGCTCCGGACGGGTCGACAGCGCGGCCTCGACGCCTGCTTCCACACCGGCAATGTGCGACGCCATCATGATCGCCGGTGTCAGCGGCTCGCCGTCGCGGACCGCCGCGTAGGCGACCTGGATCGGCGCGCCGGCGACGTAGTCGCGGCCGGCGGCCCGTCGCGCGAGCCGCTTGATCGTCATCTTCACGACGAACTGCGCAGGACTGCGGATGGGCACGTGGCACACCTCGACGACCGAAGGCGGAACGTCCACGTGGGGCATGCGCGGCGAGGTCGTCCGATCGCGGCCCAGGATCACGTCGTGATTGCCCATCATGATCATCGCGTCGGGGTCGTCGACGAAGGCCCGGGTGAGCACGACCTTGGACGCCACCTCCGGTATCGTGGGTTGGAGCCGGAGCGCGCGCCTCGCGGCACGCAGCGCCGCGACGATGTCGCGCGGCTTCCCATCGAGCGGCGGCACGTAGGTCGGCCAGGACAACCATCCGTGATGTCCGGGCGGGATCGCTTCGAGCGTGCGCTCGAGGTCTCCCCGCGAGGGAACCCTCAGGAACTCGTCAGCGTCGAGCGGGAACACTGCATCGGCGCGTGCGCGGGCGAAGGCGTCGCGCGCCGCGGTCGTGGTGATCTCGGCCTGCAGGTAACCGGCGGCGTCGCTCCGGAACACGGCGAGAGGGAGCCGTTCCGCGCAAAGCGATTGCAGGATCTCGAGCGTCCGGTCGGCCGAACCGTGATCGACGACGATCATGCCGTCGAGAATCGAGAGGTTGTGGCGAACGAATGCCTCGACGATGTCGGCCTCGTTGCGGACCATCGAGACGCCGACAATCTTCATCGACGCTCCGCCCTTCCGGGGCCGCCCGCGGAGCGCGCCATCGCGAGCCGGCGGGTCATCCGTTCCGCCGCCGCGAGCACGAGCGGCACGGGGTCGGCCGCTTCGGGTGGCGTGTGGCGCAGCTCGAACGTCGCGAGGAACGGATCGTCGACGAGTTCCACCGAAGACGCGGGAATCCACCGCTCGCGCTGCACCGACCAGTTGACCGCGTGCTCGAGCAGGAGCGCAGGATCGGGGGATCCGCCGGCAACGATCGCCTCGTAGGCCGCCTGCGACGCCGCTTCGGGCCGCCAGTCGTTGTTGGCGGCGATCCGCCCGAGCTTCTTGATCGCCACCTTCGAGACGAACTGGGCCGGGCTGCGGATCGGAACGTGCGCGACCGCGGCGAAGCGGTCCCGGATGCGGGCGTGGGGCTTCGCATCCTCCGAAGCGCCGTGCGGCGTGCTTGCGACGTAGTGATTGCCGTTCGAGAGCATCGCGTCGGGGTTGTCGAGGAGGGCGCGCGACATGAGCGCCTTGTGGAACACGTGACGTTCCTCGGGGACTCTCCTCGCGCCCTTCAGGATGGCGAGGATGCCGCGCGGAGATTCCCGGAAGGCGGGGACGTAGGTGAGCCAGCGGAGCAGTCCGTGCATTCCTTCGGGGATCGAGCGCAGCGCCCGGCCGAACTCGGTCCGCGAAGCCACCTTGAGGAACTCGTCGGCGTCGAGCGGGAGCACGAAGTCGGCGCCGGTCCCGAGGAAGACCTCGCGGGCGAGCGAAGTCGTGATCTCCTCCTGCAGATAGCCGGGCACCGCGCTCTGGACCAGCCGCACCGGCAGGCCTTCGCGCGCGAGGGCCGTGACGATCTCGACCGTGCCGTCGACCGACCCGTGGTCGAGGATCGCCATGCCGTCCAGCACGGTCGCGTTGTGGCGCACGAATGCTTCGACGATGTCGACCTCGTTGCGCACCATCGACACCGACCACACGCGTGGTGGCGCGGCCCTGCCGTCGGCGGTCATAGTCCGCCGGTGGTCAGCGCGATCTCGTGGGCGACCCGCTCGCCGAAGGCGAGCACGCGCGCGAGCGGAGTGGTCGGCTTCGCCGGCGTGTAGCGCAATTCGATGCCGGCGAGGAACGGATCCTCGATCCATTTTCCCGGATCGCTCGCCGTACGCCCGCCGGGCGGCAGGTCGAGGTTCAGCGCGACGGTTTCGAGGCGGTCGCGCGAGGGCGCCTTGCCCGAAACGATCTCGACGTACGACTCGCGGAACGGGTTGGCATCGTCGGCGACAGGCGGAGACGCGAGCAGGCGCGACAGGTAGCCGATCGCCACTCTCGAGATGTGCTGTTCGACGCTTCGCACAGGCACGCGCGCGATGGCGGCAAGCGATGCCTCGACGGCGGCGCCCGGCGCGGAGTTCCCCGCGGCGGAACGTCCGCCGGCCGATCCCGCGTCGGTCCGGTCGAACGAAGCGTGCCGCGTCGAGGCGACCCGTCCGGCGCCGGTTGGCTCGACCGTCCGCCGCCTCGCGTGCCGCAGGCGGGTTGCGATGTCGCCGTCGCTCGCGAAGTCGGGGGCGAAGGTCTGCTGCGGAACGAGGAAGCGGTCCGGCGCTCCGGCGCCGCGCACATGGCGCTCGAACGCCTCTCGCGAAGGCAGGCGGATGAACTCGTCCGCTCCCAGCGGGATGACGAGGTCGGCGCCCCCTTCGAGAGCGCGCCGCACCAGCGCCGGCTCGAACGATGCGGGAACCGCGCCGAGCGTGTCGTCGCGGGTCACCTCGATCGGCAGTCCTTCCGCCGCGAGCGAGGCGAGAATGCCGGAAGTGGCGTCGGTCGACGCGTGGTCCACGAGGAGCAGTGCGTCGAGGTGACGCAGGTTGTGGCGGACCGACGCCTCGACGACGTCCTCCTCGTTGCGGGCGATCGTGACGCCGACGATGCGCATGCCTGGCGACGGACTAGGGAAGCTCTGCGAAAGTGCGTGGTGCGCGTTGGCCCGAGATCGGGATGACGGCGAGACCGGCGGCGCACCCGGTATCGGGAATACCGGCAAGACGCCGGGCGACGCTGGCGCCCGATATCG
>JADLBN010000094.1 GCA_020847675.1 Burkholderiales bacterium | reverse complement strand
GTAGGCGAGGCCCACGAACATCAGGACCAGCCCGACGAAGTTCGCCTCGCCGTCCTCGAGCATCGAGTAGAACGTGAAGCCGAGCCCGACCGCGCCGCAGATCACGCCCTTCCGCAGGTCGGACCAGGCGGCCTTCACGCGCGCCGCCCGTGCCCGTTCGTAGAGCGGGGACGCGGCCTGCCCCGTGGTCGCCGGAGGCGCCGGGCCTGCCACGACCGCGTCGAACGCCTCGGCCGGCGGCACCACGCCCTTCTCGGCGAGCCGGACCATCGTTTCGTTGTGCATCCGGGCCTTGCGCATCTTGTACCAGATGACCAGCGCGATGATCACGACCGGCGTGAGGAACACGAGGAACGTCACTCCGAACACCATCGCGGCGATCCAGGGTGCGCGCTCGACGAACGCTTCGAACGAGTCGTATTCCCGCGATTCGCCGCCGCCGTGGATCCGCACCTTGCCGGTGTCGTCGTCGATCGTGATGCCTGCCGAGGCCGAGGGCTTCGCGCGCTTCGCCGGCTTCCCGGCGCCAGGAGCGGCGTCCTGCGCGGCTGGGGGCGTCTCGGCGGTTTCCCCCCCGGGTTCCCCTGACTCGTTGGCCGCGACGACAACCTCGATGGCAGCGGCCCTTGCGGCCGGGATCGCTTCGTCGACGATGTCCGCGGCCATCGAGACGGGCGGTTGCCCCGCCGGTGCCGGTGACAGTCCGCCGGCGGCCGCGAGCCCCATGAGGGCTGCTGCGGCGAGCACCCAGAGGCGGAAGCGGGCAAGGAGGAGGGCGAACGTGGCCATGACAGCGAAGCTCCGGAAACGGGGGGATGCCGGTTGGATGCGCCGCCGGGGCAGGGTGGTTTCAACGAAGGAGCATCGCCCGTCGGGCGATCGGTCGGTCTGCCCGGCTGCGGCGATGCCGGGCGGAGCGAGCGCCGTCGCGCCCGCGCCCCGTCTCCAGCGCCTTTGGCCGGGACGTCAGCCCGGAAGCCGGTGCTATCATCGGTCGGCCCGCCCGGACCGGCGCCCAAGGTGTGCGACCGGTGCCGAGCGGACAGTTCCGATGGCCCCGCCGCGCGACCCACCGTCGTCCGTCCTGCGACGACTCAGACCGACCGGCCTCCTGGCCGCATTCGTGCTGGCGGCAGCGATCCTGGCCTCCCCCGTGGCCCGGGCGGCCGACGAGCCCGTCACGCTCAACTTCACCAACGCGGACATCGAGGCGGTGGTCAAGGCGGTCGCCGAGATCACCGGCAAGAGCTTCATCGTCGACCCGCGGGTCAAGGGCAACGTCACCATCGTCTCGGTGCGTCCGGTGCCGCGCGCGCTCGTCTATCCGACGCTCATGTCGGCGCTGCGGATGCAGGGGATCACCGCGATCGAGGCCGACAACGTCGTTCGCATCGTGCCGGAAGCCGAGGCGCGCCTGCAGGCGGGCCCGGTCGGCAGCGGCGCGGTCACCGCCGCCGGAAGCCGGCTGGTCACCCAGGTGATCCCGCTGCGCTACGAATCGGCGGCCCAGCTCGTCAACGTGCTGCGGCCGCTGATCACGCCGGCGAACACGATCGCCGCGTTTCCCGGCGGCAACGCGCTCGGCATCACCGACTACGCCGACAACCTGAAGCGGCTGGAGAAGGTGATCGCCTCGCTCGACCAGCCGCCGGGCGGCGAACCGATGGTGGTGCCGCTGCGGCACGCGTCCGCGATCGACCTCGTGCCGACGCTGCAGCGCCTGCTCGCCGACCCCGCTGCCCCGGGCGGCGCGGCGGCGGACGCGCAGCAGCGCCTGACGCTGGTCGGCGACGCGCGGTCCAACAGCGTGATCATCCGCGCGGAGAACCCGGGGCGAGCGGCGCGTGCGCGCCAGTTGATCGAGCAACTCGACACGCCTGGCCGGCCGGGCGGCAACATGTTCATCGTCTACCTGAAGAACGCGGAAGCCGCGCGGGTCGTGCAGACGCTGCGCGCGCTCCTGACCGGGCAGGAGAGCGGCGCATCGACGGCCCCGCCGCCGCCGGCCGCGACGCCCGCCTCCGGTTCGGCGATGACCTCGACCTCGGTCGCGTCGCAGACGCCGCTGCCGTTCGCGCCTCCGTCGACCGGCACGAGCTTCACGGCGGGCGGCGCGACGATCTCGGCCGACGCGACCAACAACGCGCTGGTGATCCTCGCACCCGAACCGGTCTACAACAACCTGCGCGCGGTGATCGAGAAGCTCGACGTGCGGCGCGCGCAGGTCTACGTCGAGGCGCTGATCGCCGAGGTGTCGGCCGACAAGGCCGCGGAGTTCGGCATCCAGTGGCAGGTGCTGAACGGCGTCAACAGCACGCAGACGCGCGTGGTCGGCGGAACCAACTTCGGGCAGCGCGGCAGCGGCAACAACATCATCGACATCTCCGCCAACCTCGGGAGCGCCGCGCAGGGCCTCAACCTCGGCGTCATCCGCGGCACCGTCAACATTCCGGGGCTGGGCGTCATCCAGAATCTGGGCTTCCTCGCGCGCGCGCTCGAGACGCAGGTGAACGCGAACATCCTGTCGACGCCGACGCTCCTCACGCTCGACAACGAGGAGGCGCGCATCGTCGTGGGCCAGAACGTGCCGTTCGTGACCGGCCAGTACGCGCAGACGGGATCGTCGACGACGGTGACGCCGTTCCAGACCATCGAGCGGCGCGACGTCGGGCTCGTGCTCCGCGTGAGGCCGCAGATCACCGAGGGCGGCACGGTGCGGCTCGTTCTCTACCAGGAGGTGTCGCGCATCCAGGACGCGTCCAACGCGACCGGCATCATCCTGTCGAAGCGCTCGCTCGAGTCCTCGGTCGTGATCGACGACTCGCAGATCGTCGTCCTGGGCGGCCTCATCGAGGACCGCCTGACCGACGGGACCGACAAGGTGCCGGTGATGGGCGACGTGCCGGTGCTGGGACAGCTCTTCCGCTACGACGCGCGCAAGCGCGAGAAGACCAACCTGATGATCTTCCTGAAGCCCACGATCGTGCGCACCGGCGCCGACGGGCGCGAGTTCACCTCCGAGCGCTACCAGTACCTGCAGAGCGAGCAGCAGCGCATGGATCCCGGCCCGCGCGCGTTCTGGAACGATCCGCTGACGCCGACGCTGCCGCCGGAAGGCCGGATGCCCGGCCAGCCGGGCGCCTCGACGCCGGGGCCGCCCTCGCCGCCGCCGCCGATCCCGCCGTGGACCGAGCCGGCGCCGAGCCCGCCGTTCGTGCGGCCGCAGGAACCGCCGAAGTAGCGCTGCGAAGGCGCCGCGATGGCCGCGCGCGAACCCGCCGACCCCGTCCGCGTGCCCTACGCGTTCGCGCGCACGCACGGCGTGCTCGCGTCCGGCGAGGAGGCGGGCGCGGTGGTGGTGCTCGTGCGTCCGGACGCGACCGCCGAGGGCATCGCCGAACTGCGGCGCGTGCTGAAACGCCCGCTCGCGACCAGGGCGGTCGACGCGGAGCGCTTCGCGCTCGAACTCGCGCGCGCCTACGACCCGGGCACGGCGCCGTCCTCCGCGCTCGCGGCCGACTCGGTGCGCGACGCCGACCTCGCGCGACTCCTGCAGGAACTCCCGCCGGCCGAGGATCTGCTCGACGGCGCGGACTCGCAGGCTCCGGTGATCCGGATGATCAACGCGCTCCTCCTGCAGGCGGTGCGCGAGCGGGCGTCCGATCTCCACTTCGAGCCCTACGACGCCCGCGCGGTCGTGCGCTTCCGCGTCGACGGCGTGCTCTCCGACGTGCTCGAGCCGCCGCGCGCGCTGCACGCGGCGATCGTGTCGCGCTTGAAGATCATGGCGAGCCTCGACATCGCCGAGAAGCGGCTGCCGCAGGACGGCCGCATCGCGTTGAAGCTCGGCGACCGCTCGATCGACGTGCGCGTCTCGACGCTGCCGACCGGGCCCGGCGAGCGCGTCGTGCTGCGGCTCCTCGACCAGGACGCGGCGCGCCTCGACCTCGCCTCGCTCGGCATGGCGGGCGATACGCTCGCGACGGTCGACCGGATGATCCGCGAGCCGCACGGCATCCTGCTCGTGACCGGGCCGACCGGCTCGGGCAAGACGACGACGCTGTATGCGGCGCTCTCGCGCCTGCCGCGCGGCGCGGTCAACATGATGACGGTCGAGGACCCGATCGAGTACGCGCTCGACGGCGTGGCGCAGACCCAGGTGAATCCGCGTGTCGAACTCTCGTTCGCGCGCGCGCTCCGCGCGATCCTGCGGCAGGACCCGGACGTCGTGATGATCGGCGAGATCCGCGACCTCGAGACCGCGCAGATCGCGGTGCAGGCCTCGCTCACCGGGCACCTCGTGCTGGCGACGCTGCACACGAACGACGCGGCGAGCGCGGTCACGCGGCTGGCCGACATGGGCGTCGAGCCCTACCTGCTGTCGTCGTCGCTCCTCGGCGTGCTGGCGCAGCGCCTGGTGCGCACGCTGTGCCCGCGGTGCCGTCGCGCGGCGCCGCCGACCGCGGCGGAGCGCGCCGCCGTCGAGGCGATGGGTGTCGCGGTCCCGGCGACGCTCCACGCGCCCGTCGGCTGCGACGAGTGCAAGCGCACCGGCTACCGCGGCCGCACCGGCATCTACGAACTGATCGGAATCGACGAGACGATGCGCCGGCTGATCCACGACGGCGCGGGCGAACCCGCGCTGCGCGAAGCCGCGCGCCGCAGGCACCAGCGGAGCCTTCGCGCGGACGGCGCGCGCTGGCTGGCCGACGGCACGACCTCGCTCGCCGAACTCGTGCGCGTCACCCGCGACGAATGAGCGCGCGCCCCGCGTTCCGCTGGGAGGCGGTCGACGCGGCCGGCCGCGCGCAGCGCGGCGTCGAGGAAGCGGACAGCGCCCGCAGCCTGCGCGACCGCCTGCGCGCGGAAGGGCTCACGCCGACCGCGGTCGACCCGGCGTCGACCGGGCGGCCGGCGAGCGTGCGGCTGCCGCCGCGCGAGGTGGCGCTCGCCACGCGACAGCTCGCGACGCTCACGCAGGCCGGGATGACCCTCGACGCGGCGCTCGCCGCGGCGTCCGCGCAGGCGGACGATCCGCGCACCTCGTCGGTGCTCGCGGCCCTGCGCACGCACGTGAGCGGCGGGGAGTCGCTGCCGGCCGCGCTCGAACGCCATCCGCGCAGCTTCGGTGCGCTCTACCGCGGGCTGGTCGCCGCCGCGAGCGAGAGCGGGCGCCTCCCCGAGGTGCTGGGGCGGCTCGCCGACTACCTCGAGGCGCGCATCGCGCTGCGCGAGCGCTTCGCAACCGCGCTGATCTACCCGGCGCTCGTCGCGATCGTCGCGATCGCCGTGATCGCCGTACTGCTCGTCTACGTCGTCCCGCAGGTCGTCTCGGTCTACCAGCAGAGCCGCCAGGCGCTGCCGTGGCTCACGCGCGCGCTGATCGCGACCTCGTCGTTCTTCCGCGCGACCGGCTGGATCTGGGTCGGCCTCGCCGCCGCGGGCGGCCTCGCCTTCGCCGCGGCGATGAGAAGCGAGGGTTTCCGCGCCTCGGTCCACCATGCGCTCCTCGGCCTTCCGGGCATCGGCAGACTGCTGCAGAGCCTCGACACTGCGCGTTTCGCCTCCACTCTCGCGATCCTCGTCGCGAGCGGAACGCCGCTCCTGCGCGCGCTCGATGCTGCGGCCGGCGTCATCCGGATGCGCCCGATCGCCGCGGCCGCTCGCGACGCCGCGGCCTCGGTGCGCGAAGGCGTGCCGCTCGCCCGCGCGCTCGCCGTGACCCGGGCAGTTCCTCCGGTGCTCGTCCACCTGACGGCGAGCGGGGAGGGCAGCGGCCGGCTCGCGCCGATGCTCGAGCGCGCCGCTGCCGACCTCGAACGCGAGGCGGAGCGGCGGCTCGCGTGGATCGGGGCGCTCGTGCAGCCGCTGACGATCGCCGCGCTGGGCGCGATCGTGCTCGT
>JADLBN010000093.1 GCA_020847675.1 Burkholderiales bacterium | reverse complement strand
TCAGCATCAGCAGGTTGTCGGTGTAGGTCGAGTGGATGCCCCACTTCTGGTGCGGCGTGATGAAGTTCAGCACGATCTCGCGGTTGCCGTTCGACGGCCGCTTCGAGAGCGCCTCGACGCTCCTCGTGTCGACCGGCGGCTTGTAGACGCACAGCGCCTCGCCGAAGTCGCGCATCCAGCGGTGGTCCTGGTAGAACTGCTGGCGGCCGGTCAGCGTCCGCCACGGGATCAGCTCGTTGACGTTGGTGTAGCCCGCCGTATAGCTCACGTGCTCGCTCTCGATGCCCGACCAGGTCGGCGAAGTGATGATCTTGCGCGGCTGGGCCTGGATGTCGCGGTAGCGGATCTTCTCGTCCTCGCGCGTCAGCGCGAGATGCCGGTGCTCGCGCCCGGTCTGCTTCGACAGGGCGTCCCAGGCGGCGACGGCGACCTGGCCGTTGGTCTCCGGCGCGAGGTAGAGGATCATCTCGGCCGCGTCGGTGTCCTTCTCGAGCCGCGGCATTCCCCTGGTCGGGCCATCCTCGGTGACGAGGTGGTTGAGGGCGCCCAGGCCCGCGACCGCCTTGTCCATCGGCCAGCTGATGCCCTTGCCGCCGTTGCCGAGCTTCGCGACGAGCGGACCGAGCGCGGTGAAACGCTTGTAGGTGTTGGGATAGTCGCGTTCGACGACGACGACGCCCGGCGCGGTCTTGCCGGGAATGAGCTCGCACTCGCCGCGCTTCCAGTCGTGGACGTCGAAAGGTTGCGCGATCTCGCCCGGCGTGTCGTGCAGGATCGGCTGCAGCACGACGTCCTGCTCGACGCCGAGGTGGCCCTGGCACAGTTCGGAGAACCTGCGCGCGATGCCCTTGTAGATCTCCCAGTCGCTCTTCGCCTCCCACGCCGGGTCCACCGCCGCCGAAAGCGGGTGGATGAACGGGTGCATGTCGGTGGTGTTCAGGTCGTTCTTCTCGTACCACGTTGCCGTAGGCAGCACGATGTCGCCGTAGAGGCAGGTGGTCGACATCCGGAAGTCGAGCACGGTGAGGAGGTCGAGCTTGCCTTCGGGTGCCGGGTCGCGCCACACCACTTCCTCGGGCTTCGCGCCGCCCGTCTCGCCGAGATCCGCGCCGAGCACGCTGTGCTGCGCGCCCATCAGGTGGCGCAGCAGGTATTCGTGCCCCTTGCCCGACGAGCCCAGCAGGTTCGAGCGCCAGATGAACAGGTTGCGCGGGAAGTTGTCGGGGTTGTCCGGATCCTCGCAGGAGAGCCTGAGCGACCCGTCCTCGAGTCCGCGCGCGACATACGCCTTTGCGTCCATCCCGGCTGCCGCGGCGTCCTTCGCCACGCGCAGCGGGTTGGTCTGCAGCTGCGGCGCCGACGGCAGCCATCCCATCCGCTCCGCGCGCACGTTGTGATCGATCATCGATCCGGAATAGCGCGCCGGGTCGGCGAGCGGGGACAGGAGCGAGCGCACGTCGATCTTCTCGTAGCGCCACTGGTTCGAGTGCGCGTAGAAGAACGAGGTGCCGTTCATCTGCCGCGGCGGCCGCACCCAGTCGGTCGCGAACGCGAGCACCTGCCAGCCGGTCTGCGGGCGGAGCTTCTCCTGCCCGACGTAGTGCGCCCAGCCGCCCCCCGACACGCCGACGGTGCCGCACAGCATCGCGATGTCGATCACCGCGCGGTAGTTCATGTCCTGGTGGTACCAGTGGTTCATGCCCGCGCCGATGATGATCTGGGCGCGGCCGCGGGTCTTCTCGGCGGTCTCGCCGAACTCGCGCGCCACACGGATCGCGAGCGCGGCGTCGACGCCGGTGATCTTCTGCTGCCACGCCGGCGTGTAGGGCACGTCGTCGGCGTAGGATTTCGCGCAGCCGTCGCCGAGGCCCCGGTCGACGCCGTAGTGCGCGCAGGTGAGGTCGAAGACGGTGGCGACCATGACATCGCCTTCGGCGCAGGCGAGGCGCTTCGCCGGGATGTTGCGCACCAGCACGTCGCCGCCCTGGTCGTTGGCCGGGAAGTGCGTGTGCGGCGTGCCGCCGAAGTACGGGAACGCCACCGGCAGCGTCTCGTCCTGCCGCCCCAGCATCGTGAGCGCGAGCTTCACGTCGCGCCCGCTCGCGCCGTCCTTCTGCTCGAGGTTCCACTTGCCGAGGTCGGACTCGACCTTCGAGCCCCAGCGGAACCCGATCGAGCCCTGCGGCGCCACCGGCGCGCCGCTCGTCTCGTCGAGGGCCACGCACTTCCACTCCGGGCTGTTGGCCTGTCCGAGCGCGCCGGCGAAGTCGGACGCGCGCAGGTAACGGTCGGGCACGTACCGGTCCCCGCGCTTGACCAAGCGGACGAAGAGCGGCAGGTCGGTGTAGCGCCGCGCGTAGTCGTCGAAATAGGGCACCGTGCGGTCTACGTGGAACTCCCTGAGGATCACGTGGCCGAGCGCCATGCCGAGCGCCGCGTCGGTGCCCTGCTTCGGGTGCAGCCACAGGTCGCCGAACTTCGCGACCTCGGCGTAGTCGGGCGTGATCGAGACGACGCGGGTGCCGTTGTAGCGGGCCTCGACGAAGAAGTGGGCGTCGGGCGTGCGCGTCTGCGGCACGTTCGAGCCCCACGCGATGATGTACTGCGAGTTGTACCAGTCGGCCGACTCGGGGACGTCGGTCTGCTCGCCCCACACCTGCGGCGACGAGGGCGGGAGGTCGCAGTACCAGTCGTAGAACGAGAGCAAGGTGCCGCCGATCAGCGACAGGTAGCGCGCGCCCGACGCGTAGGAGACCATCGACATCGCCGGGATCGGCGAGAAACCGCAGACGCGGTCGGGGCCGTGCTTGCGGATCGTGTGCACGTTCGCCGCCGCCACGATCTCCTGCACCTCGTCCCAGGTCGTGCGCACGAATCCGCCGCGCCCGCGGATCGACTTGTACTGGCGCGCCTTCTCCGGCGACTCGACGATCGAGGCCCAGGCTTCCACTGGAGCGAGCGCCTTGCGCGCCTCGCGCCACAGGCGCACGAGCCGTCCGCGCACCATCGGGTACTTCAGGCGGTTGGCGCTGTAAAGGTACCAGCTGTACGACGCGCCGCGCGAGCATCCGCGCGGCTCGTGGTTGGGCATGCCCGGGCGCGTGCGCGGGTAGTCGGTCTGCTGCGTCTCCCAGGTGACGACGCCGCCCTTGACGTAGATCTTCCAGCTGCAGCCGCCGGTGCAGTTCACGCCGTGCGTCGAGCGGACGATCTTGTCATGCTGCCAGCGCAGCCGGTAGGCGTCCTCCCACTTGCGGTCCTCGGTGCGGGTCTCGCCGTGGCCGCCGGCGAAGGGTTCGCGCTCCCGCGCGAGGAACGTCAGGCGGTCGAGGAAATGGCTCATGCGAACTCTCCGTTTGGCGCGATGAGGAGTCTACACCGGCCGGCGGGCGGCAACCACGACGGGTGATTTGTTCGCGGCGGCACGCAAATGAGCGACGCGCCGCCGCCAACCCGGGCGACGCCACTCGCGCGAGGCGAAACGTCGCGCGCGCGAATCCGGTGACGTCACTGCTCCTGATGGTGCACGAGTTCCACCTTCCGCACCTCGGTCATGTAGATGACGATCAGCGAGACCCACACGATGCCGTAAAGGAACATGAAGCATGACGAGCGGATGCGCGTGAGGTCGAGCACCGCGCCCCACAGGATTGGGAGCAGGAAGCCGCCAAGGCCCCCTGCGAGACCGACGATGCCGCTCACGACGCCGAGGTTCTTCGGAAACTCGTCGCCCACGTACTTGAACGTGGACGCCATGCCGAACGCAAGCGCGACGCCCAGCAGGAACAGGAGCCCGGCGAACGGGACCAGCGACCATCCCAGGTGGAACGACGCCGTCCCGTCGATCGTGCTCACCGACACCTGCGTCGGCGGGTAGGAGATCAGGAACAGCACGATCCACGCGCACCACAGCACCCACCAGGTGACGTTGTGGGCGCCGTGGCGGTCGGCGACCCAGCCGCCGACCGCGCGCAGCGCGCCGGCGGGCAGCGAGAACGCGATGGCGAGGAGGCCCGCGGTTTCCACCGTGACGCCGTACTCGGTCACGAAGTACTGCGTCATCCACAGCGACAGCGCCGTGAACCCGCCGAACGTGAGCGAGTAGTACTGGCACAGCCGCCAGACGCGGCGGTCCTTCAGCACCGCGAACTGCTGGGCGAGCGTCGGGCCGCCGCTCCTGCCCGCGCCCGGATCCGGCGCGGCGACGAACCAGAAGACGACGGCGGTGACGAGGAGTGCGGCGGCATACGCCTTCGGGACGCTCGCCCAGCCCCAGGCGTCGATCAGGCGCGGAGCGACGAACATGTTGACCGCGGCACCCATCGTGCCCGCGCCGAAGAAGCCCATCGCGAAGCCGCGCTTCGATTGCGGGAAGAAGCGCGCGCAGTACGGCGTGCCGACGGCGAAGGCCGCGCCCACGATGCCCAGCACGAATCCGATGGCGAGGAACTGCCAGTAGGTGTGCGCGAAGCTCAGCAGGTACACCGGTGGCGCCGAACCAACGAGCAGCGCGGTCATGACCTTTCGGCCCCCGAACCGGTCGGTCCACACGCCGAACGGCAGGCGCATGATCGCGCCGAACAGCACCGGCGTCGACATCAGGAGGCCGAACTGCGTATTGTTGAGCTGCAGACTCTCGCGGATCGGAATGCCGATGACCCCGAACACCATCCACACCGCGAAGGTCACCATGAAGGCGAAGGTGCTGGCGAAGAGCACCGGGTACGCGCGCGGATGAAGGCTGTCGGCTGCGGATGCCGTCGTGGCGTCGGTCATAATCTCACCTGATGCGGGATAGCGGGAAAGGGACGGCCGGTCGGGCGGGCCGCGTGAAGGCGCGAGTGGAGCGGGAGCGGCTGCTCGCGCCCCGAGCGCAGGACGGTTCGTTCGGTGAGCTGCTCGCGGAGGTGCGGGCCTGCCGTGTCTGCGCGGCGCACCTGCCGCTCGGGCCGCGGCCGGTGCTGCAGGCGCATCCCGCGGCGCGCATCCTCGTCGTGGGGCAGGCGCCGGGCGCGCGCGTCCACGCGAGCGGCGTTCCCTGGGACGACGCGAGCGGCGCGCGCCTGCGCGATTGGATGGGCGTCGACGCCCGGACCTTCTACGACGCGACGCGCATCGCGATCGTGCCGATGGGATTCTGCTATCCGGGGCGCGGCGCGGACGGCGACCTGCCGCCGCGGCCCGAGTGCGCGCCGCTGTGGCTGCCGCGGTTGCTGCCGCGCCTGCCGCGTATCGAGCTCACGCTCCTCGTCGGACAGTACGCGCAGCGCCGATTCCTCGGACGCCTTCGCAAGCCCTCGCTCGCGGAAACGACCGCCGCATGGCGCGACTACGCGCCGCGGTTCATGCCGCTGCCGCACCCGTCGCCGCGCAACCAGCCGTGGCTCGCGCGCCATCGCTGGTTCGAGCGAGACGTGCTGCCGGCTCTGCGCGCGCGCATCGGGGAACTCGTCTGAACGGGCCGAGCCTGCGGGAGCGGATGGCGCCATCGTCGGAACGGGGGTGGCGTTCGCGCGCATGGTAGCGTATGCCCGAGGCGGTGCGCGGATCCGGTCCCGATCGCCGGTGACTCGCTGACCGGAACGGCAGGACAGGACGTCGCCGTGCCTGGACGACCGGCCGTCTGCGTCGTTGGTGTCCGGCAACCGCCTGTGCGATGCTTGACGCGCATCATGTTCCGGGGCGTTTGCGGATGCGAACGTGCCGCGTCGTTCGAACCCAGGGGAGGGACCATGTCGATTGTCGTTGCCGCCGCGGCGCGCGCCGCTCGCGCGCTTCTCGCTGCCTCTGCATTCACCGCCGTCGCGGCGACTGCGCAGGCGCAGGACGTCGTGTCCACGTTCGCCGGCGGTCAGCCGTCGGGGCGCTACGCGTTCGCGAGCTGGACGCCCAAGACGCTCGCCGAACTTGCCAAGGGCAACCAGGGCGGACCGACCGTCAACGTGGTCGGCAACCTCTTCCTGCCACCCGGCGCGGACAAGGTGCCCGCGGTCGTGCTCATCCACGGGTCGGGCGGCATCTACGACGCGATGCTCGACTTCTGGCCGAAGCAGTTCAACGCGGCCGGCTTCGCCGTGTTCTCGCTCGACATGTTTTCGCCTCGCGGCGTGCAGAGCACGGCGGACGACCAGTCGGCGGTGCCGTTCGCCTCCGACGTCGCCGATGCGTTCGCGGCATTGCGGCTTCTCGCGACGCATCCGCGCATCGACGCGCAGAAGATCGCGGTCATGGGCTTCTCGCGCGGCGGCACGGCGGCGCTGCGAACCGACATCTCGCGGGTCATCGCCGGCCAGAAGCTCCCCGACGACCTCCACTACGCGGCGGTGATCCCGGTCTACGGCGGCGGTTGCACCGGCATCTTCCGGCTGGTGGTGAAGCCGGGCGTGTTCGCGAAGGCGCCGATCCTGTTCATCCACGGCGACGCCGACGACTACACGCCGATCGCCCCCTGCCAGGACTACGCGGACAAGATCGGCAAGGCGGGCACGCCGGTGCAGTTCGTCGTGATCGAGGGCGCGCAGCACAAGTTCGACTCCGACGATCTCAAGCGGGTCTACGCGCGCAGTGCGTCAAAGACCAGGCCCGATTGCCCGATCGAGGTCGACATCGACACCGGCGCGGCCTACGACCGGACGAACGGCGCGCGTTTGCAGGGTGCCGCCTTCACCGACGCCATGAAGGCATGCCACGCCGTCGGGGCGACGGTCGAGGGCAACCGCGCGGCGCGCGACAAGGCGGCGCAGGCCGCGATCGGCTTCCTTAAGGCGACGTTCGGGCGCTGAGGGGGAACGCGGAGGCGGGTACCGGCGCGAAGCGTCCTTCACGCCGGCGAGCGCGGTCGCGCCGTGACGGCGGCCGCTCCGGCGCGACCTACTCCGCGTCCGGCTGATTCGCCGGCGCCGCCCTGCGGAAGGCGTCGAGGGCTTCGCAGGCTTCGACGATGCGCAGAAGGGTCGCGCGCAGCCAATCACGCCTGGGTCAACGACTTCGTTTTCGACGCCTGCGCCAACGGTCAGCAGCTCAAATGCCTGACGCTGGTCGACGAGTTCACGCAGGAATGCCTCGCCATTGACGTGGCCGGGGTGCCGCAGGGACCTCTGATCACCCCAGCTTCCCGTCGACGGGCCCGTCACGAAACGCTACACTGCTCACGACTGCGCGTCGGAGGGTTGGATTCACTACCCGTTCAGCACGGCGACGTCCATTGCCGACGACAATGGCGCGCTCGGTGCTGTTCGGGCAGAGCGCGACGACGGTGAGTCAAATCATGCAGCCCACAACCTTTGGTGCACGATTGTCAGATTGCTTGCTTTCAGGAATACCCAAGTGAAACCCGATCATTCGGTCGAGGATCGGATCCATCACGATGCGGTTGCCCCGCACTACGACGCGCTCGTGAACGTTCCACGGGATGTTCTGAGCTCCAGGATTTTCGCCCAGACGGCGAAGTATCTACCCAACGGTCGAAGCGCGATGCTCGATCTGGGTGCGGGGACAGGGCACATGTCGGCCCGGTTCGGGAGCTACTTCGACAGGGTACTTTTGGTCGACCATTCCGAAGGTATGCTTTTGCAGGCACGCTCCAATCTCCGATCGCTGGGTGCTCGCGCGGAATTCGTCCATAGCGACGTGATTGAGTTTGTAGAGAAATGTGAGATACGTTTCGATCTAGTGGCGTGCGTAGGCTTCTTGCACCATCTTGCATCGGACGAGTTGGCGCGCGTGCTATCAGGCGTTTCGCGTCGATTGCTGCCGGGCGGCGTGTTGCTCTTTGCGGAACCGATTGTTACCAAAACGGCGGAGCCTCCGCTTGTTCGATGGTGGAACGCACCTAGCCTCCCAGCCTTAAGCCGTTACCTGGAATTGGCACCTCCACCGGAGGAAGAGATGCTCGATCTTGCCAACACAAAAGCTGCATTGAAGGAGCGCGGTTTCAAGCTTGTGTATGAGCGCCGGGCATGGGAGCTATACACACGCCTCTCCGGCAATGTGGTCGATCGATTGGCAATAGCGGCCATCGATGCAATTTGCCATCGAGATGGGATGATCTGGTTTGGTGTTGCCAAGCACGAAGCGTAGGGTGCCGGTACTTGGCGGTACTGATTGACTCTTGCGCAGCCAAGTCACCAAACGCTCAATTGGCTAGCTGCCGATTGATGGGTCGTCAATGGCAATCCACGTGCCGCCCGCTGTTCCCACTGCCTCGACAAACCAATCCACCGATTCTACGTCGATCCCGCCCGCAGGCATCGATGCAGTGAAGAGGCCGAGGTCGCTTGCGCACTTGAAAATCTTTGACATGTTCAAGGCGTAGGTGACCTGCGTGTTGTTTGTGGGGAGGGTGGGCACGGAGAAGCCGCAGTTGGTGCTCATGGCCCCAGCGTTGAGGATTGCAATGTCCCCGCCTGGCCAGAACATGCTTTCGTAGATTGGCCAGTTCCATTTGGCGTGTTCCGGAGTTGTATTGTAGAGAACTCCAGCGGCATGCAGGTCGAGGAATACCATGCGCCGTACGCCCGACCACTGTGCTGCTAGCAAGACGCCCGAGTGAACGCCCGCATCACCTGGCAGACAGATGTCTGAGGTTCCTGCGGCACATCCTGGCGGAATATAGCCACGGATCGTCGCCTTGAATCGAAGCATGTGGCTTCCGGTGTTCTTGCTCTTGTTGATCTTGCCAATGGTTTGGCCGTTGCCGTTATAGCGATG
>JADLBN010000092.1 GCA_020847675.1 Burkholderiales bacterium | reverse complement strand
CGGTTCCCGCCCCGGAGCTACTTCTCGTTCTGGGGGTCGGCGATGTCGGGCCGCCGCGCGCGCGAGCCGGGGAACCTTGCGCGCCCGATACCCTCCAACGAGACGACGGGCCAGCGCGGCGGCTAGACGATCCCCCGGTCGCGACGCTCCAGTTCGCTGCCGCGCACCCGTCGATCTCCCGCGTCAGTGCGGAACGCACCCCTCTTCCCGCGCGTGGGCCGCTTCACGGCGCGCCGCGTCCAGGTCACTCAGGCGAGAGAGATGCCAGCCCAGGCGTTCGAGCACGTCGCCGGCTCCTCCACTGCCGCTGTCGCGCGCGATTAGGGCGAGCGAGTAGGCGAGGACGTCGGTGAACCGACT
Source organism: Burkholderiales bacterium (assembly GCA_020847675.1). Taxonomy (GTDB): domain Bacteria; phylum Pseudomonadota; class Gammaproteobacteria; order Burkholderiales; family Casimicrobiaceae; genus VBCG01. The sequence goes on along the minus strand of JADLBN010000092.1, from coordinate 24,572 downwards.
CATCCGTCCGTTCGCCTGCGCGTCGCACGCGAGGTCGTAGATGGCATCCAGATAGCGGCCGGTCGCCGGATCGCGCAAGGTTGCCTGCGGTCGGGATCCGGGAACGGAATCCTGCGGTGCCCTGGACGGCACATTGCGGCCACGGCGGTTCGACTTCGGGGTTTCGGACATCGTGCACTCCTCGCTGCGAGGCGCGATCGGAAGACCGCGCGAGCGCCCCGTTTAGCTTCGTTGTTTAGCGTCGCGGCAATTGGGGCTAAATCACGACGGCCAGCGTTCGAATGGTAACGCAACGGCAGGCTCATGGGATGCGCCTGTGGTGACCCGCGCAGGGGATCCACGCTCCGCGGCGGCACGCGACCGTTAGCCTGGCACCGGACAGGCGATCCGCCCATCGTATAGTCCGGGTTTCCCCCAACGCCCGACGGCCGGCACCGGCCCCGCGACGACGACGTGATCACGCCTCCGCTCCCCGAAACGCCCACGATGCAGCTCTCGCCCGCCACGGCGGAATTCAACGGTCCGATCGTCATCATCGGCTTCGGCTCGATCGGCAAGGGCGCGCTGCCGCTGATCCTGCGCCACATTGCTTCCCCGCGGAAGAAGATCGTCGTGATCGACCCCGACGACAGCGCGCGGCGCCTGGCCGAGCTCGAGGGCGTGCGTTTCATCAAGAACGCGCTGACGCCGGACAACTACCGCAAGGTCCTCACGCCGCTCGTCAAGGGCGGCTTCCTCGTCAACCTGTCGGTGGACGTGTCGTCGGCGGCGCTGATCGGACTGTGCAAGGACATCGGCGCGCTCTACATCGACACCTGCATCGAACCGTGGGCGGGCGGCTATCTCGACCGCTCCAAGCCGCTGTCGATGCGCACGAACTACGCGCTGCGCGAGAGCGTGCGCGGGATCCATCGCGACGGGCCGACTGCAATCATCGCGCACGGCGCGAACCCCGGCATGGTGAGCCACCTGTACAAGCACGCGCTGGTGCGCCTCGCCGCGGACCTCGGGCACACGGTCGCCCCGACCTGCCGCGAGGAGTGGGCCGAGCTCTCGCGCGACCTGGGCGTCAAGGGCATCCACATCGCCGAGCGCGACACGCAGTGGGCCGACGTTCCCAAGCGCCCGCACGAGTTCGTCAACACCTGGTCGGTCGAGGGATTCCTCTCCGAGGGACTGCAGCCCGCCGAACTCGGCTGGGGCACGCACGAGCGCCACATCCCCGCCGAGGCGACGTTCCACGACCACGGCTGCCGAGCTGCGATCTTCCTCACGCGGCCGGGAGCGACGACGCGAGTGCGCTCGTGGACGCCGAACGCCGGCCCGATCCAGGGCTACCTGATCACCCACAACGAGTCGATCTCGATCGCCGACTACCTGACGATCGAGAAGGACGGCGAGGCGGTCTACCGTCCGACCGTCCACTACGCCTACCACCCCTGCGACGACACGATCCTGTCGCTGCACGAGTTCCAGGGCAACAACCTCCGCCATCCGGAGAAGCTCCGCGTGATGAACGACGAGATCGTCGACGGCATGGACGAACTCGGCGTGCTGCTCTACGGCCACGCGAAGAACGCGTTCTGGTACGGCAGCCACCTGACGATCCACCAGGCGCGCTCGCTCGCGCCCTACCAGAACGCGACCGGGCTGCAGGTCACCTCGGCCGTCGTCGCGGCGATGATCTGGGCGATCGAGAATCCGCGTCGAGGCGTCGTCGAAGCCGACGAACTCGACCACGATCGCATCCTGTCGATCCAGGAGCCCTATCTCGGCAAGCTGGTGGGCGCCTACACCGACTGGACGCCGCTCGACAACCGGGGCGACAGCCTCTTTCCCGAGGACGTCGACGCCGACGACCCCTGGCAGTTCCGCAACGTGATCGTCCGCTGACGCGCGGGGCGGGCCGCCCCGCAGCGCCCGCACCGCTTCGCGTTGCCCGGCCGCGGCCGGGGCCGCCGTGCTTGCGCCGCCGGTCCGCGGCCGGAGGTCACCGGCAAGGGCCTGATGCCCTCGCGTCGCACGCCTCCGAGCGGCCCTCGCTCCGATCGGGAAGCGGACGTCGTCGAATATTCGGCGTCCGCCCACGCCGATTGCGGATCATGGGATCATTGCAGGTCTCGCACCGCACTTTCGACCACCTCCAGCCCTGCCGCTTGCGCATCGAATGAAACTCGACGATCCCCGAACTCTCGCCGCGGCACCATCCGCCGCCCTTCCGCCGCAGGCCATCTCCGAGGAGGTGCTGCTCGAAAAGTACGCGAAGGGTGGCGAACGCACGGTCGAGGCGGTGCGCCGCCGCGTCGCGCGCGCGCTTGCGGCCATCGAGGCGCCGGCCCAGCGCGAGCGCTGGGAGGAAGCGTTCTACCGGGCGCAGGAGAACGGCTTCATCCTGGGTGGCCGGATCAACTCGGCCGCCGGCACCGATCTCAAGGCGACCCTCATCAACTGCTTCGTGCAGCCGGTCGGCGATTCGATCTCCGGCGACGAGCACGGCGTCGGCATCTACGTGGCCCTGAACGAGGCGGCCGAGACGATGCGTCGCGGCGGCGGCGTCGGCTACGACTTCTCGCGCATCCGGCCGCAGGGCGCGCACGTGCGCGGCACCAACAGCCGCGCGAGCGGCCCGCTGTCCTACATGCGCGTGTTCGACCAGAGCTGCGAGACGGTCGAGTCGGCAGGCGCCCGCCGGGGCGCGCAGATGGGCATCCTGCGCTGCGACCACCCGGACGTCGAGGCCTTCGTCCACGCGAAGGACCAGGGCGCGCTGTCGAACTTCAACCTCTCGGTCGCCGTCACCGACGCGTTCGTCGCCGCCGTGCGCGACGACCTCGACTGGGAACTGGTCCACCGCGCGCCGCCCGCTCCCGATCTGATCGCCGAGGGCGCCCGGGAGCGCGAGGACGGCCAGTGGGTGTACCGGACGATGCGGGCGCGCGCGCTGTGGGACCAGATCATGCGCTCGACCTACGACCACGCCGAGCCGGGCGTGGTGTTCATCGACACGATCAACCGCGACAACAACCTCTCGTACTGCGAGACGATCGAGGCGACCAACCCCTGCGGCGAGGAGCCGCTGCCCTCCTACGGCTGCTGCGACCTGGGCAGCGTCGACCTCACCCGCTTCGTCCACCACCCGTTCACCGCGGACGCGCGTTTCGACTTCCACGGCTTCGCGGCGACGGTGAGCGTCGCGGTGCGGATGCTCGACAACGTGCTCGACGCGACGGCGTGGCCGCTGCCGCAGCAGCGGGCGGAGGCGATGGCGAAGCGCCGCGTCGGCCTGGGATTCACCGGGCTGGGCGACGCGCTGATCGAACTCGGCCTGCGCTACGACTCGGACGAAGGCCGCGCGCTCGCCGCACGGATCGCCGAGGAAATGCGCGACGCCGCGTATCTCGCTTCGGTCGGGCTCGCGCGCGAAAAGGGCGCGTTTCCGCTCCTCGACGCGGAAGCCTATCTCGCCGCCCCGCGCTTCGCGTCGAGGCTGCCGGACGAGGTGAAGCAGGCGATCCGCGAGCATGGCATCCGCAACAGCCACCTGACCGCGATCGCGCCGACCGGCACGATCTCGCTCGCGTTCGCCGACAACGCGTCGAACGGCATCGAGCCGCCGTTCAGCTGGACCTACGTGCGCCGCAAGCGCATGCCCGACGACACGATGAAGGAGTTCGTCGTCGAGGATCACGCGTTCCGCGCGTTCAAGCTGCACCACGGCATCGGCGAGGACGTCGCGGTCGTGCCGTTCGACCCGGCCGCGGGCCGCACGCCGGGGAGCGTCTGGACCGACGCGGACGGCCGGCGCTGCGCGATGCTCTCGCCGGCGTTCGTGAGCGCGCTCGACATGGCCGCGCTCGACCACATGCGGATGAGCGCGGCGGTGCAGCCGTTCATCGACACCGCGATCAGCAAGACGGTCAACGTGCCGGCGGACTACCCGTTCGACGCGTTCGCCGACCTGTACTTCGAGGCGTGGAAGGCGGGCTTGAAGGGCATCACGACCTACCGGCCCAACGACGTGCTGGGTGCGGTGCTCGAAGTCGCCTCGCCCACGGCGCCCGCGTCCGCGAAGGAGGACCTCGACGTCGCGGACCCCGACCGGCGCATCCGGCTCGACCGCCCGGTGGCTCCGCCGCTCGCGAGCCTGCGCTGGCCGGGGCGCCCGGAACTGCCCGACGGCAATCCGTGCTGGACCTACGTCGTGCGGCACCCGCTCGGCGACTTCGCGGTGTTCATCGGCCACATCGACCACGCGAGTCCGTACCCGTTCGAGGTGTGGATCAACGGCGCCGAGCAGCCGCGGGGACTGGGCGCGATCGCGAAAACGCTGTCGATGGATATGCGCACCGACGACCGCGCGTGGCTCGACATGAAGCTCTCGGCGCTGCAGAAGGCGGTGGGCGACGACGGCTTCGAGATGGCGATGCCGCCCGACGGGCGCAAGGTCCGCGTGCCGAGCCTCGTGTCGGGCTTCGCGCGGCTGATCCGCTACCGCTGCAACGAACTGGGCGCGTTCTCGGGCGAGGGCGGCTCGACGCCGGTGGTCGACGCGCTGATGGGCACCAAGGAGCCCAAGGCCGGCCCCGACGGCACGCTCTCGTGGACCGTCGACGTGCTGAACCACGCGACCGGCGACGACTTCGTGCTGTTCCTCAAGGAACTGGTGATGCCCGACGGGCAGCGGCGCCCGTACTCGATGTGGCTGTCGGGCGAGTACCCGCGCGTGCTCGACGGCCTGTGCAAGGCGCTCTCGCTCGACATGCGCGTCTACGACCCGGCGTGGATCGGCATGAAGCTGCGCAAGCTCCTCAACTACGGCGAGCCCAACGGCGCGTTCATGGCACGCACGCCCGGCTCGAACAAGTCGCAGCTCTACCCGTCGACGATCGCCTATCTCGCGCAGCTCATGATCCACCGCTACGCGATGCTGGGCATCCTGACCGAGCAGGGTTTCCCGGTCGAGCACGCCGGCATCCTCGCGGTGCCCGAGGCCGAACTCGGGAAGTCCGCGCTCAGGACGCTGCCGGGAAAGAAATGCAGCGAGTGCGGCAACAAGTCGCTCATCCGCAAGGACGGCTGCGACTTCTGCACCGACTGCGGGTTCGTGGGCGCCTGCGGCTGACGGGCGCCGCGCGTCCCGGTGCCGGGGGTCCGGCGCGCGGAACCGCCTCCCGCACCGCGGCTTGAACCGGACCAGCGTCCGGATCGAACCCGCTATGCGCCCGACGCCTCGCGCGCCTTGGCCATCTCGTCCAGCGCGAGGAGCGAGTGGGCGTAGGCGCCGCCCGCGCGCATCTCCGCGGCTACCCAGATCGCTTCCATCACCTCCTGCTCGGTCGCGCCCTTCTTGAGCGCGGATGCGGTGTGCCCGCGAATGCAGTAGGGACATTGCGTCACGTGCGCGACCGCGACGGCGATGAGGTCCTTGGTCTTCGACGAGAGCGCTCCGTCGGCGAATACACGCTGGTTGAACGTGCGGAACGCGCCGTAGATCTCGGGCGCGAGCTCGCGGCGCTTGTCGACGAGGTCCTTCGAGACTTCGGGGAAGATCGCGTGTTCCATGGGGGTCGCTCCTTTCGAGGTGAGCCGGAAAGTTGCTCGCGACCACTCTGTCGCAAGGGTGATCGCGCGGGTTCGGTACGCGCTACGATAGCAGCCTGTGCGGCGCCCGGGCGTGCCTGTTGTCCATTTGCGGCGCGTGCCGCCCGACCGCAAGGCCATCCGATCGGGGTGAACCGATGAACGAAACCGCGAAGAACCGGATCCTGTGGGCGATCGTCGCCGTGCTGCTGATCGTGATCGGCGCGCTCGTCTACAAGTTTCTCGTCGCGGGATCCACGGCGAAGGGCGACGACGGCCGCACGATGATCGTGCTGGAACCCGCCGAGCGCGCTCTGGTGCTGCGCGAGATGCGCGGCTTCGTCGCGGGCCTGCAGCAGATCACCGTCGGACTCGCGGGCGACGACATGAAGGCGGTGGCCGCCGCGAGCCGCGATCTCGGCGCCGGGAAGGCGCACGACGTGCCGGCGGGCCTGATGGGCAAGCTGCCGCTCGAGTTCAAGAAGCTCGCGTTCGCGACGCACGGCGGCTTCGACACGCTGGCGACGGACGCCGATGCGGGCATTCCGTCCAGGCGGGCACTGGAGCACCTGTCGGGCATCCTGTCGAACTGCGTCGCCTGCCACTCGCTCTACCAGTTCGGGACGCCTCCGCCGAAGTGAGGCGGGGTCCGGCCGTTGCGTCGGACTGGAACGGTTCCTCGGCCATGGGGTCGCAACGGAGGCCGCCGCGTCCTTCGGCGGCGCCCCGCGCCCGAGCTCGTCGCGGACCGGATCCGGAAACACCGGGCCGTGCAGCGACGAGCCTCTCCCTCACCCCGCCGCAAGCCGCCAGAGCGACGTGACCTCCGCCGCACGCGCGGCGTGGAGCGGATCGTCCGCATCGTCCGCCTTCGGATGCCGGGGCCGGATGTCCTCGCGGCCGATCACCTTCAGCCCGGCTTCCGCGATCCACGCGAGCAGTTCTTCGCGCGAACGCAGGCCCAGGTGCTCGGCCAGGTCGGAGAGCACGAGCCAGCCTTCGCCCTCCGCGGCGAGGTGCGCGCCGAGACCGCGCAGGAAACCCCTGAGCATCGCACTGCCCTCGTCGTAGATGCCGCGCTCGAGCGGCGAGGACGGCCGCGCGGGCACCCACGGGGGATTGCACACGATGAGCGGCGCGAGGCCCTCCGGGAAGAGGTCCGCCCCGACCACCTCGACGCGACCCGCGAGCTTCAGGCGCCCGACGTTCTCACGCGCGCAGGCGAGCGCGCGCGGCGAGTTCTCGGTGGCGATCACGCGCGCGATGCCGCGGCGCGAAAGCACGGCCGCGAGCACCCCGGTCCCCGTGCCGACGTCGAACGCGAGGCCATTCGACTTCAACGCGTCCGGCAGCGGCGCGCGCGCGACGAGGTCGACGTACTCGCCGCGCACCGGCGCGAACACGCCGTAGTGCGGGTGGATGCGAGCGCCGAGCGCCGGCACCTCGATGCCGGTGCGGCGCCCCTCGTGCGCGCCGACGAGGCCCTGGAGTTCGCGCAGCGACGCGACCGAGGGCGCGCCGTCCGGCGGGCCCCAGGCCTCCTCGCAGGCCTGCCGCAGGTCCGGCGCGCGGCGCAGCGGCACCTCGGAGGCCGCTCCGAGCGGAACGAGCAGCATGCCCAGCGTGCGCGCGCGCTGCGAACGCGCGAGGCGCACCGCGTGGAACGTCTCCGGGGTCGTTCGTGCCTCTCGGGCCGCAACCGCCCCGCGCCGCCGCGACTTCTTCGGCGGGCGGTCGACGCGCCGCGCGAGCGCGACGAGGAGCTGGCGCGCATTCTGGAAGTCTCCGCGCCACAGGAGCGCGGTTCCCTGCGTGGCGAGGTCGAAGGCAGCGTCGGCGGAGAGCGTGTCGTCGGCGACGATGACGCGCTTCGGCGGCGGCGCGCCGCGCTCGGAGCGCCAGCGCGCCTGCCGCAGCGCGCCGTCCTCGGTCCACTCGATCCGCGGCGCGTCCACGCGATCAGAGCTCGGTGTACTTGCGGCTCGACCCGCGCGCCTTGTCGACCGGGTACCTCTGCGCGTTCTGCGCGAGCTTGCGCTCGGCGGCGGCGGCGAGATCCACGCCCAGCACGTCGGCCAGCCGAACCAGGTAGAACAGGACGTCGGCAAGTTCGAGCGCCGCGGCATCCTTGGCCTGCGGCGAGGGCGCGCGCGACTCCGCCTCGGTCATCCACTGGAACACTTCGAGCAGTTCGCCGCTCTCGGCGGCGAGAGCCATCGCGAGGTTCTTGGGCGAGTGGAACTGCTCCCACTCGCGTTCCGCGGCGAACGCGCGCAGGCGCACGCGCAAGGCTTCGAGATCATTCATGGGGAGGATCGTTCGGCGGGGCGCTGTCGGCGTTGAAGGAATCTGCGAACCCGGGGCGGGGATGGATCAGGCGAAGTTCGCTTCCGAACCCACGCGGGAGTCGACGATGCGACGTTTCGTCTCCGACCTCACCTGCACACAGTCCGCAGGGGTGGGGTCGGAGTGCGTGGGCTCACGGGTCCAACAATCGAGTCTGTGCCCTGCTATTCTGACCCTGCTCTTTCTCAGAACCGCTCGTCGGGCCGCAGGTAGCGCCATTGTCCCACCGGCAGTGCTCCGAGGGCCACGCTGCCGCTGCGCACGCGCTTCAATCCCGTCACGTCGAGGCCGACCAGCTCGCACATACGCCGGATCTGGCGCTTGCGGCCCTCGCGCAGCACGAAGCGCAACTGGTGCTCGTTCTGCCACGACACCTTCGCGGGCCGGAGCTTGACGCCGTCGAGCACGAGCCCGTGGCGCAGCCGTTCGATCCCCTCGTCCGGAAGCGCGCCTTCGACGCGCACCAGGTACTCCTTCTCCACCTCGGAGTCGCGGCCGACCAGCCGCTTCGCGATGCGGCCGTCCTGCGTGAACACGAGGAGCCCGGTCGAATCGATGTCGAGGCGCCCTGCCGGGGCGAGCCCGCGCAGGTGCGCGGGCCTGAACGTCACGCGCGACGAGTCCCCGGACCAGCGGTTCTCCGGCGTGATCAGCACCGACGCCGGCGTGTAGCCGTCCTCGGCCTGGCCCGACACGTAGCCGATGGGCTTGTGCAGCAGGATCGTGACGCGCTCGCCCTGTTCGTGCGACGCGGCCTCTTCGATCGTGATCTGCGCGCGCACCGGAACGCGCGTTCCGAGCGTGTCTACGACCTTGCCGTCGACGCGCACCCAGCCGTTGCGGATCCACTCGTCGGCCTCGCGGCGCGAGCACAGGCCGAGTTCGCTCATCCGCTTCGACAGGCGCGGATCGTCGGGATTCTCGTGGCGTGCCGCGGGAGGATGCGCCGGCCGGGCCTGCACCGGCACCGCGGGCGAGCCGGTCGAAGGGCCGTGGCCGCTGCGCCGCTCGTGCGGACGGCGCGGCGACGCGCTCGATGCCTGCGGCGAAGCGTTCCGCGCGCGTCTCGCGTCAGTACCGCCGCGCGAGCCGAAGGCGCCGCCGCCTGCGTGCCTGCCCTCTCCGCGGGCTTCCGCGCGGGCATCGCGCGCCGCGCGCTGCCCCGCGCCCGACTTGCTGCGTTTGCGGCGGCGATCCCCCGATTCCGGTGCGGGGCCGGCCGCCGGCCCTGCTCGCCGCTTGCCCGGATGCGAAGCGCCCGTCTCCCGAGATCCGGAGTGCGACGAGGCCTGTGCCGGCGCTGCAGTCCGCGACGCTGTCGCGATCTGCGACGCTGCCGCGGAATGGGACAACGTTGTTGCCGCATCTGGCGCCGCGGGCGCGGGCTCCACCGGGGCCGCGACGACCTGCGCGCCCGGACGGCGGTCGCCCCGCCTGGCGCGAAGCGCGCGCGAGGACGGCGTCCGCGTCGTCGCGGCCGGCGCGACGGGCCTTGTGAGCTTGAGCGTGGGTCGGGTCATCGCGTGAAAGGAAGCGGAGAACTCCGTGGCTGGAAACCCGTGCCCTCGCGGTCGTCGCGAAGGCTGATTCGGTGGTCCGCGTCGCGGCCGGCGCACGAACCCCAACGCGGATCGGCCGAACGCCGCTTCGGCATCGCCGGATCGGTCCGCCGCGGCTCGTGGCCAACCGACCGGCGTCGACCGCAAGTATCGCATTGACGGGCGCGCAACGGATCCCGGCCCGAATGCGCTGCCCCCCGGAAGCACCTTTCGCGATGCCGGTAGAATCGGGCGCTGGAGACCGGCACCGGTCCTCCCGAACGACGCAAGCGAGGCCAGCCCCCCATGAAATCCATGCCGCCGATCATCCTGTCGAGCCTCGACCAGGCCAGGCTCCTGAGCCTGCTCGGCTCGAAGGCTTACGGCCACCTTCCCGGCATCGACGCGCTGATGGACGAGGTCGACCGCGCCAACGTGGTCGACCCGAAGGACGTCCCGCCGCAGGTCGTGACGATGAACTCGACCGTCCGGTTCGTCGACGATTCGAGCGGCGCCGAGTACCAGTTCACGCTCGTCTACCCCGACAAGGCGGGAGCCGCCGACAGCATCTCGGTGCTCGCTCCGGTCGGCAGCGCGCTCCTCGGCCTGTCGGTCGGCCAGTCGATCGCGTGGCAGGTGCCCGGCGGGCGCAAGCTCGACCTGCGCGTGCTCGAAGTCGTGCGCCAGCCCGAGGCGAGCGGCGACTATCACCTGTGAGGTGAGCGCGGGTCGCTCGACGCGCCAGACCGCGCCGCCCTCCGGTCGGCCTTTTCGGCCATCGCTGGTGCGGGCCGCTTTCGCCTGCTGCGCCGGATCAGGCGGACGGCAGCGCTTCGAAGAACGCGACGAGCCTCGCCAGCGCCAGCGTGTCGCGCTCGCAGTAGGCGCGCAGCGCAGCTTCGAGATCGCTGCGTGCGCCCGCCTCCGTCGCGGTGTCGAGGATCCTGGCGTAGACCGACTCGACGTCGCCGCCGCTGTGCACGCCGCCTTCGAGGTTCGCGTAGTCGAGGTCCGGCGCGATCGTCGGCAGCACCGCCTTGAGCGACCACGAGCCCTTCATCGCGGGATCGTAGTAATGGTCGCGGGTGATCGGCAGGAGGTCGACCAGCCGATCGGCGATTTCCTGTAGCGGCGCGGCGAGGTCGGGCAGCGCCTGGGCGAGTTCGTTCAGCACGCCGCGCTCGAATGCGGCGTTGTAGACGAACACCGGCCCATCGGGCGGCATCGCGCGAACCAGCGACTCCGCGAACGCGCGCCGCGGATCGAGGCCGGTGACCGCGAGTTCGCCCAGAGCCACGAGGCGCCCCGGTTCGGACTGGACGTGGCACGACCACTGGATCGGGATGCGCTGGTACGGACGCGTACCGGCCCAGAGCGGGACGGCGGGCGCGATGGTCTCGAAATCGAGGTACGCGCGCGGGTAGCCGAGGCCGCGGAGCATGTCGCCTGCGGCGGGGTCGACCTCCGCCTTGCCCGCCCTTGTCGCGCGCCACACCCTGACCTGCGTCGCGCTGTCGAGGCGTGCTTCGGGCACCTCGCGCAGGTCGCGCAGCCCTTCCGCGCGCAGATCCGCCGCCAGTGCGCCGCCGCGCGGCAGGATCGACACCGGATACTCGGGCTCGTGCCGGCTGCACCACGCGAAGAACTCGCAGTCGTAGGGCTGCGTGCAGTGCGCCCCGATGTCGCGGACCGGCATGCCGCCGCCGAGCATCCGCTGCGCCTCGTTCACCCAGCGCGGCACCTGCTCCAGGATCGGACGCACGTCGTCGGTGACGTCCGCCTCGACGAACAAGCCCTCGTAGTCTCCGTTGCCGGGAAAGACGAACGTGCTGTCGACGTGCGCGAGCGTCACGGTTTCGAGCGCGAGGCCCGAGCCCCGGATCACCCACGACTGGATGGCGACGTCCTCGAGGTGCGGCGGCTTGACCGAGGTCGACGACTTGACTTCGACGAGCCGACAGCGGCCGTCGCGGCGCTCGAGCACGTCGGCGCGGACCAGTACGCCGCCGGCTTTCAGCGCGGGCTCGAACAGCAGGCGGTCGCCGCTGTCGGCCAGGAGTTCGCGCGTGTCCTGCAACGCCCGGCCGGGGTCGTCCACGTGCCCGACGAGCGTTCCGCCGGGTCGAAGCGCGCGGGCGATCTCGCCCACACGGTGACCGGCATCGAACCGCGCCTGCGCGCCGGGATCGATCACGGCGAGGTCGCGCCGGAAGGCCTGCAGCCAGAGCCGCTTCGGGCACTGGCGGAAGGCGGCGAGTCGCGACTTCGATAGCGTGCGGCGCATGGCGGCCCCGTCAGCAGTATGCGGCAACGCAGGCCGCCATCGTGCGGTCGTGGACGTCGAGCACCTTCGAGAGCGGTTCCTGGTAACCGCCGGCGAGATTCCACGCCACCGGCAATCCCATCGCGCACGCCTCCCCGAACACGATCGCGTCGCGCCGGGCGAGTTGTTCGTCGTCGAGATAGCCGCCGAGAGGATCGTCGACGTGCGGATCGGCCCCTGCCTGGTAGAGCATCAGGTCGCAATCGGCGAACGAGCGGACGATGCCGGGGAGCGAGGCGAGGAAGCGGGCCGCGTGGCGCGGATAGTCGCGGCCCGCGGTGACGTGGCGCACGCCGTCGTGCATGCGCCGGCGCACGATGATGTCCTCGGTGCCGTCGCCGTAGTGCTGGTCGCAGTCGAGGATGCCGATACGGCGGGCGCCGTCCCCGGCACGCAGCGCCAGCACGGTCACCATCAGGCCGTTGAACGTGCAGAAACCGGCGGCGGCGTCCCAGTGCGCGTGATGGAATCCCGAACAGGGCGCGCACGCCACGCCGCCGCCCGCGAGCGCGTGACGCGCGGCCGAGAGCATCGAGCCGCTGGTCCACGGCAGCGACGCCGCGACCGAAGCGCTGCGGTTGCCGAAGCCGTTGAGCTCGCGGCATTCGAGCACGGCGTCGACGTAGGTGCGATCGTGGGCACGGTAGAGATCCTCCGGCTCCGCGGGCTGCGGGCGCAGCAGGTCGATCGGGTAGCCGCGCTGCTGCCAGCGCAGGACCACGTCGCGCGGCTTGCTGGCCGACGGCGAGGCGAGCTGGGGTTCGGCGACCTGCTCGTGCGCGAAGAGCACCGGGATGCGCGGGCGCGGAATCGAATCGTCGAGGGGCGTGGTGGTCATCCGGTCGAGTATGTCGGATGAGGGGCTCATGCGATGAGCCTCCTCGCGCCGTTCGTCGCCAGGCGCACGATCGGCGCGCGCGCACGGTCGCCTTCGTGCATGCGCCGACGAACGGAGGCCCCGGACCATGGCTCCAGCGTCGCGGACGGCGTACCATTCATCCGTGCGTCGATTAAGCTCCCTGCTTGCGGACGCCGGAAGACCCACCGCCGAAGCGGAAGCGCAACCCGCTTCGGCTGCTGCCGAGCGGGTTGTTTCGTTTTGCGCGTCGCCGATTTACCGACCACTTGCGGGCGACTCACAAGTGCAGCTAAAGCGTCAGACCCAGAACGGCGTCCGTCCGGGCGCCGGGGCTCTCGCGGGCCCGACCCTCTGACGATCGTGGTGCCGGCCGTTAGCAGCCGGAGATGAAGGTGTTGCGGGACGCGGCGCGAAGGCGCCGCGGAGGAAACGCCGGGCCGGCGTCACGAGCGCCGCGCCGCGGCACCGGCCCGCGCCGGAACGGGCACGACGGCGCGCCGGATCGATCGGCCGTGTCCGGCGAGGAGCGAAACGATGTCAGACCTTCCGAGTCCGTTGCTGACCCACCGCTTCACCGAGGCGGTCGACTTCGCGCGGGTCGCCCACTGCGCGCAGGTGCGCAAGGGCACGCGCATCCCCTACCTGTCGCACCTGCTCGCCGTGGCCTCGCTCGTGATCGAGCACGACGGCGACGAGGACGCCGCGGTTGCGGCCGTCCTGCACGACGCGCCCGAGGACCAGGGCGGCTACGCGATGGTCGGGCAGATCCGCGCCCGCTTCGGCGACACCGTCGCGAGGATCGTCGAGGAGTGCACCGACACGTTCGAAGACCCCAAGCCCGACTGGGCGCCGCGCAAGACCAGGTACGTCGAGCACCTGATGGACGAGGCGAGCCTCGGCGCGCGCCTCGTCTGCGCCGCGGACAAGCTGCACAACGCGCGCGCGATCCTGCACGACGTTCGCGCGAGCGAGGATCGCGCGGCGTTCTGGGCGCGCTTCAGCGCCTCGCCGGAGCCGATCGGCTGGTACTACGGAAGGGTCGAGCTCGCGCTTCGCGTCCGGCTCGCGAACCACGACGGCCGCCAGATCGCGATGGAACTCGCTTTCGCGCTCGACGCGACCGCGGCGATCCCCGGTTGCGACGCCTTCGGCCGGGGCCTGGCGCTCGGCCGCGACGGCGGCGAGTGTCCCCCGCGCGACGGACGGCGTGGCGGGCTCACGTCCTGAGCCACTGCATCGCGCATCATTCTTCCGTGGAGAATGCCATGACCAGCGAAACCCGGGGCGCGACCGACGAACCGCAGGGCGCGTCCGCGCCGAAGCCAAGGCTCGCCGACGGCACACCGTCCGAGGCTGCCGACCAGCGCTACCTCGCGACCTGCGCGGCCATGTTCGCCGACGCCGCCAAGCACCGGCACATGTCCGAACTCGCCGACAACCTCGCGTGGACGCTCGCGAACATCGCTGTCCACAACGGCGTGGGCGCCGCCGGCGACATCCTGCGAACCTTCGGCGCCTACGTCTGCGGCATCGAAGCGCGCAGGCAGGCGGAGGTCGAGGCGCAACAGGCAAGCGAAGAGGGCCGGATGCCGCACTGAGCCGTCGCAACCCCGCATCACCGCCACGATTGGGCCTCACTTGCCGCGACGTCGGCCGTTACGCGTTTCCGAACGGTCGGTTCGATGGCGAATGCTGGACCTGCTGGAGGGGACCGCTGGGCTTCTGAACCGGTGAGCCTGCATCGGTTCCCGTCGGGGGCCGCCAACCCGAGACGGATCAGATGGGTCCACGATTGGTCCACGCCGAAGCGCGGAAGCGGGAGATCTCCCCATGAAACCGTTGGCGGAGAGGGCGGGATTCGAACCCGCGGTAGGGTATTAGCCTACACACGCTTTCCAGGCGTGCGACTTAAACCGCTCATCCACCTCTCCGTCGGGTCGGATTTTACCTGACGGACCCGAAGGCGCCGATACGCTACGCTTGCGGGAACGCGCGGCGCCCGCGCGGCATCCATTGTCCATCCGACGCCGATTCCGAGGGAACCTCCGATGCCCCGCCCTGCCCGCCCCACCCGCCCGCCCAGCAAGGTCCGCAAGGCCGTCTCGCGCTCCAACGGCAGGCATTCCCCGCACGCCCGCCCGAGCCGCCACGACGCCGAGGAGGCCGTGCGCACGCTGATCCGCTGGGCCGGCGACGACCCGACGCGCGAGGGGCTGCTGGAAACTCCCGGCCGCGTGGTCCGGGCCTACGAAGAGTTCTTCCAGGGCTACGGCAACGACCCGCACGAGATCCTCGCGCGCACCTTCGAGGAGGTCGACGGCTACGACGAGATCATCGTGCTCTCCGACATCCGCTTCGAGAGCCACTGCGAACACCACATGGTGCCGATCATCGGCAAGGTGCACATCGGCTACCTCCCTGACCGGCGCGTCGTGGGCATCAGCAAGCTCGCGCGGCTGGTCGAGGTGTACGCGAAGAGGCTTCAGATCCAGGAGAAGATGACCGCGCAGATCGCCGACGCGCTGCAGGAGAACCTGAAGCCGCGCGGTGTCGCAGTCATCGTCGAGGCCGCGCACCAGTGCATGACCACGCGCGGCGTGCACAAGGCCGGCGTGTCGATGATCACGAGCCGCATGGTGGGCGCGTTCCGCGCCGACTCGCGCACCCGCCGCGAGTTCCTGTCGATCATCGGGATGGCCGGGCAGCGCGGCATCCCGAACGCCTGAACGACGCCGCTCACACGACGAACGAGCCGAACATCACCATCACGGCCGCTGCCATGAAGCCGGTGGCGAGCCAGCCCAGCCGGTGCAGCCGCCGCTTGACGACGAACGGTCCCATCACGTCGGAGCGCACCGCCATGCGCATCATCACAGCCATGATCGGTACCGAGACGACACCGTTGACGATCGCCGCGTAGTAGAGCGCGCGGATCGGGTCGAGCGGGGTGAAGTCGATGGCGACGCCGACGAGCGTCGCGAACGCGATGATCCCGTAGAAGCCCCTCGCCTCCGCGGGCTTCAGCGCGTGACCGATCGGCCAGCGGAACGATTCGGCGACCGCGTAGGCCGCCGAGCCCGCGAGGACCGGCACGGCGAGGAGGCCGGTGCCGATGATGCCGAGCGCGAACAGGACGAACGCGAAGTCGCCGGCGAGCGGCCTCAGCGCCTGCGCGGCCTGAGTCGACGTCGCGATCTGCGTGACGCCCGCGGCGTGGAGCGTCACCGCGGCGGTCAGCATGATGCACCACGCGATGCCGTTCGAGAACGCCATGCCGAACCAGGTGTCGGCGCGGATTCGGAGCAGGTGCTCGCGCGCCTGTTCGCGCGCCCGCCTGAGCGGCAGGTCGCCAGCGCGGGCGCGCTGTTCCTCGACCTCCTGCGACGCCTGCCAGAAGAAGAGATAGGGACTGATCGTCGTGCCCAGCACCGCCACGAGGAGCATAAGGTAGTCGCGGTCGAACGTCAGGCGCGGCAGGAGCGTGCCTTCGAGCGCGTCCAGCCACGGCACGCGCACGGTCAGCAGGACGGCGACGTACGCGAACAGCGCGAGCGTGAGCCACTTGAGCGTCGGCGCGAGGCGCTGGTAGGGGAGGAACAACTGCATCAGCAGCACGACGACCCCGAACAGGAGCGCGTGACCGTGCTGCGGGCCGCCGACGACGAGTTGCAGCGCCTCGCCCATCGCCGCGAGGTCGGCGGCGATGTTGAACGTGTTGGCGACCAGGAGCAGGCCGACGACCGACGCGAGCACCGGCCGCGGATAGTGGTCGCGGATGTTCGCGGCGATGCCGTGCCCGGTCACGCGCCCGATGCGCGCCGAGACTACCTGGATGCCCACCATCAGCGGCGTGGTGAGGAACACGCTCCACAGGAGCCCGAAGCCGAACTGCGCGCCGGCCTGCGAGTAGGTCGCGATGCCGGAGGGGTCGTCGTCCGCGGCGCCGGTGATGAGCCCGGGCCCGAGGTGCTGGAGCAGGTAGCGGCGGAGGCGGTTCATCGCGAGGGCGCGCGAGGTGGCGGCGCGCCGACGGATCGGTACCGCACCGCCGTCACATCGAGACTCCGACGGCGAACCACAGACCCGCGGCCGCGACCACCGCGCCTGCGACACGCATTCCGTGGCGCGACGACAGGCGCACCATCATGCCGACCGCCATGCCGGCGAGGTGGAGGATCGCCGTGGCCAGCACGAGCCCTCCGACGAACGCGCGGTAGTCGCCGCTCGTCCCCGCTTCGGTGCCGTGGGCGTAGCCGTGGATCGCCCCGAACACGAGACAGATCGCCACGGCGCCGGCGACCGAGAACGCGTTCGCGCGCATGATGAGCACGCCAAGCACGACAAGCGACGCGACGACCAGGAGTTGCGCGACGTCGATCCGCTCGCGCCCGACGCCAATCCACGCCGCCGCGCCCATCGCGGTCACGAAGGCCAGCGGGAGCAGCCAGGCGCGCTTCCACGGATAGGCCATGCTCCAGATGCCGACCGCGACCGCGACGAGCATGTGATCGAGGCCCGAGGTGACGTGCAGGATGCCGTCGCCGAGCCCCGCGATGTCGCCGTGGCCCGCGTGCGCCAGCACCGAGACCGGTGCGAACGCGAACAGGACCAGGAGTCCGAGGATGGGGTGGGAGCGCTGCATCCGCATGGGAGTCCTCGCATTGGGTCGCAGATGGGACGACGGTCGATCCCTCACCGCGCGCTCACGCGATGCGCGGGCGGCGGCGTCTCCGGGCGCCATCGTACCGCCGAATCCGGCCCTCCGGCGAACCCCGTCACGGACATTCGCGCGGAGCCGCCGCCGCGCTCAGGTCGCCGCGGCCTGCCCGCGATGCGCCCAGCCGGTCATCCGCCGCTCGAGCACCGCGAACAACTCGTACATCGCCATCGCCATCACGCCGATCACGAACAGCCCGGCGAACACGAGCGGCATTCGCATCGACGAGCCGGCCGACATCATCAGGTAGCCGATCCCGTCGTTCGACGCGACGGTCTCGGAAACGACCGTGCCGACGAACGCGAGCGTGATTGCGACCTTGAGCGAGGCGAAGAAGTACGGGAGCGAGCGCGGCAGGCCGACCTTGGTCAGCACATCCAGCCGCGTCGCGCCCAGCGCGCGCAGCACGTCTTCGAGTTCCGGCTCGAGCGTCGCGAGCCCGGTCGCCACGTTGACGACGATCGGGAAGAAGCAGATCAGGAACGCGGTGAGGATCGCGGGAACCGTGCCGATGCCGAACCAGACGACGAGGATCGGCACGAACGCCGACTTGGGCACGCTGTTGAACGCGACCAGCAGCGGATAGAGCGAGCTGTAGATGAACCGCGACGATCCCACGATCACGCCGAGCAGCACGCCGACCGCGACGCCGATCGCGAACCCGGCCATCGTCGTCCAGAACGTCTTCCACGCGTGCCCCGCGATCGGCCCCGCGTACTCGACGAGCGAGCGCGCGACCTGCACCGGCGAGGGAAAGATGAAATCCGAGATGTCGAACGCCCAGCACACGAGCTGCCACACGACGAGCACGACCGCCGAGAGGAGCCACGGGGCCCAGGACTCCAGCCGGCTGCGCGATGCGGCCACCGGTCAGGACGCCTTGCGCACCATGCCGATGCGCTCGCGCAGTTCGTGGACACGGTCGGTGAACGCCTCGCTGTAGGTAATCTCGAGGTCGCGCGGGCGCGGCAGGTCGATCTCGCGGCGCGCGAGGATGCGCCCGGGCCGCTTGCTCATCACGTAGACGGTGTCGGCGAGGAAGACCGCCTCGCGCAGGTCGTGCGTCACCAGGATCACGGTGAACCGCTGCGCGGCCCACAGGTCGCGCAGCACGCACCACAGCTCCTCTCGCGTGAACGCGTCGAGCGCGCCGAAGGGCTCGTCGAGCAGCAGCATCTTCGGCTGGTGCACCAGCGCCCGGCAGATCGACGCGCGCTGCTGCATGCCGCCGGAGAGCTGCCACGGGAACGTGTCCTCGCAGCCTCCGAGACCCACGGTCGCGAGCAGCGCCTTCGCGCGCTCCACGTAGGCCGCGCGCTCGCGCTTGAACGCCGAGCGGTGCGGCTCGACGATCTCGAGCGGCAGCAGCACGTTGTCGAGCGTCGTGCGCCACGGCAGGAGCGTCGGCGCCTGGAACGCCATGCCGGCGATCTTGAGCGTGCGCGTGAGCCTCGCGCCCTCGACGTCGATCTCGCCGCGCGTGGGCGCCTTGAGTCCGGTCGCGAGCTTCATGAACGTGCTCTTGCCGCACCCCGAGGGCCCGACGATCGCGACGAACTCGCCCGGCGCGATCGACAGCGTCAGGTCCTCGACCGCGAACGCGTCCTGGCCCTCGTAGGCGAGCCAGACGCTGCGGAAGTCGACGAACGGGGTCGCTGCGGCGGAGGTCACGCGGAGTCGAGCCGTGCCGCCCCGCCTCGCGCGGCGCGGCGCGGCCCGCCGGCTACTTCGGGACGATCATCCGGTCGGCGCGCGGCGGCAGGTAACTGCCGTTCCAGACCTGCTCGGGCTTGACCGGATTCTTGAGCGCGAACGCCTCCGACACCTGATCGACCATGCTCGCGAGCCGCTGCGGCTTCACGTCGCCCACGCCTTCGGCTCTGGTGATCGGGGTCGCGATCGCGCTCGTGATCGTGAGGCGCATCCGGCGCTTCTCCAGCGCCTCGTCGATCAGCGGGTCGCGCTCCTTCACGTAGCGGATCGAGGCGTCGGGGTCGGCCAGCGTGTCGCGCAGGCCCGTGGTCAGCGCGCGCAGGAAGCCGCGCACCGCCTCGGGCTTCTCCTTCAGGAACGGCTCGGAGACGATGATCGCGTTGCTGTAGAGGTCGACGCCGAACTGCGCGTAGGGCATCACCTCGATGTCCTCGTCCTTCGCGCCGCCACGGTTCAGGTTGAGGAGGCTCGTGAAGTAGAAGCCCGTGATCGCGTCCACGTCGCCGCGCAGCAGCATCGTCTCGCGCAGCGGCGGGTCCATCGCGGTCCACGCGATCTTCGAGGCGTCGAGGTGGTTGGCCTTGACGAAGATCGGGAACGCGCGCCGCCCGGCGTCGAAAACAGGCGCACCCATCTTCCGGCCCTGCAGGTCCGCGGGCTTGCGGATGCCCGACTTCTTGAGCGCGAAGACCGCCGCGGGCGTCGCGTCGTAGACCATCATCACCGCGACCGGCTTGTTGGGCGCGGTCGGGTTGTTCCCGACGAACTCGATCAGCGACGCGAGGTCGGCGAAACCCATCTGGTAGGCGCCCGAGGCCACCCGGTTCACCGCGTTGCCCGAGCCGCTGCCGGCGTCGATCTCGACGTCGAGCTTCTCCTGCGCGAAGTAGCCCCTCGCCTTGGCGAGCAGGTACGGCGCCGCGTTGCCCTCGAAGCGCCAGTCGAGCTGGAACTTGATCTTCGTGTCCTGCGCGCCCGCCGCACCCGGCGCCGCCCATGCGATGGCCGCGAGCGCCAGCGCGCCGGCGACCCTGATGGCCGCCGCGATCCCGCTACCCATGTGATCTCCCGTCGTCCGTGACCCGGCCGTGCGCCGGCAACGCGCATTCTGCACCAGAGCGCGCTTCCGTGGGTGCGAAAGCTGTCCGGCGCGCGCGGGTGCCGGGTCCGATGCCGTTCGGACGGGCCGCGCGACCGGGCACCGCCCGCACGAACCCGGACCGCCGCCGCGAAGCCTCAGATCAGCGCCCGCTGCCGCTCGATGTTCGCGTCCACCACGGTGAGCGCCGTCATGTTGACGATGCGCCGCACGGTGGACGACGGCGTGAGGACGTGGATCGGCTTGGCGACGCCGAGCAGCATCGGCCCGAGCGTCACGCCCCCGCCCGAGGAAACCTTGAGCAGGTTGAACGAGATGTTCGCTGCGTCGAGCGTGGGCATCACCAGGAGGTTCGCCTCGCCCTTCAGGCGCGAGTTGGGAAACACGGCCGCACGCACCGCTTCGGACAGCGCCGAGTCGCCGTGCATCTCGCCGTCGATCTCGAGGTCGGGGTCGGTCTCGTTCACGATCGCGAGCGCGCGGCGCATCTTCACCGCGGAGGGATGGTCGCTGGTCCCGAAGCTCGAGTGCGACAGGAGCGCGACCTTGGGCGTGATGCCGAAGCGGCGCACCTCGTCGGCGGCGAGCGTCGTGATCTCGGCGATCTGCTCCGCGGTCGGGTCCGCGTTGACGTAGGTGTCGGCGATGAACACGGTGCGGTTGGTCATGATCAGCGCGTTCATCGCGGCATAGGTCTTCACGCCGCGCCGCAGGCCGATCACCTGGTCGATGTAGCGGCGGTGCATCTGGTGGGTGCCGAAGGTGCCGCACAGCATGCCGTCGGCGTCGCCCATGTGGATCATCAGCGCGCCGATCAGCGTGTTGCGGCGGCGCAGCTCGATCTTCGCGTACTCCTGCGAGATCCCGCGGCGCTGGGCCAGCCGGTAGTACTCGTTCCAGTACTCGCGGAAGCGGTCGTCCTGCTCCGGGTTGACGATTTCGATGTCCCGGCCCGCCGCGAGGCGCAGGCCGAAGCGCTCGATGCGCTGCTGCACGACGTTGGGCCGGCCGATGACGATCGGCTTCGCGAGGCCCTCGTCGACCACGACCTGGACCGCGCGCAGCACGCGCTCGTCCTCGCCCTCGGCGTAGACGATGCGCTTGGGCGCCTGCTTCGCCGCGGTGAACATCGGCTTCATCAGCAGGCTCGAGTGGTAGACGAACTGGGTGAGGCGCAGCGAGTAGGCGTCGAAGTCCTCGATCGGGCGCGTCGCGACGCCCGACTCCATCGCGGCCTTCGCCACCGCCGGCGCGATCCGCACGATGAGCCTCGGGTCGAACGGCTTCGGGATCAGGTACTCGGGGCCGAAGCGGACGTCCTCGAGGTTGTAGGCGTGCGCGACGATGTCCGACTGCTCCGCCATCGCGAGGTCGGCGATCGCGCGCACCGCCGCGAGCTTCATCGGCTCGTTGATCGTCGTGGCGCCGACGTCGAGCGCGCCGCGGAAGATGAACGGGAAGCACAGCACGTTGTTGACCTGGTTCGGGAAGTCCGAGCGGCCGGTGGCGATCACCGCGTCCGGGCGCACCTCCTTCGCGAGGTCGGGCATGATCTCGGGCTCGGGGTTCGCGAGCGCGAGGATGAGCGGCCTTTCGGCGAGGAGCGGAAGCCACTCCGGCTTCAGCACCTTCCCTGCGGACAGCCCGAGGAAGACGTCGGCGCCCGGCAGGATGTCCTTGAGCGTGCGCGCGGGCGTCGCCTTCGCGTAGATCGCCTTGTGCTCGTCCATCTCCTCCCGGCGGCCCTCGTAGACCACGCCCTTGATGTCCGACACCCAGATGTTCTCGCGACGGACGCCGAGCGACACGAGCAGGTCGAGGCAGGCGAGCGCCGCGGCCCCGGCACCGGAGCAGACGAGTTTCACGTCCTCGAGTTTCTTGCCCACGACGCGCAGGCCGTTGACGATCGCCGAGCCGACGATGATCGCGGTGCCGTGCTGGTCGTCGTGGAACACCGGGATCTTCATTCGCTCGCGGCAGGCGCGCTCGATGTAGAAGCACTCGGGCGCCTTGATGTCCTCGAGGTTGATGCCGCCGAACGTGGGCTCGAGCGCGCAGATCATGTCGACGAGCTTGTCGGGGTCGCGCTCGTCGAGCTCGATGTCGAAGCAGTCGATGCCGGCGAAGGTCTTGAACAGCACCGCCTTGCCTTCCATGACCGGCTTGCCCGCCAGCGCGCCGATCGCGCCCAGCCCCAGCACCGCGGTGCCGTTGGTCACGACGCCGACGAGATTGCCGCGGGCGGTCAGGCTCCGCGCTTCCGCGGGGTCGCGCACGATCTCCTGGCAGGCCGCGGCGACGCCGGGCGAGTAGGCGAGCGCGAGGTCGCGCTGGTTGGACAACTGCTTGGTCGGCGCGATCGCGATCTTGCCCGCCGGCAGCGTGCGGTGATACTCGAGCGAGGCCTCGTGCAGCGATTTGTTCGAGTCGGGCATGGCGGCGGGGCGCGCGCTGGGCGCAGCGGTGCGGGAGGGGGCGCGGCCAGTGTATCGGGAGGCGCGGGAAATGGAAACCGGCGTCCCCGGGGCACTCCCCTATAATCGCCGATTCCCTCGACGGCCGGCGCATCCGCCCGGTCCGATCCATGCCGACAGGCACGCTCTTCTGGGGCCTCGCGCTCGCCCTCGTCCTGGCAACACTCGCCGCGCTCGTCTGGCCGCTCCTCCGCGCGCGCGCGCCGCGCGAGCGGCCTGCCGCTGCAGACGCGTCAGCCGCGATCTACCGCGACCGGAAACACGAACTCGACGCCGAGGTCGCGGCCGGCGCGATCACCTCCGACGAGCGCGACGCCGCGGGATCCGAACTCGTGTCGCGGCTCGGAGCGGAACTCGCGGGAGACGCGCCGCCACCTGCGCTTCACGCCGGCCGATCCGCGTGGATCGCCGCGATCGCGATCGTCGCGATCGTCCCTGCCGCGGCGCTCGTCGCCTACCTCGTGCTGGGCCGCCCCGACGCGCTCGAAGCGAACGCGGCGCGAAAGCGTTTCACCGACGCCGAGATCGTCGCGATGGTCGAACGGCTCGCGCAGCGGATGAAGGAGAACCCGACCGACCCGCAGGGGTGGCTCCTGCTCGGGCGTTCGTTCAACGCGCTGCAGCGCTACCCCGAGGCTGCGCACGCGTTCGAGGAGGCGGCCGCGCGGCTACCCGGCGACGCGGACGCGCTCGCCGACTGGGCCGACGCGCTCGCCATGGCGCAGGATCGCAGGCTCGCGGGCCGACCGACCGGGATCGTCGAGGAGGCGCTGGCCGCCGATCCGCAGCACCCGAAGGCGCTGGCGCTCGCGGCGTCCGCCGCGATGGAGCGCGGCGACGACAAGGCGGCTGTCGCCTACTGGCGGCGCCTTCTCGCGGTCGTTCCGCCCGGCAGCGAGGACGCCCAGGGCATCCGGGAGACGATCGCGCAGATCGAGGGTAGTGCACCGATCGCTGCCGCACCGCCCGCTGCCGAACCGACCGCAGCCGCGCGGGCGGGCGTCTCGGGTCGCGTGGTCCTCGCGCCGGCGCTGGCTTCGCGCGTTGCGCCCGGTGCCACGCTGTTCGTGTACGCGCGCGACCCGCAGGGCTCGCGGCTGCCGCTTGCCGTGCTGCGGCGCGCGGCGGGCGACCTGCCGGTCGAGTTCGCCCTCGACGATTCGATGGCGATGACGCCGGAGCACCGGCTGTCGCTCGCGCGCGAGGTGGTCGTCGAGGCTCGCGTCTCGGAGAAGGGCAATGCCACGCCCTCGCCCGGCGACCTCGAAGGCCGCAGCCCCGCCGTCGCGCCGGGTACCCGCGGCATCGTCGTGACGATCGATCGCGTGCTCCCGTAGTTCGCGCACACGGCCTCCGGGCAGGACGCCGGGGTGACCGGCGCTGCGGGCGGGTGCTATGATCGGCGCGCCCCATGGCGACCAACGCCCACCGCGTCGCAAGGTTCGCCGTGATCGCGGCAGGAATGCTCGCGGCGATCGCCGCGCCGCCGCTTCGGGCGCAGGGTCCCGAGGTCGAGGCCATCCGCTTCCTGGTCGAGACCGGCCACTCGATCGACGCGTGGCCGATGTGCGAGTCGGTCGACCGCATCAAGGCGCCGCAGTCGGACCTGTGGTGCGGCATCGCCGCCGTCGACATCGGCCGCGCAGCGGAGGGTGTCCTCTCGCTCGAGCGCTACGTGCTGCAACACCCCGGCGACCCCCGCGCGCGGCTCGAACTGGCGCGCGCCTACTTCCACGCCGACGACGACGCGTCCGCGCGGCGCGAGTTCGCGACGGTGCTCGCCGCCGATCCGCCGCCCTCGGTCCGGATCAGCATCGATCGCTATCTCGACGCGCTCGACGCGCGCGAGTCCGAGTACCTGCCGTCGGTGCACGGCTGGATCGAAGCCGGGGGAGGCAACGACAGCAACGTGAACGCGGGTGT